>MWDD01000223.1 GCA_002070375.1 bacterium ADurb.Bin157 | reverse complement strand
GCCTTGAATTGTGGGCGTACATCATTGTAGTCCACTTTGAACTTCAATACTTTTTCATCGCGAATGGCATCGGTTATTACGTAGGAATGTAATTCACCACCGAATACCCCGGCAGTGGTTTCTGCTCCCAGAGCATTTTGCGGAAAAATTGGCGTACCGGTAAAACCGAACTGGCAGAATCTTTTGAATTTTTTCTTGAGATTCTTCTGAGCTTCTCCGAATTGTGAACGGTGTGCTTCATCAAAGATAAAGACAACCTGCTTTTTGTAAATGGGCAGGTTGTCTTCACTTTTCATCAGGTTATTGAGTTTTTGAATGGTGGTAACAATGATTTTATTGTCATCTTTTTCAATGTTGCGTTTTAATCCTGCGGTGCTCACTGAACCATTGACGCTGTCGGGTGAAAAGCGCTGATACTCTATCATGGTCTGGTAGTCGAGGTCTTTACGGTCTACCACAAAAAATACCTTGTCGACAAAATCGCACTCGGTAGCCAGACGGGCTGCCTTAAAGCTGGTCAGGGTTTTTCCGGAGCCGGTCGTGTGCCAGATATACCCGCCACTTTCGACGGAACTCCAGTTCTTGCTTTGGTTCGTGCTGTTAATTTTCCACAAAATTCGTTCCGTAGCCGCTATTTGATAGGGGCGCATTACCAGGAGAGTATTGCTGACGTCAAAAACGGAATAACGGAGCAGGACTTCGAGAAGCGTGTTTTTTTGAAAAAAGGTGGCGGTAAAATCTTTCAGATCTTTTATCAGCGTATTGTCTGACTTCGCCCAGTTCATGGTAAAGTCAAAACTGTTTTTATCTCTTCTGGTGGTGTTGGCAAAATAGCGACTGTCGGTGCCGTTTGAAATGACGAAGAGCTGCAAATATTTATACAGCGAATGCTCTGAATTGAAACTTTCTTTGCTGTAGCGGTGCACCTGATTGAAAGCTTCGCGGATAGCCACCCCCCGCTTTTTAAGCTCGATCTGCACTAAGGGCAATCCGTTTACCAGAATGGTGACATCGTA
>MWDD01000222.1 GCA_002070375.1 bacterium ADurb.Bin157 | reverse complement strand
ATACTTTTCACGGTTTATGAAAAGTCTTCCGCCTGATTTTAAAATCATTCTCGCGGCAGCAAGTTAACCTAAACCCAACACCGTGGCTTTCTGCTCTATCTCTCAGATCACTAATAAACCAGGGTTGTGCATGCTTTCTTCAGGCAAACTCGACGTCTCCTATGGCACCGAAATTGTTTTCCACAACAATCACTATTCCCGACACCCCAGGAATTTCTATTCCCCAATCCAGACAGTTTTTAATAGTGGATTTTCCTTTTACGCGATTCCCGATGGCGGAAGCGGCGGCGTCGGCAAGAGTTGCTGTTTTGGCCAGTACGCATACTGCGTCGGCATTGCCAAAACTCAAAGATGGTCCGACGCTGGCAGATGAGGTACAGATACCGATCGGACATTGTTCAGGTTTTACAGTAAGATGAAGCTTATAACTTAAAGCAGATTCACCAGCGAAAATCGACACTGTAAGCTGTTTTTGCGAATTTAAGTAAACATCTCCCCCGTTTTCAATGATCAAGTCAGTAAAGAGTCCTCTTAGGTCAGAACCGACAAAGTCGGCAATGGCACCGGCTACACAGGCCATCGGGCCTACCCCGCACAAGGCCGATTTTTGCAACATTTCTCTGACAATAGCGGGGGCGCTGGGATCGGACGGTAAAGGCAAAAGAGATGTTTTAAAATGAGGGTAAGTTCGTATATATGCTTCGAGATGATCGCGGTGCTTTCTCAGTGAAAGGCAGGCTTGTGAACTCAGATTTGTGTCTGAAGATATAAACAGGTCACTCTCTTTAATTTGAACTTTATATGATATTAAATTACTCTTATTTATTAAGTTCCTATAAACCCTTTCTTCATAATTCATTTTAAATATAAAAAATGTAGATAACTCTCTTTTGACAAAGTTTTTTAAATAAGTCGGTCAGCGTTTGTCATGAAGCCTGACAAACCAAACGACAAGACCAACAGCTCAGCAATATTGTGTGCTCCCCTTCCCCAGGAGCCAGTCCGCTTCACGCTGGAG
>MWDD01000221.1 GCA_002070375.1 bacterium ADurb.Bin157 | reverse complement strand
TTTTTTACCTGCAACGTTCATTTATTGCCTCGAATTTTTGATTTACAGAATCTTATCACAATAGTTTAAAGAATTAAAGGCTAAATGGCTTGTAAGTTTTAAAAATGGCGAGTAGACTGTTTAGAGGTAGTGTGAGCACTTATTATAAATAAATAATAGGAGAGTATTGAAATGGCAATTGATGTGTTCAAAGGTCGGAAGAAAATCCTTGGAATCAACAGTCTCGGTCGTATCGGCAAGTTGACTTTATGGCACCACATCGGAGCTAAATACTTCGATGAAATCATTGTTAACCAAGGTCGAGAAATTGGGCGCGACTTGTATGCTGTGGCGCAATTTATAGAAAAAGATTCAACATACGGCGCTATGCACAGATTTTTATATGGTGTAAACGCCAAGCCATTTATTGAAATATTAGATAACGAAGCCGGAAAAATGCGCATAGACGGTATTCCTGTGACCGTACTTCGCAAAGCACGAAACCCAAAAGACATCCCCTGGCGCGATTATGGCGTCGAAGTTGTAACCGAGTGTACGGGCAAATTCATTGATCCCACAATTGATCCTGATGACGCAAAAGGCTCTATAAGAGGGCATTTGGCCGCAGGCGCGCGTGTCGTATTGAACTCGTCGGCGTTTAAAATCAAAAATAAGGCCGCAACACTGCCCGAAGATGCAATAACTTTAATTTACGGCATCAATCATGGCTCATTTGACCCCGAAAAGCATCATGTAATATCTGCGGCGTCTTGCACAACTACCGGGCTTGCACATATGATCAAGCCATTACTGGAAAACGAAGCAACCAGCAAAATTTTGACCGCTTCCATGTCTACGATTCACTCGGCAACCAATACGCAGTCAGTGCTTGACAGCGTTCCGGGAGCCGGCGAAAAAGATTTGCGTAAAAGCAGAAGTGTTTTGAATAATCTCATTTTGACCTCGACTAATGCCGCAGAAGCTTTGGTTCAGGTTATTCCCGAAGTTAAAGAAATTGGCTTTATGGCTGATTCCATAAGAATTCCTACGCCAACCGA
>MWDD01000220.1 GCA_002070375.1 bacterium ADurb.Bin157 | reverse complement strand
GAAGCCGAAAGCCATGCCAGACAGTACCTCGCCGGTCGTGCTCGTAAGGACGGTGATTTTTACATTGCAAAGTAGGTTTTTACTGAATTATACCGGACGGTTTTTTAGCCGTCCGGGTTTTTTCAAAATTAATTAAAAAAATTAAAATTCATACGCCATGGCCAATAGATACTTTTCTTTCGCTGAACTCAGCGAAAAAGAAACAGGAGTTCAACTCCGCGCGGGTGGCACATTAGGTCGCCACCACTTCGTTATAGAAAACAAATCCGAAAACCTTATTAAGGTTTCCGGATGGAACACTAACGGCTCAAAGGCTGGCGAAACCACAATAAAAAAAGGTGGTTCGCTGGGCTACAACTGCGGGTCTGTTTGGGCTATCAAACCCCAATCAGACATGACACCACTTGAGCGTTTACGCTCAGAGTTTCGAATTTCTAAGAATATGGTATTCGTTATACCACGTTCGGAAATTGAAAATATTGAACTCGAAGAATTAACGAGTTCAATTGACGAAGATGATCCGTATGCAAACCGAAACCGCTTCTGGGGTAGCGGTGAGACCTGGGGGTATTCTGGCGAAAACTATGCTTTTACAATTTATCATAGTTTTCACGGTGGGGTTGACCAAAGAAGGAGAGTTCATCGAGTATTCATCGTTAAAGAAAAATTTAACGATGGAGTAAAAGAGTGTTTTAAGGCTCTTGCCGATTATTCAGGTAAGAGCTTTACGAATATTAAGCATCCCGCAAATGGGTTGTCTTAATCCTTCTCTTGCTGGAACTACTTCTCCGATTGGTAGTCTTTTAGACTACCAGTCGTTTAAACATATAGTCTTAATCCTTCTCTTGCTGGAACTACTTCTCCGATCTGTTCCCAAAGCATTGTGTCTGAGGTGGATTAAATGTCTTAATCCTTCTCTTGCTGGAACCACTTCTCCGATTCGTGTATCTTGGAAAAACCGCTAATCCACATTTGGTTGACCGGATTTATATTCGGAAAAGTAACGGAAGACTATTCTATACCTGGACTGGTTCGGGT
>MWDD01000219.1 GCA_002070375.1 bacterium ADurb.Bin157 | reverse complement strand
GCCGTCGAAACGCAGAGATACTTTTCACTCATCAAATCATCGAGCAATTCCGGCGCATGATTTCCCACTTCTAAGACATCCGGGCACTTTCCCGCCTTTGCTATGTCCTCTGCAATGCCGTAAATTTTGCGCGCTTTGGCATCGCCAAACGAAAAACATGATATACCCCTTGTCTGACATAGGTCAAGCATGTTAACATCGTTTAAAATCGCTCCTATAATCTGCCTTTCGATATCAGATACGTTTCTCATATCTGGATTCCCCTTTCGATCTTTTCGGCAACAGAAAGTTCATCATCACCTTTTTTCACCGATTCAGGAAATAACCCCTGCCAGCCGTTTGTTATGCTCTTGTCGAGGATTGCAATAGCCTCAGATTCATCAAAAGCCGACAACATTGCCAGCTGTTTCTTTGCTGTTGACTCGGTTAGCGCACATCTCTTTTCCCTGCGAAAGACCTCCCATTCCTGCCAAGCGGTCGTGAAAGTTTTCGTCTTGAATTTCTCCGGGAAAAAATCAACCCCGACAAAAGAAAAGATTTTTTTTCTTTTGTTTTCTTTTTTTATTTCTGATTCTGGTTCTGATTCTGATTCTTTAGGCGCGTGTGTCGCGTTACAATCGCTTTTTTCTTGCGTTACAACTGCGTTACAAGGCGCGTTACAATCGCGTTTCGCTCTTAGTTTATTTACTCTTTCTGAGGTTAAAATGCGTTTTTCTTCCTCGCGTTTCAGTCTGCGGCAAATCACCGTTACAACTGCGTTACAAGGCGCGTTACAAATCTGTTTTTTTAGCGTTTCAATGTCGTGAATATTCGCAACATTCTCCGCCGACAACTCCACAAGTCCAGTCTTTAATTCATCGACTGTCGCGCGTGTTATCTGCGATAGTTTTTCAAGCGTTCCGCTTATGCTTCCAGTGCGCTTTTTATGCATAGCCATAAGAATTCTTATCCATACGCCGACGGCAAGGGATGATATAGAGGCTGTATCCTCGTCAAAATCGTTGACATAAAACTGCATGTATGGAAGTTTATTCGCCATCGCGTTTCCCTCCCTTCCCTTTCACCGCCGGACA
>MWDD01000218.1 GCA_002070375.1 bacterium ADurb.Bin157 | reverse complement strand
GCCTCTTTGTCCCATGTAAGTTGGGAATAGCCTAATCGGCCCGGTTCGTTCACGAAACCTACTGTGGCTCTGTCGTTTTCTGTCATTTGATCGATTAATTCCAATGCCTTGCTTCGAGCGCTGTTAAAAGCTGATATGCCCTTATCGACGCTACTCATAGACATTGAATTGTCTAATAAAACAACAAAAGCCGAGGGCGCTTGAGCATCAGCCGCAGCTGAAGCGCTGCTTCCCAAAAACGGTCTAGCCATGGCCATTACAACCAAAACTACGGTTAAAATTCGCAAAGTCATTAAAATTAAGTTGCGTATTTTTTTTCTGCGCGCAACGAATTCTACGGATAACTTTATAAGCCTCAAAGACGGAAATTCTTTTTGTACCGGTGTTTTTCTGTAATAAAGATGCAGGTATACGGGAATAGCTATTCCCAATAAACCCAATAAAAACCACGGTGATATAAATGTCATTACCTGTCACCCCAAAGGTTATAAGACTGTCGGCGCGTGAAAAAGCTTCTCAGATTTATTTCAGGAGATATAGAAGTATCTGCCAGCAAATAGTCTATTCCTGATTTTCTTAAAGCAGATTTATAAGTATTGACCATGTGGCGTATGCGCCTTAAATACTCGTGTTTAAGAGTAAACGCGTCGGTGATAATTTCGCTTTTGTCTTCTAAATCTTTAAAAACTGTTGTGTCGTCAAAGGGAAAACTTATTTCGTCGCGGTCGAGCACGTGATACAAAACTATCTCATGCCTTCGCTTTTTAAGCTGACGCAGTTTACTAATTACCAATTCTGCGTTGTCCATAAGATCGGAAAAAATTATAAACACACCGCGTTTTCTCATTATTTGCCCCACCGCATCAAGACTTTCGCCTATGCTGGTTGTGTTTTCGGGTTTGGTCATTTCTAATTCATTGCAAATAACCTTTAAATGAGGCATTCCGGTTTTTGGCCTGATAATTCTGCGAACACCGTCTGCAAAGGTTACAAGACCTACAGAATCTTGTTGTCTGAGCATGAGATACGACAGAGAAGCCGCCAAAGTGGAAGCATAATCGAGCTTTGATGTTTTACCGGCTCCCCTATACGACATAGAGCCGCTTGTATCCATTAT
>MWDD01000217.1 GCA_002070375.1 bacterium ADurb.Bin157 | reverse complement strand
GCGGCAAGGAGAGCTGATAGAGCAGCGCTGTGAGGCAAAAGGCAGCAGCGACGGCAGCCAGCGGCAGCTTCCTTTGCACCAAGAGGCGCGAGCGACGGCTGGCTTGCCAGATAAGCACGAGGAAGCTAGCGCCTAGCAGTCCTGCCCAAGCGCCCCAGGGCAAGCGAAGGGCATCAGCCGCCAGCGAACCCAGCAGGGCTGCTAAGCCCAGCCAAAAGAAGGGCATGAAGGCGGGAATATGCACTTGCGTTGGGTCTGGCTGAGGGTGAGGGGCGGGCGGGGTTATTTCGGGTGAGTGCATGAGCTGACTCTGAAAAGCGTTATACTTACAGCTTGAATTTTAAACCAGAATTACATTATTCGTAACATATACGAAATTTCAAAAAAATTATTCTTTGAATTTATATAAACAAGACAGCGCAAAGAATAAATGCGCTGTCTTTTCAACAAAAATTTTTGAGTGTAAGATCTATATTTAGTCGGTACTTGGTAGTAAATTCGGTATATTGAACATTGCTTGATTATATACTGAGGAGGGATCGATAAATAGATGCAATAGTGGGATAATCCAAAGGATTCCGAACACGAATGCGCCGACAATCAAGCAGACAATTGATAGTGTGTTCAGCTTCCAATGTACAATGCAAACTAAATCATATTTTCCTTCCTTTGGCTGGCTTATGGTAAGTGTAGCGTCGAAATCAGCTGTAAAGCCGAAGGTTACGCCTTCTTTACCTTGTGTTATTCTTAATCCATTATCGGTTTTAATTATCTGGCCGCCGAGGGGAAGAAAAGATTTAAATGCGGCTTCTTGGACTTGTTCAAAAGAATGAGGTGAACTAAATTGAAAGAATAAAGTCTTAGCGCCCATATTAATACCTCACCGGATAGGTTCCTGTATACATTTGGTAAAATTCTTGTGCTTTCTTTTCGTTATATTGAGCTGTTTTTCCTGAAAGCGAAAAAGCTTCAATGAGCGCGATCCATCCGGGAATAGTAGTCCAACAGAATAAAAGATATACAATCCCCAAACCCGTTTGACCTAGGTAAAACTTATGCGCTCCGACCCCACCTAAAAATAAAGCTAACAAGACAGCAGTTGTTGGGTTTTTCTTCACTGTAGTTAATTGCATTAAGAACGGCGTCCTTTTATCTTCGGGTAAAGCATTTACCATGCGAGCGATGTTTTCATCACTTTGCCTTGATTGTTCTTTGCTTTTGTTTAAT
>MWDD01000216.1 GCA_002070375.1 bacterium ADurb.Bin157 | reverse complement strand
TTCGCCTATTATGGCTAAGCGGTCGCCGCGTTCGAGAACGAATGAGACATCTTTTAAAACTTGTTTTTGCCCGAACGATTTAGTAATGTTCTCGCCGCGTATAACCACTTCGCCGCTGCTCTCGCACTCGGGAAACTTAAATCTGAGCTTCGGGAGAGATCTGATTTGTTCAATCTCTTCGAATTTTTCAAGCTGTTTTATGCGGCTTTGCACCTGAGACGCTTTTGTGGCCTTATATCTGAATCTTTCGATAAATTTCTCGACTCGTTTTCTCTCGCGGTCGAGGCGCTCGGCTTGAGCTTCTGCTTCTGAAGCCCAGTTTTCGCGTGCTTCTAAAAAGCCGGAATAATTGCCTCGAAAGGTTCTTGAACCTTCGGGTAAAATCGCTACAACAGAGTCAGCCAGCTCATCTAAAAAATAACGGTCATGCGAAACAATTAATATGCCGCCGGAATAATTTGATAAGTAATCTTCTAAAAATGATATCGAAGAAATGTCAAGATAGTTTGTAGGCTCGTCAAGCAGCAAAAAGTCGGGTTCGCTGAGTAAGAGGCGCACAAAATACGCGCGCATTTGCCAACCGCCCGAAAAGGTTTTTAGTAAGTCGTGAAAGCGGTCTTCGCTAAAACCAAAGCCTTTTAAAAGCCTTATAGTTTTCGCTTGCCAACTGTACCCGCCGGACTTTTCGTATTCGCACAGAAGTGTGTCGTATTCGCTTTGAAGCTGACTCGTATGATTGCCGCTTGTCATCTCACTCTCGATAAAATCAATGCGCGCTTTTATTTCTTTGAGCTTTTTAAAGGCTTGAGTGGTGAGTTCCCAGAGGGTGAGCGTCTCTTTTTCACTTTCGAACAAAAAGATTTCTTGCGGAAGATAGCCTATGCGGCTGTCTTTAGCTCTTACAACAGTTCCGGTGTCGCTGTGCTCCTCGCCAAGAATGATTTTCATCATGGTCGATTTGCCGCAGCCGTTGCTGCCAACAAGCGCAACGCACTCGCCGGGATTGACAGAAAAGGTCACACTCGAAAAAAGATTTCGAGTCGAAAAAGATTTTGATAAATTATTGATCTGTAAAGACATGCCAAGATAGTATCACGACACCGGTTTTTAAACAAGATGCTGCCTACTTTCAACAGCAGATCTCGCCCGCAGAGCAATGGCTGCTGTTAAGCCGGACTTCTGAACAGATATGTGAACGTGCAATCAACATATTAATGTCAATTTTTATTGCTTGAGGCGGCGGTCAGAGATAAAAATTTGTTCCATTCTTGTTCTATTTCTTC
>MWDD01000215.1 GCA_002070375.1 bacterium ADurb.Bin157 | reverse complement strand
CCTCACGAAGGCCCGCAAAGGTATGCAGATGAAGCGTGAATTTGCCGAAGCAGATCCCGACGTGCTGCTTGACCGCGAAATTAAACAGGAAAGATTAAGGCGAGACCGCGAGCTATATCCGCTTGACTTACAATACAAGCAGAGCAGGCTTGACAGCTTGTTCAAGAAGGGCGGCGGCGGCGGTCGTGGTGGCAATGCAACCGGCGGGCAAGCTGTTATATCAAACACTCCAAAGCCGGGCTTGACTGCGGAAGAACAAAGAATTTATGACTCTTTTAAAACCAAGGCGGCGCAAGACAAATATTATAGCGGTAAAGTTACGCCCGACAAACTTAAAGAACATTACAACGAATTGCGAAATCGCAATATGGCTTTAGGAATTGAATTAAAAGAGCTTCAAAAACAATTTAAAGAAGAAACAAATGACGACGCAAAAGCCATAATAGCAAATAGATATAGAGCAGGCGAACAAAACCTTATTCAAAACGATATGGAAATGCAGGCCTTTGAAAAAGATTATGGAATTAAAAGGCCGACCGCTGTTGATATAAAATCAAACATTCCAACGCCCTCAACTAAAAAAACGCTTAAAGAACGGGCGGCTGAACTTAAAGCACAAGGAAAAACCAGAGAAGAGGCAGAGTCAATTCTCACGCAGGAGGGTTATTAATGGGCAAATTTGACGGCGTTCTTGACGAAGTTTATGGAAAACAAAATACGAAACTAACAAGCGTTCTTGACGAAATATACGGCCCCGCAGTTGAGCCTGTAACGATGGAAGAAAACGCGCCGACGCCGATAGCAGACACTCTTTCTGGATTAGGTCGTGATATTGAAAGGGTATCTAAAGAACCTTTTATAAGACCTTCGATAAAATCCGACCAAGATATATATTATCCACCAGGATTAGAACCGCAGGCCGGCCAAGAATCACCGTATATATCTCAACCAATAGAACCAGAGCAAAAGTTATTCACAGCCCCGCCTAATCAAGATATCGTCGTGCCGGAAGAACTTGATATGAGTTCAATTCAGGCAGTCCGCGATCGTCAGGCGATGTTGCCGCCAACCATGCCACAAGAAGAAGGCTATGTGCCAGAAGGCGGCTTACTTGCGGCTGCTAAAGCATCGGTTCCGATAGCCTATCAAGGAACTAAACTTGGAGTCCTTGGCGCAGCTCAAGCGGTTGGTGAAAATATGCCTTATAGTATGGAAAATTTTATGCCACCAATACCTCCAGAATTGCAAAATGAACTTTCACAACGCATGGCTCAAATACCTATGACTCCAGAAAATATAGCA
>MWDD01000214.1 GCA_002070375.1 bacterium ADurb.Bin157 | reverse complement strand
AATTAGATCGCACCTTGTATTAGACGCGATTTTCTGCAAGCGGCTTGACTCCATTTTTGAAACGCCTATGTTTGCCAAGGTAACATCTTGTGACCTTGCCAACTTTTTATATTGGTTTCCACGGTCACCGCCTTGTTTAACATTCTCTTTGAGCCATTCGCCGCACTTGCGATCAGCACGTGCTTTGTAAATGGCAATCTTCGCCTGAACCTCTGCCGATTCAGCTTCTAATAATATTGCTTCAAACTTTTTGTCAGGAATGTCCGCGATTTTCTGCAAGCGGCTTGACTCGTTACGAGTTACGTTCAGATCGTTAAGTGTCAAATTGTTTGACACTTCTTTAGGTCTGTTAAACTTGTAACATCTTTTGACAAGTCGCCTCTTTGGCCTTGCCGCACATTCTCTTGAGCCATTCGCCGCACTTGCGATCATGCCTGAAGCTTTTTTTGTTCTCTGCCTTGACCGCGTGTGATTATGACGTCACCAACTGGTGGAGCTACTTCAAAAAATATCTGAAGCGGAAGCCCACCCCCTAGCCGCAAAGTGTCGTTGAACATGCCAAGGTGACGGCCTAGCAATTCTAATGCTTTTAATTTGTCGTGAAGTTCAATTTCAAGCGTGGCTGTTTGATGAAGTATGCTTCCATCGGAGCTATGAGAAGTCCTGACCGTCTGTTTTATCTTCTTAATGCACTTGGTTTGCTCTTTGGTTAATTGATCAAAACTTTTCTGTTCAACAATGCCGCCTTCTTTGACTGTTAAAAAATCCGCTAAATCGGAAAAGCCAACAATCTTTAATTCAGCAACTGCATTATCTTGAAATGTTTGAGTGCGATCCATAATCTCTTTTTGACCTTCGGCAACTAGTTCCCTAATGTCCGGCCTAGCCAGTAATTGTGAACCTTGCTCGTTAGCTGTGTCCGGTGAATATCCGGCTCTAATGGCCGCTTGCGTTGCATTAAAGTCAATTAAGTATTCATCGACAAACTTTTTCATTCTATCGGTAATTTGAAATTCGCTTTGTTCTATATCCATTTTTTTAAACTCCTTACTTAGTAAAAGTTAGTAAAACCGTTTTCATGTCCACTTATTAAAAGAGGAGGGCAAGACCGCACCCGTTGAAGCGCGATCTTGCCAGGCCGGAGTTACCAGTCCCGGCCTCGCCCGGTGGCTTAAGCCGGACGCCATGAACTTTATTGCATAGCCTTTGACAATCGCTCGCTTGCTTTATCTGCCGCGTCTGCAAGGCGGTTAATTGACTTATTTGTCACGCCTTGAATTGCTTCTTGTATTCTGCCAAACTGCGACTGAAGCAATTCGTCTGCATGTTTCAAAACTGCTTTTAATTTCATTTCTTCAGGTGCATTTTT
>MWDD01000213.1 GCA_002070375.1 bacterium ADurb.Bin157 | reverse complement strand
AGTTGACGGCCGCAACCTGTTCGAGCCCAAAAAGATGCTTCAACAAGGCTTCGACTACGAAGGTATCGGCCGCAGCGAGCACGAAAGATAAACCTGCTTTGTTGCTCGGGCAACGACCTTTTTAACTATCCTTATGGTATCTTCGATGTTCTGCTCAGTCAGCGTTGGATGCACAAGCAGCATCATGATTTAATCCGGCCACAGGCCGACGAAGCAATCTCAGGGCGATAAACGCCCGCCAGCCCGCCCTGAAAAATAATCTGCGCCAATCGTCGGATTATGCGCTTTAAGCGCCTTATTGTCAGGGAAGGGGCTTTGCGTTATACTATTTGTATGTCAGATTTTGAACTTACCAGAAGCATGATCGATCGCTCCCGGGTAATTGCCAAAGGGCTGGCTATTCGCGACGTTCAGAGGCTTGTCAAGACTTTCAGAGGCAATAAAAAATCATGAATATCGTTGATAATTCAGAAGTTAAATATTTCGGGCTGACTAATGACCTGCTGTTTAAGATTGTATTTGGCAGCAAAGGCAATGAAAAGCTTCTGGCTTTGATGCTGAATGCCCTGCTCAGTCTTAAGGGCAGTCAGCAGATCGAAGAGCTTGAAATTCTCAACCCGATCAATCTTCCTGAGTGGCAAAACGGCAAACAGTCTGTAATTGACGTTAAGGCTCGTGACATCAGCGGTGAAGTCTATTGCGTCGAAATTCAGGTTAAAGCCCATGCTGAGATCTTAAAGCGAGTATTGTTCTACTCTGCAGCAAGTTATACCAGACAAATTGTCCGTGGCGCAAAATATGCTGATCTTAACAAAACAGTCTGTTTATGGATAATGTGTGAAACGACCCTGCCTGAACCAGAGATTTACAATAAATATCTGATCAAGCACGATAAAAATAACAATATCCTCACAGACCTTATGGAATACCACTTTGTTGAGTTGTCAAAATTTGACAAGAGCAAGCCTGCTGAGTTGCAAAACCGATTTGAAAAATGGCTTCATATTTTAAAATTCGGCGATTATTACCGCAGCGATTCTGAGTTGCCAGGTGAGCTCAAAAAAGAAAAAGGAATATGCGAGGTAATAAAACAAATGAGCACAGCCAACACTGACGAGCATATGAGATACGAGCTTCTCGCCAGAGAAATGTTTTTAAGCGACCTGGCCACCGACCTGGACGCTGCTGAAAAAAAAGGCATAGAAAAAGGCATCGAAAAAGGCATCGAAAAAGTTGCTCTAAAAATGCTTGCCAAAGGAAAGTCTTTTGAAGAAATCGCCGAAGCAACTGACCTGACCATTGATCAAATAAAGGCCATTGCCAGCAACAACAAATTCTGCGAACCCGCTGCACCCTATAAAGCCCCCAGGAAGCGAAAAA
>MWDD01000212.1 GCA_002070375.1 bacterium ADurb.Bin157 | reverse complement strand
ACGCTTTAACGCGGTCACTTCGTAGTGATTGTAATGATAAATATGCGCGTTCGGAAACTTCTGCAAGTGCTCGCCGAAAAACCGCATTACACCCTCAAAAGCAACCTTTTCTTCATCGTGGTTGTGCCCCCAAAAAGCCTTAAAATCCTCGCCCTCACTGCGCAAATAAACACCAAACAAGTATTCAAGCCCATCTGAATACAAAGGGTCGCCCTCCATATCAAAAAACAAATCCCCCGAATCAGGCACAGGCAAACGATTAAAGCCGCGCCCCTCTTCAAGCGGCAAAATCTCTGTCACACTCTTTCCGGTCTTCTCTTTGTGTTTCTGCAAAGTCGCCTGTTTTTTTATTTTTTGGAAAATTCGTGACGAAAGTTTTTTAATATAATGATTGTCGTCGAGTTCCACCAGCTCTGTAACCGTGTTTATGCCGCTGTCCTTCAATTTTTTAATTTGTGTTTTTCTTATATTGGCAATTCTGCATAAGTGATCCTGTGATTCCCAGATCTGATCACAACCGTCTTTCCAGGCACAATCGGAACAATGCTTACATGGGTCGGGCTGCAAGCCAAGATCAAGCTTTGAGACATATTTTTCAAGCCGCTCTTTTGCTTCTAAGAAATAATAACGTGCAGAATCGGCAGAGACACAAACCTCGGCACCGTCACCCGTTATAATACGAGCTTCCGAGGGCATATTCCCTTGAACTTGGGAAATCAAATCCGCGTAAAGCGACAACTGAATCAAATGATCAACGGTAGCGCTCTTTTTTAGCTTCGTATCAAGCGGATAATAGCTGTAATTGCCCAAATTCGAAGGTTTATCGCATTTTATCAAAAAGTCTGCGAAACCCACCCAAGGATGCGAATATAAAGCGGCCTGATAAATAACCTCTTTACCCTTACGCATAGCCTTTTTTGTCAGTTCTGCGCGTTCTTTCGTCGTGCCTTGCTGCGGGACTTCAAAAACCTCGACCCCCTTTTCTTTCAGCGACTGCAAATACATCTTCTCGTGCTTCAACCCGGCTTCGGCGATAACCAAAGCGTCGGCGCTCATAGCGGGCCGATCCTTTTTACCTGTAGCGGCAACCCAATCTTGCAAGCAAGCGTATTTACAACCCAAAAATTCCAGCAGATCCCCCGCACAAAACACTATTCCATTTTCAGAAAAAAACATTATTCTATTCTTTCTTTTTTTATTTTTTACCCGGTTCCGTTTCGCTCTCTATCCAATCTAAATAAGGCTTATAACCGCTCTCAACAGGTAGTTTCACAATTTCACACACTTCATAAGAGTGATTCTCTCGAATAATTTTCTCAACCAAATTATACGCCGAATCTTTAGTTTTAATCAAAAGCATTATTTCGTCAGATTTTTCAAGCTTGCCTTTCCATCTGT
>MWDD01000211.1 GCA_002070375.1 bacterium ADurb.Bin157 | reverse complement strand
TGACGATCATAACCAAAGGCAAGTCCAGTGCCAACCGCTTTCAGGCGTGGCAGGTCGATCATGAACGGGCTAGACGGTCTTTTTCAAGACAAATGAGGACAATGAGGGCAAATTTAGGACAGATTTAGGGCAAAATTAAGACAATTAAGACAATAATAAATGCAAAAATTCGATCACAACTACGCTATTCTAACATCGGCGTCGAGCCGGAACGCCGAGTCTGATCACAAAAGTTGCGAAAAATCGCAACTTTTGCGCCATCCTCGGTTCCCTCGCTGCGCCGATGGCTACGCTCGGCGTCCGCTCACGACTGCCGTTACGCAGACTCAAAGACAAAAAAGAATAAACCAAACGAAGCTTAACGAGGAATTTTCATGGCGAAGCCAAAACGAAAATTAACTCCAAAACAAAAAATTGAAAAAGAACGTCGCAGACAAAAATATATGTATGTTTTTATGAATGGTCGACAGGTTCGCGTAGAAAGACCTCCAATGATAGACGGAATTCCGGTTGATGAATTTATTAAAAACAATGCCGATCCAATCTGGCTCCATCAGAATGAAATGTGGGAGTTAATAGAAGAACTAGAATCTGAACAAGAAGAACTTAGTTCACAAGCTGACGATATATGCGATCCTAATTTCCGCAGGCCATCAATCAAATCAAATGAAAAGAACACTAAATAAATGAGCTGCGTAACAATCGCGTAGACGCGGAAAATGAGGCCGGATCACGGGTCTTGCTTGCGCAACACCCGCGCCCGTCTCTCATTTCCGGTCACGACAGACGTTAGAATAAGCAAAAGACCAAAAATACACACCAGATCAAAGTTTGCGGGTAGAAGAAAAGTTTTTGGCGGTACCGAAAGTTTTAATAAATCAGGACAAAATAAATACAAATCATGCGTAAGTTTTCGGTAATAAAGTGAGTTTATAGTTGAATCGAAAGTATTATATTAAAAGTTACCTGGCCTGGGCGCCTTCGGCCGTGGGCCTGAAATCGCTTGTCACAGTCCTTGTCGATCGCATAACCAAAGGCAAGTCCAGTGCCAAACGCTTTCAGGCGTAGCAGGTCGATCATGAACGGGCTAGACGGTCTTTTTTCAAGACAAATCAGGCCAATGAAGGCAAATTTAGGGCAAAATTAAGACAATAAAGTGCAAAAAATTCGATCACAACTGCTCAATTCTAACATGTGCGTCGAGGCGGAAAATGACCGCCGGATCACGGGTCTTGCTTGCGCAAGCCCCGCGCCCGTCGGCCCTTTCCGCTCACGACCGTCGTTAGACCCGCTTAAGAAAAAGACAAAATAATCACACAATCCGGCTCTACGGGCGGCAGAAGAAGCTATAGTGGCATTGAATGGTTGAAAAAATTAAGACAATTTAGGACAATGAAGA
>MWDD01000210.1 GCA_002070375.1 bacterium ADurb.Bin157 | reverse complement strand
TCATTAGTAACCGACAAAAGTTTTTAGGATAAAAGGTTGGCCAACCGAAGCCGACCAACCTGTATCTTTACTGTGTAAACTAGCAATTTATACAGTATGAGCGAAAATACGAATAAAAAATTAGTCGGTCAGCCGATCTTCACCCAAGTTTTGGATTTGGTGAATAAAAACAAGTTCAGTGGTTTGGTCAAAGAGCATAAGTCAGACCGGTATTATAAAAAGTTCAGCAGTTGGACACACTTTGTGAGCATGATGTTCGGTATTTTTAGCCGTTGTGATTCGGTGACAGAAATTGTTGAAGGAATGATAGGTTGTGTTGGCAAACTGGGTCATTTTGGTTTGTCTGAAGTACCACCGAAGAGTACCATCACCGATGGTAACCGTGAACGGGACAGTGCGTTCTTTGAATCGTTGTATTTCAGTTTGGTAAAACGTTATTCGACATTTTTGTCGTCCAGCCGGACAATAGGGCTCAACATCAAAGAGCTTTTCATCGTCGATTCTACCACGATCCAGCTTTTCAGCAGCCTTATATTTAAAGGCGTTGGGCGCAACCCCAAGGATGGCGGCAAGAAGAAGGGGGGATTGAAGGTACACATGCTCATCGATGCCCTACAAGATGTCGGGAAGTTCGTCAAAGTAACGGCGGCCAAAGTCCACGACAGCAAGTTCCTGAACGATCTTGTACTTAACCCGCACAGCATGGTGGTGTTCGATAAGGCTTACAACCATTACAAACTCTTTGCAAAGTGGACGGGGAAACAAATATGGTTCGTTACCCGGATGAAGGACAACGCCCTGTTCGAAGTTGTCAAAACCATCAGCGAAACCACTTTAACGGAAGGGCAAGCGGGTGTTTTAAAAGAAGAACACATCCTCTTGTGCTACAAAGAAAACAAACAGGACAAGGAGCCGAAAAAATTACTGTTGCGCAGGGTCACCTATCAAGATGAGAAAGGGCGCAAGTATGTTTTTATCAGCAACAACATGGAAATTACGGCACAAGATATTGCCGATATATACAAGCAACGCTGGCAAATAGAGCTATTGTTTAAGAAAATGAAGCAGAACTTTCAATTGCATTGCTTTTATGGCGAAAGTGAGAACGCAATCCGCATACAGATCTGGTGTACGCTCATTGCCCAGTTGTTGCTGACCGTTTTACAGCGTAAAACAGAAACGAAAAAAGCATTCTCAACAATAGCATGTTTGGTAAGACAGCATTTGATCAGCTATCTTAACCTTGAGGAGTTGCTGAAGAACTCAAAACGGTTCTACGACAAATACCGAAAAACAACAGATTACAGCAACAGTCTTTTCCCGCTTTCAGGTTAAAAGGGGGGGCTTAATTTATAAAAGGTAAAATGAAAAATTGAATATCAGAGAGTTAACAAAGATAAATGCCGACTTTGAAATTTAGTCGGTTAATAATG
>MWDD01000209.1 GCA_002070375.1 bacterium ADurb.Bin157 | reverse complement strand
GTTCGGAAACCTTGTATATGAAACCAACGGGTTCCATCCCCGGCCTGTGCGAATTGCAACTAACGAATCAGGTATGCTGTCTTCGGCCCACTCTTTTGATAAAACCGCATCTAACTTCTGTTTTCGAATGTAGTCCAACGCGCTTAAATTACATACATTAAAGCACCAATCAAACACAAAAATTAAGTTTGGAAACATTTCCGCAAGAGCGAAGCCTTCCCAGCCGAAGCACCTGAATTCGCCCTTTTTAAGAGTTTTAAGCTCTTTTTGTATATTTGACATTTGTTCGTGATTAAATATCGGTGGCAGCCAGTAGGCTAATTTTTGGGGATCAATTATTCGCCCGGCTTTTTCTTTGTCAGAAAACCAAGGTATTATAAATTTGTCGGCAGGCAGCTCTTTTTCAAACGGAAATTTGTTATTATATATTTTTAAATAAACTTCACTTTTTGAACTTTCGCTCTTAAAGTGTTCTGAGTAGTCGGGTGCCGGTGTTGTTACAATGAAAGGCCCTTTTTGTGGCGGCGGCAGCTGGTCTAGTTTGCTGATAGCCTCAACCAAGCTTCGTTTTAACTTTTTAAGAGCCCCTGCGCTTAAATGGAGCCTGTCTCCGAGCATTGTCGAAACATGTCTGCCCGCCCTGTAGAGATCGCCCAACACGGCAAACTTTTCTTGCAGCGGCCCGTCTTTAAGGCCGTTATTGAGCGCCGGGTGAAGCAGTTCTTCGCTTTCGAGGCGCAATTTATGTTCATTTATTATAGCTTCTACTGCCAGAGGGGTTTGGTCATGTCCCGACCAAAACAAATCAACGGGAAGTCTTTCCCAATCTTTGTTCCACAGGCTTTCGTGATAGCTTTCTGTGGCTTTTGAAGTGCGCCTCAGCTCTGTTTTTGCGCCTAAATTTGTTGGCAGTCCCCTTACCCAAAAATAGTCTTTTTTCTTTTTATCTGCTTTTATATAGGTTACACGGGCCCCCGCTTTTATTTCATTTATAACCCAAAATAGTCCGTCTCCGGCTTTTAATGGTGCCTTGACCAACAATTCAATGAGCCCGTCGTTTGTTTTCCCTGTAGTTATCGCGGTTAATACACCCTCTCGGCCCGATGTTTTTCCGGTTTTCCAATTGTCAGCCCGGGGTATGCCATGGTAAAAACCTTTGCCTGAAGCTCTCGAAAATACTTCAGAAAGTTCATTCTGCTCAAAGGTGCCTTCGTCTAGGGCTTTTCTGTATTCTGATACAACCTGATACACGTATTCCGGGCTTTTCATACGCCCTTCGATTTTAAGCGAGGCTACCCCCATTTTACTTAAATCGCCCACTTCTTCGATCAGTCTTAAATCTTTCGGGCTGAAAAGAAATGTTCCTTTTTTGTTTTTCGAGGTGATGTATTCTTTTCGGCAAGGCTGTGCACATGTGCCTCTGTTGCCCGATCTTGTGCCCAGCGCAATACTCCAAAAGCATCTGCCTGATACGCTGTAACACATGGCGCCATGCACAAAAACTTCAATTTCGAACGGGCTTGTT
>MWDD01000208.1 GCA_002070375.1 bacterium ADurb.Bin157 | reverse complement strand
AATATGGGCACTCTTTTGAAGAAGCGCCTGAGAATCGCGAAAAGCACATCAAAGACGGGCAGCCCAAAGGCGATTAAGGGCACGATCAGCGGGAACAGAATTGAACCTTTTGCGCCGCCTGCCACAGAAAGCGCGGCCGTAATGAAGCCAAGGAAATAAGCGCCTGAATCGCCCATAAAAATGCTTGCCGGAAAGACGTTATATTTGAGGAATGCCAGCAAAACGCCCATCGTTGAGGCCGAAATAACAAGAACGTTGCTCATCAGAGCGGGGTCTTGCACTTGCGGAATCATAAGTCTTACAGTGAGCAAAGTCGAAAGAGCTATGAATACGATGCCGCCGGCGAGGCCATCGACGCCGTCAACGAGGTTTACGGTATTTGTCAGACCTATAATCCAAAGCAATGTCAGAGGATAAGTGAGCAAACCTAGCGATACGAAGCCCTGCCCCGCTATAAAGTCGGTAACAATGTTAATTTTAACGCCGAACATGAACAGAACAAAACATGCGATTATTTGTGCTGCAAGCTTTACACGAGGCTTTAAATCTATAAGATCGTCGATAAGACCGATAACAAATATAAAAGCACTGGCAAGCAATACGCCAAGCGTTGCGGAGTTTTCTTTTAAAAAGGGCAATGCGCCTATTAAACTGCCCAGAAACAGTGCGACGCCGCCGACTCTTGGTATGGGCGATTTATGTATTTTGCGGTTGTTCGGGCGATCGACCAGACCAAGCTTTATTGCGGCCTTTCGAACCAAGGGAACAAGCAGCATACCCGAAAGCCATGCGATTATAAAGGGTAATATTATCTGTTTCATTAGGGCTGCATTATAGCAGAATAATCAAAAGGTTACAATCTGAACAATTTTTGTTGCAGCAACTGTTCTCTGCTAATCTTCCCAAGGTGGTTGCGCGGCAAATATGGTCAGTTTTAGCTCTGAATCATCGATAAGCTCGTAGACGGGTCTTTTTTTTGAGAGCTGCTCACTTTCAACTATAATAATCGGCACACCTTCGCCACGCTTGTCCATGATATAACTTCTCTGGCTGCCGAATGCATTCACGTTCATCGGGCATCTTGCGAGCAGTGAACTGATTAATTCATTTCGCGCCGATTGCCTTTGAGAAATACTTTCTATTGTCATTGTGTTGGGAATAGAGCCGGGAGAATATATTTCAAGCCGGTCGGCAAATAGCTGCAAGCGGATTTTTGAACCATAGATAGAATAATCTCGGTGTGCAACCGCATTAACTATTGCTTCAAAAACCGCATTCATAGAGAATTGAGGGGTTTCTATTCGATTAGGCGCTTTTATGGCAAAAACCCGCATATTACTTTCAACAAATTTGCATGCGTCTCGAATCTGAATATCGAGTGGGCCGGTGATGTCTTTGGCATCAAGTTGTTTGGCGCCATTGCGTTCTACGCCACGATAATAAACCGCTTGGATAAAAGCATTTGATATAAATGTTTCAGGAGCCTCTGTAGCCATTAAAACACCGCTTACAGTAGCTCTTAGATTTCCATCTTCATCTCTCGCAACAAGTTTCATTTTTTCAAGAAATTCTTGATCTTCTTTGGGAGACAAAACCGTTCTAAATCTGCTC
>MWDD01000207.1 GCA_002070375.1 bacterium ADurb.Bin157 | reverse complement strand
CACCGGACTCGGAAAAGATGTTGATCAGATGGCTTCGAAGCTTTCACGTGCTTCTGATTCTTTCAATAAACTCGGCAAAGATTTTTCTTTATATGTAACTGCTCCGATCATGGCTCTTGGCGGTCTTGCCGTCAAAGCTTTCGCAGAACAGGAACAGGCAGACAATAAACTGAAAGCCGCATTGCAGGCAAGCGGACAATACAGCGACGCTCAAATGAAGTCTCTACAGGCTTATGCGTCTGAAATCCAAAACACTACGCTGATTAGTGACGATGCAGTGCAGTCAACAATGCAGCTGGGTCTAAGTATGGGTATCTCTGCAGATAAAATAAAATCAGCAACACAAGACGCAATCGGACTTAGTAAAGCTTTTGATCTAGATTTAAACCAGGCTCTGAAAATTGTCGGGAATGCGCTAGAGGGAAATTTCACAGCGTTAGGCAAAACTATACCAGCTATTAAATCAGCAAAGACAGAATCAGAAAAATTAGCAATATATCAAAAAGCAGTGGCGCAAGGGTTTGACCAAGCAACAGCAGAGGCAAAAGGCAACAGTGGTGCAATGCTTCAGCTCAAAAATATCATGGGTGAAACCTTGGAGATCGGCGGGCAAGTTGTATTGCAGTTTTTAGCGCCTGCTGTTGGTGCGTTTAAAGACTTTAATCTATGGTTGCAGAACTCTGATGAAACAACACGTAAATGGGTTGTCGGATTAGCTCTTGCTGTCGCTGCGATTGGACCGTTGTTGATGCTGATATCGAAACTGATTCTCGTTTATCGCGCTTTTGTGATTATTCAGGCTGCAGTTTCTGCCGGTCTTGCTGGTCAGGCTATCGCGGCAAATGCTTCCGGACTCGCTCTTGTGGCTCATCGACTTGCACTTATTGCTAATACTATTGCGATGAAAGCGGATACATTTGCTTATTTGCTTTTTACCGGAGCTGTTAAAGGTGCGATTTTCGCTGTTAAAGGTTTTACTACTGCGCTCAAGAAAAATCCTCTTGGGGTAATAGTGACAGGGCTCCTGTCGGCTGCCGTAGCTTTGGCCGCATGGTTTGATCACCTCCGTCGGGCGAAAAAAGAACAAGAAGAGTATAATGATGTAATGAGGAAGAGCTATGATGAATTGACTCGTTTATCAGATAAACAAAAAGAAGCAGCTCGTGAAGTACTAACAGCGAAAGAAGAAGCAATTGACGAAGAAATGGAGGCAATAAAAGAGGCAGATCAAGCAGCGAAAGAATATTTGACTTCATGGCAGACAGTTAAAGACGAAATGGGGAATACTGTTCGGAAACAAGTTACATCTGAAGATTATTCTCCCGAGGCATTAAAGAGAGCACATGAATATAATAAACTATTCGCAGAGAGAGAAGCAATTCGGGCACGTATTCGCGAAATGGATGGTGCTGGTACAGATGCCAAAGAAGTAACAGGTAAAAAATCGGATAGCAGCTCTGGGATAGATTCTACTTCAGCTGAAAAAGAAAAATGGCTCAAACTCCTTGCTGAATATAATAAAAATGAAATAGAACTCGAAAATTTGGCATATGCTGAAAAGCAGAAAGACCTCGAAGCTGCTCTTCGGAAAGGCGAAGTTTCCAAAAATGAATATAAACA
>MWDD01000206.1 GCA_002070375.1 bacterium ADurb.Bin157 | reverse complement strand
ACCAAAAGTTTCAAGTCTTCATGTTGGGGTCGTGCACCAAGAAATTTCATTTTTTTACCCTACTACCACGACAGTGTATTGATTTGAAGTTGGGGCAGTTGCAAATATTACCGTAATAGTATCAACTGAGGTCATTTCAATATCAGGGAATACAACGGCATAGGGTGAACCGGTTTCTCTTACGGTTACGGTTACATCTCGGGTATTTAAATTGTGAGTAACAACTAAGCTGGTTGTTTCCCCATCACCAACTGCAACACTGTATTTTCTTGCTACCTGATGGGTTTGCAAATCATCGGTTGCACCATTTTTTACCTTCCAAACGCCGTTGGTATTGTCAAAATACATTTCAGCATCGGCACGGTCGGAGTCGTTATCTTTAAGTCTTTTAACTGCAATTCCACCGTCATCGTTTTGACCGTGAACAGTAATATTTGAATTGAGTTCTAAAATATTATCGGCCAGCGTAACCGTTTCAGAATCGACAATGGTTGTAGTCCCGTCAACTTTTAGGTTTTTACACCTCAAATCCGCATAGCCATCATCGGCAGCGTTTCGAAGTTGTACCTCACCGGCATTGTTTTTTAACTTGGGGCCAGAGTTTCCAGAATCAAGCTGGAAGGTTCCTGAAGTCGTTCCGGTATCGGTATTTTGAGCATGACTTGCACTCACAGCATCTTTTACATCCTTAGCGGTTGCGGTATTCCCGGCCCCGTCATCAAGCGTTTCCGCCTTATCGACAATGCCGTTTTCATCGGTATCGTAAACCGCCTTAGTCATATCACCGGTTCCGCCGCCCCCCATCTCAACCCAGGAAGTACCGTTATAGGCATAGGTTTTATGGTCGGTCGTATTGTGATAAACTTGCCCCTCAACCGGATTTTCAGGAGCAGAAGCCAAATTTTGAAGCCTCATATTTTGCATTTCATTTTTATTCAAATTTATTGGAGCTAAAAAGTCAGGCATTTATTTCACCTCGCTAATTCAAATATGCTTTCCCACCGAAAGCTGCACTAAACGAAACGGTCAATTGGTTATCGGTCACATAAGTTATATCTCCAAATACAACTTTTTCAGAACTATCAACAATCGTTACCGAGGGTTTCCGGCCTAAGTTGTGGTTAATTGTCCAGGTTGCTGATGGCACGCTTTGGGTATGAACGTAGGCTTGTTTTCCGGCAAAGTCGTCTATTTTTTGCATATTTTCCGAGAAATCCCTCGCCAGTTTCCCCTTATCGGTCGAATCATCGCTGGATTTAACCAGCTTTAGAATGTCGGTTATTACGTCAGCCATTGTTATTCCTCCACATAGTCAGCCTCTAAGGGTTCGGCCACGTGAGCCTCTACGATTGAACTACTAATGTGAGCACCATTAGCAAAGTCAACCGCTACTTGCAGTTGATAATTCAAGCCACCTACCGTTAAGTCTTCATCGGTTATAATGTAAGTTATAATTCCGGTTGTTCGGTCGTCAGCTAAAGTTGCAGTTCTTTTCAAAATTTCATTTCCTCTTTTAATGAATAAAAAAGCCCCTGTTGCATTGGTGAGGTCTAAAATTTCTCCGACTTCGTCATAACAAACAAAATCGAGTTCTACCCCGACATCCAGTTGAAACATATATCACCTCACCGAAAAAGTTTTCTTGATAAAGACGTTTAAATTGTGAGAAAGGCTTTTAACA
>MWDD01000205.1 GCA_002070375.1 bacterium ADurb.Bin157 | reverse complement strand
TCACTTCTTGAATTTTCTTGGTTAAATATGTGAATTACATTCATGCCCGAGAGATTTTCGGCCAGCGAAGAGTTTAAAGTGGCTAACCTAACGCGCGAAAGTCGATAAGCTTCGTGCATTCTGCTTCGTATTTTGTATGCTAAAAATACCAGAGCGGGTGTAGTGAGCAGCGTCAGCAGGGTAAGCATCGGATGAAGATAAAACATCATACTGCCTATTCCCAGCATAATAAAAATTTCCGATAAAACGCTTACTAGGGTGCCTGAAAAAAGCTCCGACATGGTTGTGACATCGTTTGTTACCCTTATTACAAGCCGACCAACGGGGTTGCGGTCAAAAAAGGAGATGGGGAGTTTTTGTATGTGGGCAAAAAGCTTATTGCGCATGTCGTGCAGCATGTAATTGCCGGTGTATTGCAATAAACGGTCACGCATTGCAACAATTAAAAAGCACGCTATATGGCCGATTATATAGAGGGTTACGTATTTCATCAAAAGAGTTGAAGAGGTGTTTTTTATGCCCTCATCGACTGCTTTGGCAAGAAAAAACGGTAACGATGTCGTTGCCGCTGTATCGCAGAATATGAGAAGTATCGCGGCCGCCATATTAAGTTTGTAAGGCTTTAAGAAGGGCAGCATCCGAGATGCTATTTTATTGTTCCAGTATGGCGTCTTGACTTCGTCTGCGTGAAAATATGTGTTACTCATTTTGTTTCCAACTTTTCTTTAAGGCGTTGGCGCTGCCAGGCTGCCGCATATCGGCCATTAAGCTTCATAAGCTCGTCGTGTTTGCCCATTTCTACGATTTCGCCGTTGTCCATGTAAATTATGCGGTCGGCGTTTTGTATAGACACCATACGATGAGAGACTATAATCTTTGTCTTTTTTCCGTTTTTGTTTAATGAATCTAAAATTTCTTTTTCGGTTTCGGTGTCTACAGCGCTTGTGCAGTCGTCTAGCACCAAAATCGGTCTTTGTGCCTGCAGCGCACGGGCAATCGAAATTCTTTGCTTTTGCCCGCCCGATAAATTGACGCCTCTTTCGCCTAACATTGTTTCTATTCCATGAGGGAATTTTTCTAACTCGCCTTTCAGCCCTGCCAAAGCTGCATATGCTAAAGCTTGTTTGGGGTCGTTTTTATTTTCTGCTGAAAATAATATGTTTTCTTTAACCGACTCAGAAAACAAAAATACTTCTTGCGGCACATAAGAAAAGATATTTCTGAGTCTTTCGGTGTTTACACGCGCAATATCAGCGCCTCCAACCAATATTTTGCCGCTTGTTAAATTTTGGATCTTCATAATCAGGCGCAGCAAAGTTGTTTTGCCGCAGCCAACCGGCCCGGTGATTCCGAGAGTCTCGCCCTGTAATAGCTTGAAACTGATGTTCTTAACTGCTTCTTCGTTGCCGTCAGGGTATTTATAACTTGCGTTTATGGCTTCAAGATCAAAATTGCGTGGTGCAAACACTGTGTGCTCGCTTTCGCCGCTGTTTTCTTTTTCTTCTTTAAGAATTAGTATGCAGCGCTCAAGAGAAGCTTTTCCCCTTTGATAAGAAGAAATAATCATGCCTATGGCTCTCATGGGCCAGTTTAGCTTGAGCATATAGCCTTGAAAAGCCATAAATACACCTAAGGTTACGGTTTTTTCTATGACCATATTGCCGCCAATATAAAGCAAAAGTATCATTCCGATGCCGACTAA
>MWDD01000204.1 GCA_002070375.1 bacterium ADurb.Bin157 | reverse complement strand
GGCTTGATTTCCGGCGCTACTTCTGCGACCACCTTCAGAACCACAAATTTCTGATTGTGTTTTTTGCAGAGCCTTTCAGCTTCTTTGATTGCATCGGCTTCTGAATGGTGCTGCTTCGGCACGTCCGAGGGCTTCAGGCCGTCGGATTCTGAGAGGCATACGATGAATTTATCGGCGTCGCATCTGATAACCGGCATTAGATTGCAAGGCATTTCTGCAAAGGTAATAATATGTCTAACGCCATCGTTGTTGCACTCATGGGCCGCGTCAATTATTTTGCATGGCTTGTTATCAATCAAAACCGTTTTATCGCGATACATCATATCGAGCGGGTTCAGATATGGCTGGCCGTAAACTTCGCTTGTCATATTTGGCATTGACGCTTTGCCCCATGCCGATTCAGGCGCAACTCCAACCGCGCACTTATTTTCAGGCTTCTTTTTCGGCGTGACTTTTTTCAGAATCATGCTTAAGTGTGTTGTGCATACATCGCCAAAAATCTTTCTAAATTCATTTGATTCGCAAGGAAAGCCGGTTGCATTGCCGTAAAATTCGCAATCAGCACAAATTTTACCCGTTTTTTGTGGCACCGCCACATATTCAACCCCATCAATCACAATCTTTTTACCATAAACACTCATTTCTTAACCTCCACGTTTTTTATTAAGTTCTTATCAATTAGAATCGCGCCGGTATCAAAATAATTACCGCGCTCGCAACCGCAACAGAATAACACAAGTATAATCAGAATTGCAAGCTTCATCTGTAAATACTCATGTAATTGAGATACTGAATAATCGCGTTCAACTTGTTATCGAGTTCTGCCGTTGTCGAGCCGACCTGATTGTTAATCATCTGCTGAATTTCTTGCTTTGCAACAACCATTTCAGCGGCGATTTCGGCGCGGGTTTCGTCACCCTCTTTATCAACCTGTGAGGAAATGGGATTATTGCACCCGGTTAGCAAGATAAGGCCGATTAATAGCAGTTTTTTCATTTTGTTTTCTCCTTTATCCCGCCGCATAATCTGAAAGCAATATAAACGGCTCTTTTTTATCGCCAGTATATGTGCCGTGTTCTGTAATGGTTGCCGTTTTCCATATTTCAGCGCCTTCATCGCCTTTTCTTGAAATAGCCAATTCAGTGACCTGCTCGTGGTTGTCAGCAACAATTACATGTTCAAGATATGAGTCGTAGCAAAAGTCGCCATGATGCTCGATTGTATAGATTTTCATTTTGTTTTCTCCTTCAAATCTTCTTTCAATCGTCTTAAAAAGGATTCTTCGCCGTCGTCTCCGCTGACAAGGTAATCAATGCGATGCACGTAAACATCAGCTTGTTTCAGCAACTTAACAGCCTTTTTAAACTCTTTGATAACTTCGGGCGGGTAAAAGTGGCCTCGCGGCGTTCCCCATTCGTTTAAATCGGTGTCGTTGTTACTTCTGACAAGTTCCTCGATTTCCCGCGCAATTTCGCCGATATGATAGTTGCCGGGGAAGTGGCCGCCGCTCATGAGTGCCTCTCTTTCAGGCTTAATTCAAGCCATTTGTTTTCTACCGAAAACTGCCAAATGCCAGTTACTTCTGCCTCTTTCATTTCGCCGTCAAAAACGTTTTCATTAAGCTCAAAGCGTCTTATCAGCACTTCACAATCCGGCACCTTAAGCAATTCTTTTGCCAGTTCTGATGCTTTCATTTTTTACCACCTTTC
>MWDD01000203.1 GCA_002070375.1 bacterium ADurb.Bin157 | reverse complement strand
AGAGGCCTATTACAAGCGTGATGTCGTTTTACCTCCCGAACTTTCTTCAGATCAAATTCGGGCTCTTGAAAAGATCAAGCATTCTTTCGAAAACGAGAAAAAACCTGTTTTAATACGGGGCGTGACTTGTTCCGGCAAGACCGAAATATATTTGCGCTGGGTTGCGGAGATATTGAATCTGGGCTTAACGGCTATTATTCTGGTTCCTGAAATATCTCTGACTCCTCAGATGCTCAAGCGTTTTACTGACCGTTTTGGAGAAAAGGTGGCTGTTTTGCACAGCAAGCTTTCAGACGGCGAGCGATTTGATCAATGGGAGCGCATAAGAAGGGGAATATTGCCTGTTGTGGTCGGTGCCAGATCGGCCGTTTTTGCGCCCTTGCCGAAGTTAGGTACCATAATATTAGATGAAGAGGGAGAGCCTTCTTTTAAGCAGGGCGAGTCTCCCAGATATCATGCTCGCGAAGTGGCTTTGGCGAGGTGTGAGATAGAGGGTGCTCAGCTTGTTATGGGGTCTGCCACTCCCACTGTTGATTCGTTTGAGAATTGTTTGAGGAATAAGTATGAGTTGGTTGAAATAAACAGTCGTGTAAGCAATCGACAGCCTCCTCGCGTTAAGGTTGTCGATATGCGTAATGAGCTTGTAACAAAGAAGAACCGCTCAATATTTTCTGAGGCTTTATGCAGTTCTGTAAGAGCAACTTTGTCTAACAAGAAACAGGTTATTTTGTTTCTTAACAGGCGCGGATTTTCCAGTTTTGTGTTTTGCAGAGAGTGCGGAGAAGCTGTTTCTTGTTCACAGTGCAAGGTATCGTTGGTTTTTCATGATAAAAGCAGGGTTATGCGTTGTCATTACTGCGGTCAGCTACAGAATGTACCTACTTTGTGTCCGAAATGCGGGAGCAAGTCGATTAAATTCTTTGGTGCGGGCACCCAACGTGTAGAAGCGGAGGCACGTCGGTATTTTCCTGACGCGCGAATTCAGCGTTTGGACTCAGATTGTGTAACGACAAAAGGCAGTCTGGAAGATATTTTAGACCGTTTCGGCAATCGCGAAATTGATATATTGATTGGTACACAGATGGTTGCAAAGGGGCTTGATTTTCCTGATGTAACTTTGGTCGGTATTCTTGCTGCGGACAGCTTGCTCCGAGTTCCTGATTTTAGAGCTTCGGAGCGCAATTTTTCTTTATTGGCACAGGTTTCGGGACGTGCGGGACGAGGAGACTGTCCCGGGGATGTAATTCTTCAGACTTACAGTCCGGACCACCATTCGATTACATATGCTTTAACGGAAGATTACGCAGGTTTTTTTAAAAAGGAATGTGAGTTTAGAAAAGCGGCAGTTTTTCCTCCGTTTATTGAATTGGCTTATTTTATTATATCCGGAAGCGATCCTATTAAGACGGAACAATCTGCACGCGATCTACGTGCCAATATTACAGATTTTTTAAAAACCAACGAGCAAGAATTAGGTTCAAAGTATGAGATTTTCGGCCCTGCGCCTGCCAGTATTGAAAGAATCAACAATCGATACAGGTTTCAGCTGATGCTCAAAATGTCTGACTTGAATTTGTTGACAAAGACTGTGGGCGATTCTGTCAGGAAAACAAAAAGAACCGGCGACATAAGGTTGGCGGTGGATATAAATCCGTTTTTTGTAATTTAGCTTGTGTTATTTTTGAAGACGAAAAATAATATTTTTCACAAACCTTATG
>MWDD01000202.1 GCA_002070375.1 bacterium ADurb.Bin157 | reverse complement strand
GGCGACAGTGCCGATGCTTGCCATATCGATCATACTGCTTATACTGGTTTTGGTGCCCGGAGTAGCGCGCGATATCGGCGGTGCAAAACGCTGGCTGCGCTTCGGCGGCTTCGGGTTTCAGCCCTCAGAATTCGCGAAAATGTGTTTTGTGCTCTATATGGCGCACTCAATCTCGCTCAGGCAAGAAAAAATAAAAAGCTTCACCCAAGGTATGCTTCCTGATTTACTTGTTACCGGCGTTATATTTTTACTCATATACAAAGAGCCGAACCTTTCCACAGCCACCCTCATAATGGGAACCTACCTCACAATGTATTTTCTCGGAAACGGCTCTGTTAAAAACCTAGCCTGGCTCTCGGCGGGCGCTGTCGGCATGGTTTTCGCGCTTATTTTCAGAGCGGGATACCGTATGCGCCGTTTGCTCGCATTCATTAATCCATGGGAAAATGCCCAAGGAAGCGGGTATCACATTATCCAGTCTCTGGTGGCGATTGGTTCCGGTGGTTTATTCGGATTCGGACTCGGACAAAGCAGACAGAAGTTTTTTATTTTGCCCGAGCGTCACACAGACTTTATCTTTGCAATAATTTGTGAAGAGCTTGGCCTTATAGGCGGAATATTCGTGCTGTTACTGTTTTTAGTGCTTATTTGGCGCGGTCTGTATATAGCAACCCGCGCACCCGACATGTTTGGCTTTTTACTTGCATCGGGCTTAACAGCTGTTATAGGTCTGCAGGTGATGGTTAACATAGGCGTTGTATTAAGTCTAATTCCAACAACCGGCGTTACGCTGCCATTCATAAGTTATGGTGGTTCGAGCTTGGTATTCTTAGCAATGGGTGTCGGAGTATTGCTTAACATTTCAAAATATACTTCTACGAAAAGCATGTATGAAGAACACAAACCCTCACTGTTCTCGGTGCAGTTCAAAGCGCCGGGGCACGGGATAAGGAAAGCAAAATGAAAGTTGTATTCAGCGGAGGCGGAACGGGCGGCCATATTTATCCCGCATTGGCAATTAAAGAAATTTTAAAAGAGAAATACGACTTTGAAGCAGGATACATCGGCGTTACGGGCGGACTGGAAGAAAAAATAATTGAAAGAGAAAAAGACATTCGATTTATGGGCGTTGAAGCCCTGGGAATGCCCAGAAAACTCAGCTTGAAATGGTTTTCGTTTCCTTTTGTGAACTTAAGAGGAATCTACAAAGCTTACAAGCACTTAAAGGAATTCAAACCTGACCTGGCTATTACAACCGGCGGTTTCGTAGCTTTTCCTGTGCTCGCCGCAGCCAGAATCTTAAACATTCCCGTTGTGATGCACGAACAAAACGCAGCCATGGGAGTCACTAACAAGCTGTTTGTTTCGTCGGCAAAAAAAGTTTTCTTGACCTACGAATCTGCCTACAAGCCCGATAACGAAAGAATTATCGTAACGGGAAACCCTGTCAGAAAAGCATTTTTAAACCAAAATAAAGCAGACACAAACAAACTTTTTGAAAAAAATAACGAAGAAAACTTTACCGTAGCCGTAGTAGGCGGCTCAAGAGGAGCTCTGTCACTTAACAAGCTCTGCATAGAACTTGCCCAAACTTGGCTCAGAGAACACAAAAACGTTAAGCTTATCCACATTTCGGGCGAACGCGACTACGAAATGGTTAATAACGCAGTCAAAAACCCGCCCGCAAACTATACTCTTTTGCCCTATCACCACGAAATGAAAGAAATTTTCGATGCCTCAGACCTTTTAATCTCAAGAGCGGGCGCAACTATTTTGGCA
>MWDD01000201.1 GCA_002070375.1 bacterium ADurb.Bin157 | reverse complement strand
TACCGAACTGGTCAGCATACATAACATAACGAACTGCTGCAGTTACGTTTTCGTCGATGTTAGCATCGAAGCGAAGTCTGAACATAGCTGAAGTGTGAACGTTGCTAGCAACTGCAGGTTTAGTTTTAACGTTGTCGTCATGTCTTACGATCATGTCGCCGCTGATAGCTACTTTTTCCATTCCGCCGCGAGCCATGTAACCTTTGATGCTGTCAACGTCTTTTTTAACGCCGGCTACATCTTCTTTTACAATCTGCATATCGTCTTCGAGGGCGGTAACTTTAACGCCGAGGAGAGCGAGTTCGTCTGCGAATTCAACAGTGAGTTTTTCGAGGGTCTGGAGGTCAGCTTTAGTTACGAGACTGCTGCCGGTGCCTGATTCGAGCATCTGTTCTACGTTAGAGAGCATTTTTGCAACGACCATAGCAAGGTGGTAGCGAGTAACGTTCTTTTCACCTTTGAAAGTACCATCGGGATAACCCTGGAGGATACCTTTAGAAGTGAGTTTGTTTACTGCGTCATATGACCAGTGTGAAAAAGGAACATCAGAGAAGGGGTTTGCGGTTGCAACTACGGTTGAAAGAACCATAACCGCTACGAGAAGCATAGAAATACGTTTCATTGCGTCATCCTTTAAATGAAATTTGTTTACTACATTTAGAACATTCGGAGACACTTCGTATATGCTCGGTTCGTTGTAACCCTTTACTCTTTTGCCTAATAAGTGGCCTTGTTTCCTTTTAAGTTCGAGAGCATCGGTGTCACTTCAAATTTTGCACATTTAAAGTATATCCTTAAGCCGAAAGAATAATCTCAAATCGATATAAAGTCAAGTATATTTTTTAAATTTCTCAAAATATTTTTTTAAGTTTCCCTTTTTCGGCATCACAAGGCCTAAGTCTTAGCTTTTTTTATGTACACTGCAAAAAAAATATAAAAAAAATGGCTTACCCAAAAAGTAAGCCATTTTTTTCGTCTTTACGGTTTTTTCAGCGGCATAAAGCTGCTACCCGTTGCTGTCCCCACTACCGGCGGAGCAACATTAAGCTCCCGCTCGCCCTTCAGGGGTACGAATCCACCCGGCTCGGCGCCCGCAGGTTTTACCGGAACAGGTATCGGAACATATTTAATCTGAAGCTTCGATTCGGGCACAACAGGCTTTGGCATAAGCGCCGAACCGGGTGTCGGCACGACATTTGGCAACGCTACGGGAACCGGCGAACCAAGATGCTGCTTATGCCGGCCCATGGCCGCCACAACAGGGCTCTTTCGTTCATTGTCTTTATAGACAAAAGGCACTTCGGCGTATAAAATGTTTTCTCTGAACGGCTGCGCTTTATGGCGCTTGAGAAAATCATATTGATCGCATCCCTTTGGCATAATCAAATCAATAACAGTCGGATCGCCATAATAATCGCTTCCGCCGCCAAAATCATCTAAAGTGGCAAAGCTTTTCACATCTCTGTTTATAAGCCTGTTTGGGGAAACCAAATCTTTGTACCCCATAGCAAAAACCTGAAAACCCGATCTCTCAGAAATGCGCGGCAATTTCTTTTTTGAAATTCGCATGATCACCCTGTCTCGAATAATTTTCACATATTCGGGAAAAAGAATATCGGGTATTTGTTCCTGAAACTCAAGCTCGTCAATTTTATCGTTAAGTATTTCTTCTAATTCGATCTCGCTTATCGGGGAAACCAAAATCATTTTTTCCCAGCCCATGTTATCGGCAAAATTGAGGTCTCTGCCCGGCAGTGCGTATTTGTAGCCTGAGTTAGGAATTCCGTCTATATCGAT
>MWDD01000200.1 GCA_002070375.1 bacterium ADurb.Bin157 | reverse complement strand
TTTTGACTAAATTAGTTGCAAGCCAGCTCTCAGAAAGACCTGAAAGCACCTTGACATCATAAAACACCGTATTTTTGCCCGGCAACGAAAAAGTAAAAGAACCGTCGGGGGACAACACTTTTTCTTGTATTACCTTGCCGTCTAAGCCAATCACCTGAACATATATGTCTTCACACCTTACGCCCGAAAAAATTCCCCCTTCTTCAAGACCGGGAACCTTTAAGCAATAAAGATTGTAACATTTTTCGCTGCTCATATTAACGGCAATATTGCTTGGAATAGCCAAATCGTAGTCTAAATTAAGATAATCGAAGTTGTTCCAATCGGCAATAGCCTCTTTAACACCGACCACAGCCAAATCGATATAGGTATCTGATTTAACAAGATTATATATAAAATCGGCGTAATCACTTGTAGGATGCAAGTTATGCCAAGCCTTATAAATGAGCGATTTTGTATAAGTAAAAAAGTCTAAATTCACCTGAATCGTGCCGGCTCGACTGAAACCGTTATAAACAACTCCTTCAAGAACAACAATTGTGTTGTTGCCACGTGTGGCCTCCACCTGAATCAAAACCTGTTTACAGGCCTTTAAAGCCGCCTCTTCCGCTTCTGTGGTATTACAAACAATTTTACCTTCTGTCATTGAGGGAATGATATTGGCAATCGGAGCCCCCACAGTGTCTGTGTCGTAATTATATATTTTAACCCTCATGGCAGAAGCGCTGTAAATACCCGAATCCGTAACAGCTTTGCGCAAATTGTTGGTAAAAGTAATGTTTCTGTCACCGATTCCGTTTGTCGTGCCCGTGATTGAATAAATGAAGGTGTCGGGTATTTGGTAATCTGCAACATACTCATGCTCGCTAAAACAGCCGCTTGAAAGGAAAGCGGCCATCATTAACAAAACAAAAGTTACTGCGATTTTTTTCATAATTGCAACGGAAACTTATCCGCCAAAGATTGGTCAAGGTAGTCGCCACTAAACCACGGCGGACAATGTTTGGAATCTTTTAATCTTACGAAGGCATCGACCACCTGCGGGTCGAGCTGAGAGCCTGAACACCTTATAATCTCTGAAGTTGCTTCATCAAAGGTTAAAGGTTTTCTGTAAGGTCTTCTTGAAGTTATGGCATCGAAAGAATCGGCAACCGTAATAATTCTTGCCCCTAAGGGTATTTCATCACCCTGAAGACCGTCGGGATAACCTCTTCCGTCGAACCTTTCGTGATGATGTTTGATAATTTCGCAAACATTTTTCAAAAATTCGATAGAATTTAGGATACCGGCCCCAATGTAAGGGTGAGCCTTAATGGTTTCGAACTCTTCGTCGTTAAGCCTACCCGGCTTTAACAAAATTTGCTCAGAGATACCGATTTTGCCCACGTCATGCAGCAAGGAAGCGTGTCTTATGGTATCTACATCGGTTTTAGGAAGATTCATTTCAAGAGCCAGCCCAACACTAAGGTCGGTAACACGCCTTGAATGTCCGTGAGTATAGCTGTCTTTGGCATCGATTGCCGCAGCCAACGATCGAATCGTTTCTAAATAAACATTCAACAAGTTGTGATACAACCTTGCATTTTCGATTGCAATAGAAGCTTGAGAAGCTAAAGTTTCAAGCAAATCCAAGTTTTCGAAAGTAAAAGGACCGCGTTTTGTTAAAGTTCTTTCACAATTAATGACACCGACTAAATTATCTTTGTTTATAAGCGGGGCAGTCATTAACGTCAAGTTTTCTTCACGTTTTAAAGTGGGCAGCTTCTTATAATCATCGCAAGCCCCGGTGTTGTCTATTTTAACCGAACG
>MWDD01000199.1 GCA_002070375.1 bacterium ADurb.Bin157 | reverse complement strand
CGCGATTCGAGAATTAACAGTATCTTGCACGTTTTTGTCAGCCTGCACCATTTCAAGCACTGCATCTGCGGCTTTCTTTGTCAGCTTCATGTTGCCGGTCAAGTTGCTTGAGATTGCGAGCTTTTCAATGTTTGCGGTTCTGTATTCGGGCGATACCGCAAGAGCCTCGTAAAGGCGCGTTAATTCTTCGGTGAGCAGCTTTTTGCAGAGTTCGCGCACTTTGTTTTCGTAAACTTCGGTCTGCTCGATAATCTTGGCTCTGCCGTTCAGAATCAGGGTTGTTAGCTCTTTAACTTTGGCTTCAAAAGCAACTACCGGCGCTTTAAACTCGGTGGCCTTTGCCTTGCGCACGTCATCAATCTGTTTTGCGAGCTTATTCAGGTCAGTTGCCATTTTCTTTGCTTCTGCCAAGTTCTCATCGGTTACGGCGATTTCAAATGTTTTCAGATTTTCAATCAATTCGGCTTTGATTTCTTCAAAGTTGCCTGTAATGTCGATGGGTGACGCGGTGATGATTAGTTCGTTCATTGGTTTTACCTCTTTCTTTTATTTCGGCATAAGATAATGCCATTAACAATAAAAAACACGATAAAAATCGGGATTAGGTCGCTGTGCATTATTTATCTCTTTTCACAAGCACGGGTTTGCCGTCTTTGATTTCCCACCATTCGGCAGGCTTGCGCATAATGCTTTCACCCAAAAGATTTTCGTTGCCCTCATATTTTGCAATCATAATCGGCGCTTGCATTCGATTCATTGTCCAAAAACTACCGCGAATTAAAAGCGAGAAAAATTCTGGCACCCAATTAGTTGAAGAATAACCATCGTATGCCGCAATGATTTTATCGAACGGCTTGAATGAAAACTCTGGCTGAGGGTCGTCAACCTGCGCGATAAGGTCGAGAGCCTGATGAAAAGTTACTTCTGGGGCGATGACTTCATTAAAAAAGTGCTTGGGGCTAAACCGCATCCCCGAATATTGCAAACCATCAAGGCGACATTCAACTCTATCTGTTTTTAATTTGGCATTATATGAAAGTTGCACGGCGTCCAAATTTTTAACTTCTTTTTCATCATTGCACCACACGCCACCCTTGGCAAACAACGCCTCCTGAATGGCCCGATTTCTTTCTTCTGTGCCGGTAATTACTTTAAAACTCAGTTCTGAAAGTTTCATTTGTTTTCTCCTTTAATAAGCTCTGGCTTGCCATTTTTTACATACCAAAAATCAATATCGCTGAATTTTCCGACAGACGATTCATTGCCTTTGTAAAAAGCTAACTGCCGCCATTCACTTTCACATGCAAACGCGCTTAAGCTTTCATTGATGTATGAAAATCTAGCGATTCGCCACGGGCGATCTGAACGATCTCTTACCAAAACATCATCGCCGGGTTTGATATTAAACTCTGGCTGTAATCCCGCCGCATATTTTTCAAGCCTTGCGATTGCTTCGCAGAGCCGGATTAGTGGGTATTCGCAATCTTCAAACATATTGCAGTGATTTGTTGTGTTATAAAAAAAGCTGTTTTCTCTGAATTTATAGTCCAACCACGCAAAATTGGCTCCTGCCAGAAAATCAGCATCAACAATATAACCATTAACTCCGGCTTTTTTAATCGCCTTCAAAAATGCCTCGCGGCGCTCGCTTGTTCCCAAAATCACCTTAAATTTTAAACTTTCTATAAATTCCCCCTTTTTTGATAAAAACATTTAAACATACCCGCAATTATTTTGCAAGCTGTTTTTGCACGATAACATCATCAATGTTAAAGTGCAGACTTCTTGTTATTCCAGTATTCAAAATCCTCAATCTCAGCCGCAAGCACGGCAAAAGCAAAATAAACATCTTGCTGCGTTTCTTGCGCGTGGTTGATAGTATTTACCGCCTTTTCAATTTCAA
>MWDD01000198.1 GCA_002070375.1 bacterium ADurb.Bin157 | reverse complement strand
GGCGCAAATAGAAAGTTCTCTCTTGATAGTGGCGTGTCTGTTGGGCTGTCGCAAAAGAGACATTCAGCTTTGCCATTCGACAACTCTGGTTTAAATCTTCTAATATATGCTTGATAAGCTTTGATTGGTTCCTTTCGTTTTTTTGTATTTATTATACTCGGATTGATAGTGTTTAGATGTGAAGCATTGAAAATGTTTAGTGCGGTATATCCGTATGCTTTGTTTGTATGGTTTTTTTCTAAGTGAAAGTAATTACAAAGGTCATCAGCAAATTCAGTAAAAATATCTTCCAGTTCAATCTGGTCTTTTGCTGCAATTGAACGTAATGCGGTGTCCGTTACAATTTTTTTGAAATCAGCGAATTGAATTATTGGCTCTGGCTTCTTTTTTTTACCTTTATCTTTTTGGCTCTTGTCGGGCATTTTCGTTTTTACATTGAGTTTGCCTTTTGAGAAAATAGCATCACCTTTTGCAACAAAACCATACAAGTACCCTAATTGACCAATTACCGGCATCATTTCTCTTGGGAATGTTATGGTGTTGTCACATATCGTAAAGTTCAATCTATCCTCCAGGTCAAAGTCCTTCACAATATTTACCAAACCTAAAAGACCAGCGTCGTATTGAAAATTACCCGTTATAGAAAATTCAACATTGTCTCTATTCATCCCACAACCTCCCAGCGGCCGCCGTTGGCTTGGCCGATACGCTTGAATTTATCTGTCATGTAGTTCTCTTCACGGTTTCTTTTTTTGCGTTTCGGGCAAGCACGCCTTGACCAGCTTGTCAAAGTCGGATTCAAAGTGTTTATCCTGATCGATTCGGAAACCTTCATATTCTTTTTCCGCAAGCGCTGCTGCGACTTCATGCGATACCTTACCCGCATTATGCAGGATTTCCTGCTCGTTGAATTTAAGAAAGGCGTCCAGTTTGGCGCGCCAATCGCGCATGTACATTGGTCTTCTTCTGCTTGCCTGAAGCTCTGCATAGTCGATATACATGGTGACTATCCGGTTTAGTTGTAACAGCTCGTCTTTTTGCAGATAGTTCTTGGCAATTTTAATATCCGCCGGCAATATTTTACCGCGGGGCGCTTTTCGCCATGTCGTCAATCCCATATTCGGTTTATTTTTATCCACCCGCGTGGCTATGATCTCAGCAGCGGTTTGTCCGGTAATCGCAAAATGAAGTTTGTTTTGTACTGTGGCAAAAAACTTTTCCGCTTCCGCAGTTTGCGGTGAATAATCGATTGCGGTTGTATAGATGTCCGTTATTTTTTGATACGCCAGACGTTCGCTTGCCCGAATCTCACGAATTTCTTCAAGAAGGTCGTCAAAATAACGGGTCTCAAACCGGGTGCCATACTTAAAGCGCCAGCTGTCTATCGCAAAGCCTTTCAGAATGTAATTTTTAAGCTTATCGGTAGCCCAGATTCGGAATTGGGTGCCGCGAATAGAGTTGACTCTGTAGCCAACGGCAATAATAGCCTCAAGACTGTAATGTTTTGTTTTGTAACTCTTGCCGTCTACGGCAGTTATCGAGTATTCCTCGGTAACTGCTTTGACGTCCAATTCGTTCTCTTTAAAAATATTTTTTAAATGCAGGGATATGTTGTCAACACTACAGTCAAAAAGTTCCGCCATTAGACGCTGTGTAAGCCATACATTCTCATTTTCAAAGCGAACTTCAATGCGCGCTTTGCCGTCGTCGGTTTCGTATATGGTTATTTGATTGCTTGCCGTCTCTTTTTTCTTCATTAAAGAACCTCCAGCATGCCAAACCCCTGGCTTCGCTTTGCGCCGATTCCTGCATCGTAGATCAGTTGCAGTATATTGGCCGGGGCTTTGATTTTGACAGCGCCTGTTGTGGCCTCGATCAGTTCCTTTTTGCTGTCTTGTGATGCGTCTTTG
>MWDD01000197.1 GCA_002070375.1 bacterium ADurb.Bin157 | reverse complement strand
CTGACGTTTTTGTCTATAAGCTCTTTATTGCCGAGTCTGAAAGCATCTGACGACTGCCTTAAGGCTATCAGTCCTTTTGTGTACTCGACCGTTTCAACGTTAATTGCAAATATATTTGAATTTGTGGCTTTTTGCCAATCAAACTTATTAATGGCATCGGATGAATGATACGAATCATGTATAAAATAAGGGTTTACAAAGTTTTTGTTATTTTTGTCGGTAAGTATATGATATTTTTGTTCGGGTCTCTTTTTGCCAAACCATTGCTTTGTGCGCCCATACTCTTGCCCCGCGTGTATAAATGCAGTTCCCTGAGCCGTTAAAATGAGCAGGTTGCCAAGCCTGATTCGCTTATGAATCTCAGTGTCATTTTCTTTGAACTCGGGGTCTTTTTTTATTGATTGCGCAATTACGTCATAAAGCGGCAGATTATCGTGCGCCTCAATGTATTGAATTACGGCTCCCGGTGAATTGGCCACAAAATTTGTAGGCCGGCCCTTTAAATTTTTAAATAATTTTTCGATGTTTTGGGCGCCGCCGGTTAAAAACTTAGGTTCCCCTTCGCACCCAAACCCGGATTTTAAATCGTTACGAATCTCATCACTGAATACGCCCACCGAGTCAGTTTGGCTCATCCAGTCTTGGTCAGCGCCTTTCCCTTTTAAAGAGGGCGTATCGATGTGACCCTTAAAGGTTCGCCAACCCTCACCCAAAAAGAGTGTGTTCGGGTTAATTTTCGCAGCCGCGTCATAAGCCGCTTGTATGGCGTCGGCAGTGGCATCGCCCATCATGTCAAAGCGCATGCCGTCAATTTTATACTCGTCGTGCCAATATTTGACCGAGTCGACAAGCAGTTTGGCGGCCATTTTTCGGTTTGTTGCCAAATTGTTGCCAAAATCGCCCACAAAGTTGCCCTTCGAATCTTTAAAAAAGTAATAATCGGGCACAATGTCTTCAAGAAAATCGGCCTTAATCATGTGTGTGTAAACCACATCGAGTATGACCCCCATTTCGCGCTCGTGAACTGCGTTTATAAGCGTTTTTAATTCTTTTATGCGCAGTGTCGGGTCAGCCGGGTTTACCGAATATGCACCATCGGGCGAGAAGTAATTCTGAGGGTCATATCCCCAATTGTAGCTTTTGCTTTTTGTGCTCCAAGCAAGGTCACGTTCGCTCATTGCCGTTTCATCGCCAAAATACCATGCCATGACCGGCAAAAGTTGTATATGAGTAACGCCCAGCTCCTTAATGTAATCAAGTTTGTCTATTAAAGCTTCGTAGCTGCCCCAACGCGACTTCAGTTCGCTTGCAATGGTTGGGTCAGAAGTGAAGTCTCTTATATGTACCTCATAAATCACCGCGTCTTCGCGCTTTTCGTAGCCCTTAATCTTTTTAACCGGTTCGCAGTTTCCGTGGTTTTTGGGAAAAACTATAGCTGCTTTTCCTACAAAATCGCCTGTTGCCCCTGCGTCGTTGCCGTCGCGGCTTACGGTCACCGCTGCCATTGACCTTGCATAGGGGTCTAATACTCGCTTCGCGCTCTTGCCCGGGTTGTTTACTTCAAATTGATAAAAGCAGCCATAGTGATCAGTGCTAAGCTTTGCTTGCCAAATGCCATTTTCTGCGGATTCCATAGGTAATTTCGAGATTGTTTTGGTTTGGTCTGTTTTGTCGAATAAATAAAGATCGACTTTTTCCGCTAACGGAGCCCAAAGCTTAATAACAGGCACATCATTGTTAAAAGTTAGTCCCAAATCATTTTTATCGTAATTATATTCTTTATCGATTTGTTGCCAATTCATATTGTTGTTTTCCTTCGCGAAACATTGAAATAAGATGCTTGAAAAAAACGCAATAATAGCTATTAAAGGTAATTTTGACTTGTTCATGATACTTCCTTAAAATTGTTCGATGTAGATTATATCACAAAATATAAGGTTAAGTTATATGCCCTTTCTGACGATAGCGCAAAATATGGCTAAAAAATTTAAGACATTTATTTTCTATTTGATT
>MWDD01000196.1 GCA_002070375.1 bacterium ADurb.Bin157 | reverse complement strand
CGATTTTTCAATGCATTCTCTAATCTGTGATTGTCTTACATTCAGACGTTGCACACTGCCATCCTATTTATTATTCAATTTCTCCATTATCACCTTAAAGCTTTCTATCCCTGCTTCAAGATTTTCAATAATATCGTTTGCCAGGACATCCGGGTCGGGCAGATTGTCCAAATCGGCAAGGCTTTTGTCTTTCAGCCAGGTAATATCAAGGCTTGTTTTGTCGCGAGCGATGATTTCTTCATATGTAAATTTGCGCCAGCGTCCTTCGGGATTCTTCTCTGGATTCCATGTTTCTTTACGTTTTTGGCGGTTCGCCGGATTGTAACATTTTATAAAGTCCTGAAGGTCTTCAAACTTCAAAGGCGATTTCTTCAGAGTATGGCGGATATTGGTGCGGTAATCGTAAATCCAAACGTCTTGCGTCCATGGGTCTTTGCTGGCCGGTTTGTTATCGAAAAACAAAACATTCGCTTTGACGCCTTGCGCATAAAATATGCCTGTGGGAAGGCGCAGGATTGTATGCAAATCGGTTGTTTCCAATAATTTTTTACGGACGGTTTCGCCAGCGCCGCCTTCAAACAAAACATTGTCCGGCACAACAACCGCCGCCTTGCCGGTGGTTTTCAGCATTGTGCGAATATGCTGAACGAAATTTAGTTGTTTATTGCTGGTTGTCGCCCAGAAATCTTGACGATTGTAAGTCAAGTCTTCTTTTTCCTGCTCGCCTTCTTCATTGGTAAACGTCATGCTACTTTTCTTGCCGAAAGGAGGATTGGTCAGCACATAATCAACGCGAAACCTTGGTTCGGCAACCAGCGAATCGGTCGGCAGAATAAAAGTTTCGGAATCAATATCGCCGATATTATGCAGAAACATATTCATTAATGCCAGGCGTCGTGCACCAGCCACAATTTCGTTTCCGTAAAAAGTTGAATTTTTCAAAAATTCTTTTTGTGCTTTGGTCAAGGAGAAGTTTTTGGAATCGGCAATGTAATCATAAGCCGCCAGGAAAAATCCTCCCGTGCCGCAGGCCGGGTCGGCTATGGTTTTCCCGGGCTCGGGCCGGATGCAGGCAACCATCGCTTTAATCAAAGGCCGCGGCGTAAAATACTGCCCCGCACCACTTTTGGTATCTTCGGCATTCTTTTCCAAAAGGCCTTCATAAATCTTTCCTTTGAGATCCGCACCCATCAACGTCCATTGCTCTTTGTTAATCATATCAATGAGTTTGTAGAGTTTGGCCGGGTCTTGAATTTTGTTTTGGCTCTTGGTGAAAATTTGCCCTAGGATCCCCTTGGCACGTGAAAGCTCACGCAGCAATGTCGTATAATGCACTTCCAGTGCCGCGCCGCTTTTTGCTGTCAGGCTTTCCCAATTATATTGCTTGGGCACATCCAGTTTTCTATTATGTGGCGGCTTTGAATACTCGTCCGCCATTTTTAAAAAAAGTAAATATGTAAGCTGTTCCAGATAATCGCCATAGCTTACGCCGTCGTCGCGCAATGTATGGCAGAAGCTCCATATCTTACTGATAATACCGGATGTATTTTCGTTCATGCTTCACAAGTTCCTTATTTCATTATAATATTTATATCATCTATATGCGATTTTCGCTACCAACCAAATTTACTCTTGACTTTTCATGACGAAAAGCCCATATTTTAGCCGCAAGTAAGTCCTCATGCGTGGGTATCCGGATGGTTACTCGTAAATAGCGCATGGGGTTTTGCATTTTAGGGGAAAAGCGGATTTTCCTCCATAATCTTCTCTCTTATTAGCTTATAATAGCTATCATCACCGTATTCGTATTTGTGAAATATCGCCCAGCTCACAAAATCAACAACTTGCAGGCTTTTTTCTTCAGCCGGTGTTTTAATCTGCACTGTGAATTTAATTTTATGCGTATTTGTAACCTTGCGGTTAAGGTAACTTGAAAAGTTTTCATTCAGAAACTTGTTGGTCTCACGCTTGGAAGCAACCAACGTTACATGTTCTATTTCAGGCGCAAAACGTTTGGAAAATATTCTATCCAATAAAATATTGGTCACATAATTATACAAAACGTGTTTTTCGTCTTGAAGG
>MWDD01000195.1 GCA_002070375.1 bacterium ADurb.Bin157 | reverse complement strand
CTGTTAAAAACAACGAGAACTTAAAACAAATTTATTTTGAAGAAGAAAACTATAAGTTTGTTCAAGAGCCCGTTGCAATATCCGATTTGATAATGGCTTCGGTTGTAACCGAAAGTGACAGCAGCTTTATCAAGCTTGACACGAACCGCATATACCCCTCTAACGTGCAGCAAATGGCCGTTGACGAGATTAGCTTCATCGACAGGCGCGGGCAGATTTTTTCTGAGAGGGGTGTTTACAGGCCCGGCGAAGAAGTATATTGGAAGGCTGTTTTCAGACAATATGATAATGGGGCTATCAAAACTCCGACCGCTACCGAGGCGGTTATTATCATAAACAATGCCAAAGGCGAAGAAGTTTATAAAAAGACTCATGTTTTAAGCAATTTTGGCAGCTGCAACGACAGTTTTAAGATTTCGGGCTACGCGCAAACCGGGCAATATCAGATTATAGGGTATATACCCGAGAACGCTTCTGAAACAAACTCTAAGCTCGACCCTGAATGGGACGTGCTCATGAAGCGCGATTCGACGCAGCACAACGTAATACAGCACAAAGAGCCTTACGAGACGACCTCTTATTGCACTAAGAGTTTTCAGGTGCAAGAGTTTGAGGCACCGCGACATTTTGGCGAAATTAGCTTTACGACAATAAAAAAGAAGATTCAGCATATTGTAGGGCAAGAAAAAGAGCAGGATTTTGTTAAATTTAAAATTAAGGGCAAGTATTACGCGGGCGGCTATTTAAGGCACGCTAAGGTGCAATGGTCGGCACAAATGGTTGGTCATAAAACCAAGCTTATTCAGCGGCCCGAATACTATTTTGGCAACGATATGGGCGACAGAACTCTTATTGAGTCGGGCAACACCATATTAGACAAAGATGGGTCGGTCGAAATTGAGCTGATGTTGTCGCAATCTGTAATTACAGGGCTTAACGCCATTGAAATAACCGCCACAATTCTTGATGTAGACGGCAAAGCAGCTACAGTGGTAAAGACCTATCAGCCACAGCCTTCTTTTAGGGTCGGCATCTCTGATGTTTTGGGCCCCGACAAAGAAGGAATGAGCCTTGTAAAAACTATCGCCATAGATAAAAACGGCAACCCCCTCGGGGAAGGCAAAGTAACATTAGAACTGATGACCAACAAATGGTTTTACACACAAAAACGCAGCGATAACGGCAGCGTGTATTACGCGTGGACTAACGCTTGGGTCAGGCAGGTATTACTGACAGCGAACACAAATTACGGTGAAGCCTCTTTTAACATCAATCTCGACAAAAGTGAAAATTACATTGTTAAAGCAACATACAGCGATGGCATCAACACATCGTCATCGGCTCGTGAAGTGACGCTTGCAGGCGGCTTAAGCAGTTATGTAGACTATAACCGACAAAACAGAACCGAAAGCGGCAACGGGCTGTTGCTTACCGCAGACAAAAGCGAAGCAAAAACAGACGATAAAATCACAATAAAATACACATTGCCCCGCCCATGTTCATACGCATTAGTCACATGCGAAAATAACGAAATTCTCAACGCACGAGTAATTAAGACCGATAAATCATACGGTGAATTTACAGAAACGATGACCAAAGCCTGCCAACCTAATGTTTACGTTGGCATAACAGCGCCGGCACTGCGCTCAACATTCCCGATGTATTCGGGGAACGTCGATACAGACTACCCGCGCACTTTATACGGTTACGCTAAAATCAATGTCAGCAATGAACAAACAAAACTGAACATTGCAATCGAAGAAAATGAAAAAAGCCTGATAAAAGCTCTGCCGGGTCAGATGAAAAAAATACAGTTTAAGGTGCAAAACGCACAGGGTGCGGCAGTAGAATCAGAATTGGCAGTTTGTGTAGCTGACGAATCTATACTGGCATTAACCGGCTTTGCAACACCCGTTTTATCGGCATTAAAAAGTTTCACTATCCCTCTTTCAGTATTTATGGGTGATTTAAGAGTTTCTTTGATAAGCCAGGATCTCTTTAAACTCATATCAACAAGAGCTTTAACAGGTGGCGGCGAAGGAAGCGGCGAAGTTGTTTCCGAATCTGATTTGAGAGAAGACTTTAGGCCGGTTGCATATTGGAACGGAGCCCTTAAAACAAACTTAGAAGGAAAAGCGGAAATTGAATTTAAGGTTCCCGACACAATGACTTTGTATCGAATATACGCGGTGGCCATAGATAAAAACAGCGGTTTTGCCTCAAATGAAAGACCTATGCAGGTTAGCCGCGACTTTTATATTGAACCCGGCGTTATGGCCTTTATGACCGAAGGCGATAAAGCTGTAATAAGCTTAAATTACCACAATAAAACCGATCAAAACGGCGAAGCTTTTGCAAGAATAGACAACATGCAAAATATTACCGCTGTGCTTAAAGACGAAAAAGTTAACTTAGAAAAATTCAGCAACACTTCTTCTAAAATAGAAATTGAGGCTGATTCTGACTTTAATGAAGCAACA
>MWDD01000194.1 GCA_002070375.1 bacterium ADurb.Bin157 | reverse complement strand
CGAAGCTTGATAATACTTTTATGAGGGTTTCGACAGAAAAAGCGTCTTTCATTGGCAAACTCCTTATTTTATCTACCTTTATCATAGCATAAAAATCTTTTTTCTAAAAATTAAAAAATAATGCTTGCTTTTTATTTTTGCATGGTTTATATTAAATCTTGTGAGCGAAATTAAAAAAAGAGGTGAAAGTATGAGAAATATTGAAACTTTGAATAGAATGATTGAAACCCTTGCCAAGTTCGCAAGAATTGGCAAAGATACCGAGCAGACCCGCCGTCTTGCTCGCAATCTTCGCGAGTTATTGTGGCTTGTTGAAAATCGCAAGCTTGATGAAAGTCTGCTTGCACCGGTGATTGCAAAACAGTCTTTGCAGTCAGCGGTTGAATCTTCTGCAAAACTTCTTGCTGAATCTGAAAAACTTCAGCTTGCCCTGAATCTCAGCAGAGCGCCAAGAACTCTAGCTGACGAAGTTCGGGAAGCCGAAGCGTGTAAATGGCAGGAAGATATTTGAAAGGTTGCCCCGATGGGCGGCGGCGATGTTTTTCTGGCAGACCTCGATTAATCATAGAAACCTGAGCAAGTTTTAAAAAGGCTTAAAATATTTTAAAAAATTACTTGCAATTTAAAAACTTGCATGGTAATATAAAAACATGAGCTTGAAGCTCAAAATTAAAAAAAGAGGTGTTTTATGGAAATTCGCAACCTGACCCCCCACATTCTGAATCTTATCTCTGTTGACGGCTCTACCGTCAACATTCAGCCTTCTGGCACAGTTGCCCGTGTTTCTGCAAAAACAGAAACTGTTGGCAACGTAAACGGTATCGCCGTTACCAAGTCGGTATTCGGCGATGTTATCGACCTGCCCGCCGCAGTCGATGGCGTTGTATTGGTCGTCAGCCGTATGGTCAAAGACCGCGTTGCCGACCGCGCCGACGTAATGGTGCCCGGCGCACCCGTTAGAAATGCCGACGGCCAAATAATCGGCGCTAACGGCCTGAGCCTTTGATTAACCGCCCGGCTCTGAAAATGAGCCGGGCTTTTTTACATAGGAGTTTTTATGAAAATGAATGACCATGTTATCACCCTGCACGGTGAGGGTAAAATAGTCGCCGTAGAGAATCAAAAAGGCGTTGTTAAATACGGTGTCCTGCACGAAAAGCTGAATTTTAAACTACCGAAGGGCTACGTGGCAGACGATATTATTTATTATACAGAGGGAGAATTGAAACATGATTAAGCATACTGAAGGCGAATGGGTTGCTTTTAATCCAGATATTAAAGATAAGGGCGTCGATAAAAAGTATTTTTACGTTCATGCTGCGGGCGGCTTTTATAACCCACAAACAGGCGACGGCTTCGGTCTTGTTGGTTTTATGCAGCGCGGCGACGCGGTTCTGCTTGCTAACGCCAAAAAAATGTATGATATTTTAGTGAAATTTACTAGCGTCAAAAATGAACGTGAACTTGATGAGCTTACACAGACCGCAAGTGCTATGCTTGAAGAAATGGAGGCACAAGCGAATGAAGAATCTTAACGCCGTCTTGAATATTCTTTGTGGTTGTGCTATGCTGCAAATCGCAGATTGCTTTGAAGTTTTGGGTATCTCAAGTTGCGATGAGTGCCCGAAGAAAGCAGATTGCAAAGTTAAATGGGCGGTCGAAAAGGCCGCTGAGATTGAAAGGGAGAATTGTGGATAAAATCAAAGTAAAACTTTTGAGCGTTACGCCGGTCGAAGTGGTTAATCAGGCCATTGCACAACCTTACGACTCAGAGCCAAGTTTCGAGCTTACGCGCAAGGTCATCGGCGTAAAAAAACATCTTTCTTGCGCCGAACATATTGTATTAAACTTTCACATTGAAGGCGCAAGCCGCGCCGAACTGCAAGAACACATGCGGCACAGAATGGCAAGCCCTACGGTTAAATCAACGCGCTTTGCACTCGGCAAAATGATGCAGGAAGAACACCTTGGGCGTTTCTTTTTTATGCCTGATTATGCAGACTTGCAGCCCGAAGTTGCGGCGGAATATGTAGCCGCAAAAGAGTTTCTTGAATTGCAGGCATACCGAGCAATACAAAGCCTGCGTCAGAAGGGCGTTCCGAATGATTTGCTGAAATATCTTCTGCCCGAATCAACACGCACGGCTTTTTCATGGTCGATTAACCTGCGGTCGTTTATTAACTTTCTTGAATTGAGAACATCGCCAACGGCGTTAAATGAAATTAGATACATCGCAAAACTAATGAGAAATGAGATAGCTCGTAACGATTTTGCAAGATATGTTGACGTGTTGCTTTTAGAAATGGGGTGGTAATGCAATAGCGTGCCCGTGGTTGCGTTTGTTTTGAGTTTACCGGGTATGTTTATGCCCGACGTGTTAAAAACGCTTATACGGCGTTTAAATTAAATTAGGGGAGTATTTATGACTTTCGACGAAATGTTCTGCGACCTTATTAACCGAATTAACGGTTACAAAATCTCACATCAGCAG
>MWDD01000193.1 GCA_002070375.1 bacterium ADurb.Bin157 | reverse complement strand
TATAGCTTATGCTACCGTTCCTTATGCCGAACACTTTTTTAGACGCATCGCGCAGGGCATGCACGATTTTAACGGTCTTTTGCCTAAAAACGAAAACTTAAACAAAAAACCGGTCTTTTGGGTTCACGCTGTTTCGATGGGTGAATCACTTGTGGCAAACGGCTTTATATCAGAGCTGCGTCATGCTTTTCCCGAATGCTGCGTCGCTTTTACAACGACACACCCCGACGTATACGCAAACGTTAAAAAAAAGAAAACGGCAGATTTGGTTGCCTATTTTCCTTTAGACTCTTATGTCTCGATGAAACGCGCGTTTGATCGATGGCGTCCTGACGCAGTTTTTGTGTCAGAAACAGATTTTTGGCCCGAGTTTTCTTGGCAATGCAAAACGCGAAAAATACCGCTCATGCTCATAAATGGGCGCATCAGTTCTAAAATTTATTCGTTTTATTCAAAACTTCCGTCTCTTGCCGATATTGTCTTTGGCTCGTTTGAATCTTTTGCGGTGCAAACACCACTTGACCGGGACTATTTGCTGTCGCTCGGTGTCTCAGACGCAAAAATTAAAGTTTTGGGAAATATGAAAACGGATCTTTTGCCCTGCTCCGGCTCTGTGCCCAAAGAAGCCTCAGCGTGGAAAAACAACTCTCGCTGCGTTGTTTTAGGTTCTTTGCACAATGTTGAGTTTGATTTGTTTAGTTCTGTTATAAAAAACAGAGCCGAAAAATATGTAATTGCTCCAAGAAACCTTGCCAACGCAAAAAAATGGTTTGAAGAGTTGAATAAACTTGGTTTTAAAGTTTGCTTAAGAAGCGATATTAAGCTTGATTCCGATGTTATGATATTAGACTCAATGGGTGAGTTGGCGGCTTTTTATTCTTTGGCCGACATCGCATTTGTCGGGGGAACCATAGATAAAACGGTGGGCGGGCATAACCCCTTAGAAGTAATACAGCAAAATGTGCCTCTGGTGTGCGGCAAAAACTACAGAAATTTTGCTGACATAATTGAGGGGCTAAAGGCACTCGAAGCGGTCGAAACAGTAGAAAGCAAAAATGATATTTCCGCAACTTTCGACGCTATATTAGCGTCGAAAGAGAAATCAGAAAAAATGACTAGGGCAGCTAGCGAATTTTTAAATACAAATAAGGGAGTTTTAAAAGCTACCCTAAGACTTGCTAAAAAAATGCTTTCTGCATTTTAATATGCGCAGATAGGCTTCTTTGAATTCTTTATCGGCACAAAAAGTAAGAGCTTTCGAAAAGTTTAAGCAAATTTCTTTGTCGGAGCAGTTCACGCAGTTTTTTTCCATATTAACCTCCAAAAACCTTATCGTCTAAAACATAAGTTTGTTAAACGATTGCGTATTTGTTATAGTAGTTATGTAATAAATGTTTATTGAAGGAGCCAATTTCTCTAATGTCTTGTAATTCGTTGCGAATCGTTGAAGCAACTGATAATAAATATCGTGAACGAACAATTAATGGTTTTTATTTTATACAAAATCAACAAGCTTTTTATTTAAAAACCCGTATAGATAACGACACTCTTTGTGCCAAATTTGTATTTAATCAAAATCCAAACGAGAAAATCAAAGATGCGGAAAAAATCTCTTTTAAAGATATTCTCGGTTTAGGCATTTATAAGCTTGTTATGCGAAAAAAAAACGACAATTATTACGAATTATACGTGTTGTCTTTGTTTACGCAAGACAAAAGAGAACTCATAATAGCGGAAGACAGAGACCTTATAAAATTGAGAGCCCTTGGCGAAAAAATTTCTAAATTTACGCAATCCTTCCTTAAGCTTTCTTTTGGCGGTAATGCAGGGCAATTCTTTCTGAAGAATGATTTTACAAGAAACTACACCGAGCTCGACATTCCATATATTATTAGATTAAAAGACCGGGTTGAAGACGGAAAAGCCTTTGTTGATACAGAATCCGAGTTTGAAGATATAGACTATAAACTTAGGTTTATAGATAATTCTAACACCGCGTTTATTTCATATAAGGTCCCTTACCTTTTCAGCGGAAAAATTACGAGTTTATTTTATATCTTATTGTGCTTAATAGTGGGCTCTATACTTATATTAACTTTAATGAAGCTGGGGGTGATTCCCGAGAGTCAAGGCCCGCAAGCCACATTTATCACTCTTTTGTCGATAACCCCTTTGTTGGCGTGCTTTGTCGGCTTTTTCTTTTTGCTCAGAGATTATATTTTTTATCAAGCAGAGTTTGTAATTGATAATTGTTTCTTAAAATATTCAGATAAAAGCATATTTGGAAAAAGCGGGTTTGAATTCAAAATAAGTGAATTGGAAGAAATTCTGGTTGAGAAAAGATTCAGAGACCAAATCACTGTGAACAACAATAATATGCTGCAATTTACAGATCACAGCAAATTCTATTTTATAAGTGACAATAAAATATGTGAGCTGTACATTCCCGAAGAACTTGCACTTAAGCTTAAAAATAGTTTGAATAAAGCATTTTTGCAAGTTAGAGAGCACTACTGCGATAGCTTGAAATCCAAATAAAATCAGAGAGGGACACTTATGGATAACGAAAGCCCGAGTAGATTAAATATTATAAAAAACACCATAGGTTACGAAAATGAAACGGCCCTTAATACACTTTTTGATATAGAAAA
>MWDD01000192.1 GCA_002070375.1 bacterium ADurb.Bin157 | reverse complement strand
GAAGTCACGGCAAGCAATATTTTCGGGATACGCGCCTTTCTTGCTGTCCCACAACTTCCGCCACACGGCCATGTTAAAAGATCGCTTGCCCCACGGTCGCCTTCTGGCCTTGTTCACGCTTCTCCATTGGCTCTGGTGTTTTGCGGGGTGCGTAGCTTTAAGGCTCTTGTGTCTAAGGAGTAACCTCGCTTAGTGAGCCGCCCCTTACCTTTGCCGGATGTGGGCTTTTGTTCTGTTGGCTATACACTTATCAAAAAAATTGATTGCTGTCAACTAAATTTATTGAGTTTGGAAAAATAAAAAAAGCCGGTGTTCATAACCGGCTAATTTATTTAAGAATTGCTAATTATGGAGCAGAGCATAATTTATTGATTGTGCTATTGCCGATTGAACTTTTACCTTTAAGTAATTGCTGGGCGTGTTGTATCTTTGAACCGAGTAAAACAGCTAATCGTGACGGTTCTTCACAATTATTTTCACGGCACAATCTTAATAAATTTCTGTACTTAATTTCTCTTAACTGCATAGCTCAATCTTATTAGTTGACTGTTATCAATTAAAATGATACAAGTTATTTTAAATAAATACCGTATCCCCATCAATATGTATAAGGATTTGAGGACACCATATATAGTATGACCGAACTAAAATATTACAACCTTAACGGAAAATGTACGGCAACCAAAGACCACCTCTGCCGATACTTCAAACAAGACCCTTTTAATCGCAGATACCAGATATGCTTTTACAGACAAGAAGGGAAGTGCAAGCACGCTATGGATTTGGTCTGCCAATTAAACGGTGGGGAAGGGTGGGAGACGAATGATTTGGAGCTAGTCATATTTCTTTTATTTAATTGGGTGGATTAATTGCAAATGAAAAATAAAAAGCCTGACCGCAAGAAGCTAGAAAAGGAACTGGATAAACTGTTCTCGCAAGCCGTTATCGCAAGAGACGGTAAGTGCAAAATATCCGGTTCTAACGAAAGGCTTACGGTTCATCATATCAGGTCGAGAAGGCACTCAATCACAAGATGGAATTTAGAAAACGGGATTTGCCTATCATGGAAAGTCCATTCTTTGCAGAAGTTCAACCCTGAATTATTCCACGACAAGATCATAGAGTGCATAGGTCAGAAGGAATACGACCGGTTAAAGAAGTTATCAAACATGACTTACAAATTCTCAATCGAAGAACTTTTGAGAATCAAGGAACAGCTTCAAGAGGCGATTAACAAATAGGGAGGAAATATGATTATTACAAAAAAGGAAATTATCAAAGCGGTTAATGACTCAATCAAACATTGGAATAAAGACATTATTAAACCATTAGAGATGGGGAAGAAAATAGAGCTGTCTAGTTGTGGATTATGGCCTATCTTGGAATGGAAACATAATGGGATGGAAGTAAAAGCATACGCCGAATACTGCCCTCTTTGTGAAATCTTTGATGAACATTGTGACTGTTGTCCGCTAATTTGCTGTGACGAAGATTCTCCGTGGGCGAAATTTCACGACAAACCAACTCTTACCAACGCCCGTAAAATGGTTAAATCATTACAAAAAATTGACATCACAAAAATAGAAGATGTTGAAATTAGTTAGTGACAAATAGCGGCTACGGTTCTAGGCCGGAAAAGGGCGAAATGCTCCGCCCCTGCCGCTAAAACTTGAGCAAGCTCTAATAGGGTACGAGCATAGGAGCAAGAAATGAAATGGTATAAACATTTGGCTAAAAGTCTTAACAACCCATTTATTAAAGAACTCATGTATGAGTTTGGCAGTGACGCTTATCTGGTGTTTTTTGGCACTTTAGAGATTTATGCCGACAACTTTGTGCCGTCAGAACGCTACGAACTCTGCGTCAAAACTCGGTTCTTACGTGACGAACTCTTACTTTCAAATTCAAAATTGCAAAAGATTTTGACAAGAATTTCTCAAAATCCAGATGAAGAAAGTAGATGGAAAGTAAATTTTAATAATGACGAAGTTATTATATTTATTCCTAAATTTAAAAAACTAGCTGATAACTACACTAAAGACAACACACCTAAAACTTGCAAGAAACTTGCAAGCGACTTGCAAGAAACTTTCCAACCAATAAGAAGAAGAAGAAAGAAGGAGAATAAAGAAGAAGATAAAAGAAAGAAATACGCTGACGCTGTTTTCCTATCTGATGATGAATACAACAAACTAAAAGGACAAATAGGTTTTGATCTTTTATCAAAAGCCATAGAGCAACTTGACTATTCCATAACGGTGAAGGGGGGAAAGTATAAAGACCATTATAAGACAATTTTAAACTGGCATAAAAGGGGGTTTTTAAATGCAACAGGAAATCAGGGAAGGAACTTTAACTCATATCGGGGAAATAATAACAATCGGCAACTCGACCCGGACACAGCAGCAGAACTCGACAGAATCGCCGAAAGTTTACGGTCTAAGTAAGCAAGCCCCATATGTAAAGCCTGTTTTGTGGCCTGATGAAATTATAAAAGATACGTTTACATATGAAGAACGGGAGAACTTTATCAGGATAATAGCTACAAAGCAGAAAACACACGCAGACTGGGAAACCATCAGATTGAAGCTGCCGGAAGATTTTTTGAGAAAGATCAGGATAATTTTATCTAAGTGTTGGGAAAACGGGTTTTGCAATCCGCACA
>MWDD01000191.1 GCA_002070375.1 bacterium ADurb.Bin157 | reverse complement strand
TAAAAGCGCGGTCATGGTTTCAAGCGATTTTAACGCCGAATCCGTCAAAACGCCGCTTGCCGATTTAAAAAAAACGGTATCTTTTACGGAAGCCGCCAAAGCTTTCGGTTTTTCTTTAACCACTATGTCTTCAACGTTGCCCTGCGCGTCGCATTTTATTACCGAAATGCTTTTTGAAAAAACGCTTACGTTGCCGGCGGTATCGCTTGTTTGAAGCACGGGTTTATATTCTCCGGCGGGAACAAGTCTGTCGTAAATATCGTCTTTGCCGTCCCATGTTATGTTTTGCTGGGCGTCGCTTTGAAGAGTCCAAGATTTAATCGCCGTATTGTTTTTTGCGTTTAAAATTTGAAACGTTGTTTTGTTTAAATCAACTCCCGTTTCGTCGCTTATGCTTAAAGAAAACACGATGTTTTCCAACAGCCTGTCGTCGGATATAACGGCTACGTCCGTAGACGATTTTAACAGCGCAAGGGGAGGAGTAACGTCAACGATTATATTGCCGTCTTCAACGGTAACTTTGTCTTTTTTCCATATTTCAACGGTAAATATATACTTATATTTGCCTTCGGCTATGTCTCCGTCTTTTATTCCGTTCCATGTTATAACAGGGGGAATAGTTTCTCCGTAGGCGGTGAAAGCGTTTTCTTTTCTTGAATTTATAATGTCAAGCCGCCATTTTTTTACTTTTACATTTTCATTCAAAACCTGTATTTCAATAATAAGTTCTGCCGGCATATTTACGGTATTGCCCGGCGCAAATAGTTTGTTTTTAAGGGTTATTTTAATAAAATCGGCGCCTTTGTAAACGCCTGTTTTTGTTGAAACGACGGAATTGTTATTGACTGCCGTCTGCTGAGGAATTTCAGCAACGGCCTGTATTACTGTTTGCTCGCCGGCATAAGCCGAGCCTGTAAACAAACATAATGCGGCTAAAATACAACTTTTAATTTTGTTCATAAAAATGTTTTCGGGCCGGAAACGGCTGTTAAAGCCGGTTTCCGACCCGATATAAAAAACTGCTTTTATTTTTTCTTTGCTTTAGCCTGTTTTACCGCCGCCTGGGCCGCCGCAAGTCTTGCTATAGGAACTCTGAAAGGCGAACATGAAACATAAGTCAGCCCAGCATTGTGGCAGAATTCAACCGATTTAGGTTCTCCGCCGTGTTCTCCGCAAATACCTATCTTCATGTCTTTTCTCTGTTTTCTGCCCAAAGTAAGACCGGTCTTAATAAGCTGGCCTACTCCGTTCTGGTCTATAGTCTGGAAAGGATCGTTTGCGAGAATCTTGTTGCCGAGATAGTCACCGATAAATCCGCCCATATCGTCTCTTGAAAAACCGAAAGTCATCTGCGTAAGGTCGTTTGTTCCGAACGAGAAGAATTCCGCCGTTTCGGCAAGTTTGTCAGCCAATAATGCGGCTCTCGGTATTTCTATCATAGTACCGAACATATAAGGAATCTTTTTTATTTTCTTTGCTGCGCATACTTCTTTGTATACTTTTTCAACAATGGCTTTCTGGTGTTTAAGTTCATTTTCGGAACATACTACGGGAACCATTATTTCAGGATATACTTTTTTGCCTTTTGCCAAAAGTTCGGCAGATACTTCAAATATAGCTCTTACCTGAGCTTCAGTTATTTCAGGATAAGTTACGCCGAGTCTTACGCCTCTGTGACCCATCATCGGGTTGCTTTCATGGAGAGCTTCCGCTCTTTTCTGGAATTCGTTAAGACTGATGTTTAAGCTCTTTGCGATAACTTCCTGCTGCGCTTTTTCTCTCGGTATAAATTCGTGTAAAGGCGGATCCAAAAGTCTTACTGTTACCGCGTATCCGTCCATTGCTTCCAAAGTTCCCTTAATGCTGTCCTTAATGAAAGGGAAAAGTTCAGCCAAAGCTTTCTTTCTTTCTTCAACTGTTTTTGAAACAATCATTTTTCTCAAAGCAAACAACGGCTTATCCGAATTTTCTCCGTAGAACATATGTTCCGTTCTGAAAAGACCGATGCCCTCTGCTCCGAAAAGCCTTGCTTTCTTAGCGTCTGAAGGAGTGTCCGCATTTGTTCTTACTTTAAGTTTTTTAACTGAATCGCAGAGTTTCAAGAAATCAAACAGTTGCGTATTATTTGTCGCGTCAACCATCGTTAATGAGCCTTCATAAACATTACCTTTCGTTCCGTTAAGAGTTATAAAATCGCCTTCTTTATATTCTTTTCCGCCGAGTGTCATAATCTTTTTGCTTAAGTTTACTTCTATGTCACTGCAGCCTACTATACAGCATTTGCCCCAGCCTCTTGCAACAAGAGCAGCGTGCGAAGTCATACCGCCTCTTGCGGTAAGAATAGCCTGAGCCGCTCTCATACCTTCAACGTCTTCAGGGTTTGTTTCTTCTCTTACGAGAATAACTTTCTTGCCTGCTTCGGCCGCTTTAACAGCGTCTTCGGCTGAAAATACTATGGCTCCGCTTGCGCCGCCGGGACCTGCAGGAAGACCTTTTGCTATGATTTTTGCATTAGCTTCGTTCTTAGGTTCTATAATCGGATGTAATAATTCGTCTAACTGCGCCGGAGAAACTCTCATAACGGCTTCTTCTTTTGTTATAAGCTTTTCTTTGTACATATCAAGCGCCATTTTTACCGCAGCCGGACCGTTTCTCTTTCCGACTCTGCACTGAAGCATCCAGAGTACTCCTTCCTGGACGGTAAATTCTATGTCCTGCATGTCTTTATAATGTTTT
>MWDD01000190.1 GCA_002070375.1 bacterium ADurb.Bin157 | reverse complement strand
GATTATAGCGAATTAAGCAAATATGTTCATTTGGCTTCTCACCCGGTTCCCGACGAAAAGTCTGTGGGCGCAGCATTAAAAATACTTGCCATAGCCGAAAGAGCTCAAGAAAACGATTTGCTAATTGTATTGATTTCGGGTGGCGCGTCTTCTCTGATGACGCTTCCTGAAGCGAACACAACTCTGAGCGAAAAGCAGCGAATTACCGAAGAACTTTTACGAAGCGGGGCTCCGATCGAAGAGGTGAACAGGCAGCGAAAACAGCTCTCGGCCATAAAGGGCGGAAAACTCGCGCTGGCAGCTTTCCCTGCAAATGTTATTTCTGTAATAATATCAGACGTAAAAGACGACGATATTTCGGTGATAGGCTCGGGCCCGACCGTTTGCCATGATGAAAGTTGCCTGTCTAAATTTGCTAATGTGACAAACCATGTCGTAGCAAGCAATGCAACAGCGCTTAAAGCGGCGGCGAAGTATTTAGAAACCCTCGGCTATGAGGTTTATACAGAAAAGGCTTTTGCAAGCGGTGAAGCGCGGCAAAATGCTTTTTGGCAACATTTTTGCGAAGTTTCGTCTGACGAAGTTGCGACAAACGCCCCCTCGACAAGCGGCGCTGCGACAAGAAAAATTGTGGTGCACGGGTTAGGCAGTAAAAGCGGCTGTAGCGGTAAACCGATTGCTTGTTTGGGCGGCGGCGAGACCGGAGTCACGGTTCGCGGCGGCGGTAAAGGCGGCAGATGTCACGAAATGGCGTTGTCGGCGCTGATTGAGAGCAAGCGGTTAGAGGCTCTTAACTGTGATTTTGCGGGTGCTTTTTTGGCTACCGACGGAATAGACGGCCCGACAGACTCTGCCGGCGCCTTTTTTGATGATAAAACCCTTGAAAAGGCCGAGAAAATGGGGCTTGATCCCAAAGAATACTTAGAAACAAACGATTCTTACAGCTTTTTTGAAAAACTGGGCAATACTTGTAAAGCCGGCTACACAAAAACAAATGTAAACGACCTTTATTTTGCTTTGCGCAAAAAATAAACCTGCCGATTAAGTGCTTAAACGGCAGGTTAAAAAAGGGGTTTATCTCATTATCGTTACATTGAGTTTCGTATTTTCTTTGAGCTTGTAAACTTCTCTCATTACGGCATAAGCTATTTCGCCGGCTAATTGAGTGTCGTTGCCTAAGTGTTTGTTGAAAGTTTCAAATGGTTCGCCGTGTGAGCAGCAGCAACCATCGTCGCAATCGCATTCGTCGTCGTCGCAACCGCAGTCGCAGTCCGGGTTATGTTCGGGGGATTGCTCCGGAACCTGTGATTCAGAAAGCGTGATGTCGTAGCCTGAGAGCACTTCTGAAGCAGATTCAAATTCCTTTTTTGTCAACGCCGGTCTTGGCAGGTCAAAGAATATTCCTTCGTCTTCATCGTAAGCAAACTGCACAAATTTTTCAGTTTTGGGTTCTTCTAAGATGCAAAACCAACCTTCACCCGAGTTTTTTACAAGCATTTCAAGAGCCGTTTCAATTGTTTTCTTCATGATTTTTCCTTTGTATTATAGAAAGATACCGCAATTTTCGTGCAAACCGCAGCATTGTTTCTTACTAGTTCGATGTTTGTTTTAAGACTGTCTCCGCCTGTTATTTCATATAGCTTCGAGAGTAAAAACGGGGTGACAGCTTGTCCCTTTATGCCCTGCTTTTTTGCGTCGCAAAGCGCCTCATCTATTTTTGATTCGATCAGATTCTTGTCCATTTCAAATTGTTGTTCGACAGGGTTTCCAACTAAAACACCGCTTTTGTAGCCAAGTTCCAGCGACTGTTTGAAAACTTGAGCCGCTTCATCTGCGCTCTCTACGCGCAAAGGCACCTTTACCCCGCTCGACCTGTAATAGAATGCCGGCATTTCATCTGTTCTATAGCCCAAAACCGGAATTCCCAGCGTTTCCAGATATTCCATTGTCAGGGGGATGTCCAATATTGCTTTTGCGCCGGCGCAAACAACCAATACAGGCGTGTGCACAAACTCTTGCAAGTCGGCAGATATGTCAAAAGTCTCGCCGGCTCCTCTGTGAACGCCGCCTATGCCGCCGGTGGCAAAAAACTTTATGCCTGCCAGCGCCGCGCAAATCATCGTGGCGGATACAGTTGTCGCCGCGTTCTTTTTTTGCGCCAGAACAGCGGGAATGTCACGGCGCGAGGCTTTGCATATTTCTTTGCTCGTTCCCATGAATTCAAGTTCGTCTTTGTTTAAGCCGATATGAATCTTGCCCTTAATTATAGCTATTGTCGCCGGTATGCCGCCATTCTCTCTGACTGTTTGTTCAAGCATAGCCGCTGTTTCTATATTTTGAGGGTAGGGCATTCCGTGAGAAATAATTGTTGATTCTAACGCTACAACAGGCTTGCCGCCTGCCAAAGCTTCTTTGATCTCTTCAGTTAATACCGGTTTGTTTATCATGCTTTTCTCCCTTTTGCATAATAAACAAAGCCGGTAAACAAGTCAATCTGTCAAAAAACGATTATTTGTAGCCCAGTAAAACGTCTGCCAGCTGCCCTTTTGAGCCGTCGACCTTCTCAAAGGTGCCGTTCAAAATCAAGCTGTTGCCGTTAATGTCTTGATCAACGGCAACACAATTTAAATTGAGCTGCTTGATCCCCATTTCGCTAAGCGTGGCTAACTCGTCTTTATCAATTTTGGCATTCCCGTTAAGGTCCCTGTATAATTTCAGAGCCTCAAAAATCCGGTCTTTATTGTCGATTATTCCGTCCTTATTGTCGTCATATTTTGCCAGTTCTTTAAAGCCGTCCGCAGCGCCGTTCTGGTCGCCAAAAAATTCT
>MWDD01000189.1 GCA_002070375.1 bacterium ADurb.Bin157 | reverse complement strand
TAACCGAAGTTATAATGTCAGCCATTCATCATACCAATAAATTTGTCGATTTGCACAACGTAACAGTAGACTTTGATTCTACCGCTTTGAAAGTTGGTTATAAAAAATGGTTAGAATTAGGAACAAATTCAGATAAAGATTTTGCTCAGTTTGCAGGCAACGTGGTTACCGGGGATATACTTAGCTTAGCTGATAATATTGGTCAGAATACAAACGTTTGGCTTAATGCATCAGGTTCCGCAATTCTTGCCACACCCACAGCCGCATTGGTTGACGCTATGGCTACCTCAGCGGGCACTGCAACTTTCTGTCGTGTTTATTGTGACGCTATTCCCGGTACTGAAAAAGACGGTGATTTTGAATTCGTTGACGTAAGAGAATACTTTGAAATAAATGCAACTGACGAAAGTTCAAATACTTACGGGCCTTTCGAAATTTATTCAGATGCCACCTTCGATTTTTATCTTGAAGCCGGAAAAACTTACACCTTCTCGGTTGCTCCTAAAGCGGGCGAACAATTAGAAGATATCTTTGGCGAAGAAGTTGAAAAAACCAAAGAGTCTGCAGCAATCGAAATCGCTGCCGGTACAACAGAAAAGAAACTTGTTGCTGCCAACTTTACAGATAAAGTTATCGAATAATACAAGGGGATAAAATATGAAAAAATTTGTTTTATATACATTGATTCTTGCATTGCTGAGTCCGATTTGTGTTTTTGCACAAGACGCCGAAGAAACTGAGCCGGTTGCCGATTCTGTTATAACCGAATCAAAGAACGACCAAGGAAATGATATTATAAACATTAACAGAAGATGGAAGTTCCAGCTTCTTTCGTGGGATACCAAACTTACCGGTCATGTTCAGATTTCTGACGACGACAATGTGAACAACGCCGAAAAGATCACTTTTGGAAAAGATATTTCGTTTAGCAAAGAAAAGATCCCGGGATTCAGAGCTTCTTACGCTTGGGGCGGAAGAACTACTTTTGAATTGTCTTATGCTAACCAAGACCACGATGGAAAACTTTCTGTACCGAGAAAATTCAATGGCAAAAACTTCGATGTTAACGCTTCTTTGAGACTTCAGAACGAATGGGTTGACTTAGCCTGGGTTCGCAAGCTTTCTCACAGCTTCAACGAAGAAGGTCATGAAAAAAGCTACTTCAGCGGTATTTTCGGTATTAAAGTCAACTACACAAATATCGAGCTGACTAACCCTGTTGCTGCCGGTTTGACTGTCGGTGCTCGCGCCGAATGGGCAGAAGCTATCCCCATACCTTATTTGGGAATCGAAGGCGGTCTTCTTATGGGCAAAAGCCTTTGGTTAAAGGCAAATTGCCGTATCTTCAAACTTAACTATGACGAATACAGCGCCGAACATCACGATTATATCGTTAATGTCGCGTATCGTCTCAATGAACAGAACAAAAACCAAGATTGGTTCTTTAATGTCGGTTATCGCGATGTTAATTATGACATCAGCGGCGACGGCGACGAAGTATTGATTGAATACAAAGGCCCGATCGTAGGTGTTGACGTTCATTTCTGATGAGTGTTTAAAAGAACCGCCTTCGGGCGGTTTTTTTTTGCAAAAAATGTTGTAACTTTGTGGATTGTTTTGGTGTCTAAGTGTATGATTTATCAAAAAGAATCGTTAAGGAGCTTTTAATGAAAGTTTTTTTGAGATTTATGGCCGTTTTTTTAGCGGTCATTTTATCTGCAGCGCTTTTTGCGCAGTCAGATGCGCTCCCGGAAAGGGAATTGCGCCTTGAAGACTGTCTTAAATACGGTCTTTCATCTCACCCGAAAGTTAAAATAGCAGAAAGCACTCTTGAGGTTCAAAAAGCAAGTGTGATGTCGGCAGACGGTGTGTATGACATTTCTTTGAGCGGCGGGTTGAGTTATTCTGCCGATGGTAAGGACCGCCCCGTTTCGGGCAGTTCAAGTTCGCTCTCTGAGTCGCTTTCTTTTTCGAAAAAGATTTTTGATCCTAAGAGCGATTTGCAGAAGAAGGCTGTCAGAGAGGGCTTAACCTCGGCGAATCATCAATTTGATTCTACAATGATAGATTTGGCGGCTCAGATAAAGTCTGCGTATTTTCAGGCGCAGCAAAAGCGTGCCTTATTAAAAGTTAAGATAGAAACTTTAGAAAGTTATGAAAAACACTTAAAAAAAGTTGAGAGCTTTGTTGAAGTCGGCACTCGCCCGCCTTACGACATAACAAAAGCGCAGGTAGACGTTGCCAACGCGCGGGTTGCGTTAATCAGCGCCCGCAGTGCTTTAAAGTCGGCTTTGGCAAACCTGGCCCAGGCTATGGGCGTTGAAGGAAGCATCAATATAGCATCTTATGATGAAGACGTATTGCCTGAGTTTGACGTCAGCGACCGGAAAATTTTGCTTGATCAGGCCATGATGCGCCCTGATATTATGGTAAAAGAAGCGAATTTGCGGGCCTCGGTTTTGAATTTGAGTAAAGCCAAAAAAAGTTTGAGCCCCTCGTTGTCGAGCTCTGCCGGTTATTCCTGGAGAGGCGAGAACAGTCCCCAAAACAGAAGCTGGAGCGCGGGTGTCAACCTTTCGTGGCCCATATTGGACGGTCGTATTACAAAGGCTCAAATACAGAGCGCCGAAGGCAGTATGAACAATGCAAAAGCGTCGTTAGCCGATTTGCGGCTTTCTGTCTACACTCAGTTAGAAAATTCTGTGACAGACTTAAGTGACGCCTTAGAGCGATTTGAAGCGAATAAGGTGCTTGTAAGGCAGGCGCGAGAAAGTTTGGAGCTTGCCGAGGCGCGTTATGACACAGGCATCGGTTCGCCATTGGAAGTATCTGAC
>MWDD01000188.1 GCA_002070375.1 bacterium ADurb.Bin157 | reverse complement strand
TGCATGCCGACGGTTCGGCGCAAGCCCTCGTTGTTTTCTATGTAAGTTTTTAACTGCTGAAATCTGGGGTCAGAGGTTTCTAATGCTCTCAAAACAGGAACTTTGTTTCCTAAAAAGTCTCTGGTTTCACTTATTCCGCCGCTATTAAGCGGAGCCACAATTTTGAACTGATCCATTGCAGCTTCGCTTGTCAAATTTTGCGAAGCTATTACACGGTTATTTGCGTCTCTTACAAAATAGGAGCCGGAATCCACATCGTAAGTCGGAGTATAAACGTTTTGTATTTTGCCCGCAGAATCGGTTATAACATAACGAATACCGCTTGAGGTAACAACGAATGTTCCTGCTGCTGTTGCAACAGTGCTGATAAACATGGCCAAAATCAGCAATATCGCTATTTTTACCGACCTGAATTTTTTCACAAAACTACCTCCGGCGACCTAAAGTCCTGTACATTTATTTAATTATAATGATTTTACTTCTGATGCGCAATAACAACCGCAGTTTGTTGACAATAAACTAACATAATGCTATTAAATATATACAAATTATCACCCGAAAGGTATTCGATTTATGGCAGTTAATCTAATTGGACGTAATTTTTTAACATTAAAAGATTTTACCCCCGAAGAAATTCGCTATTTGCTCGACTTGGCATCTAATCTCAAAAAACTCAAATATGCCGGAATCAAGCCCAGAAACTTGGAAGGCAAAAGTATTGCACTTATTTTTGAAAAAGCCTCTACCAGAACCAGATGTGCTTTTGTTGTAGCAGCTGTAGACGAAGGTGCCCACCCCGAATACCTCGGCAAAGACGACATTCAGTTAGGCAAAAAAGAAACAGTTAAAGACACTGCAAGAGTATTGGGCAGAATGTTTGACGGCATTCAGTTCAGGGGCTTTAAACACGAAACAGTCGAAGAACTGGCAAAATATGCGGGTGTCCCTGTATGGAACGGCCTTACTGACCAATATCACCCCACACAAATTTTGGCTGACCTTTTAACAATCGAAGAATATTTTGGAACCCTCAAAGGCATCAGCTTTGCATACGTAGGCGACGGCCGCAACAATATGGCCAACTCTCTTATGATCGGCTGTGCAAAAATGGGCATGGACTGCCGCATCGTTTCGCCCAAATCATTGTTCCCCGAAAAGAAGCTCGTTGAATTAGTAAAAGATATCTGCAAAGAAACCGGCGGAAGCATCACTGTAACCGATGACATTAACAAAGGCGTAAAAGGCGCGGATGTTCTTTACACAGACGTATGGGCAAGCATGGGTGAAGAAGACCAAATGCAAGCACGCATCAAACTCTTGTCTCCCTACCAGGTCAACATGAAAATGGTCAAAGCGACAGGAAAAGAAAAAACACTGTTCCTGCACTGTCTACCGGCGTTCCACAACAATGACACCACCGTTTCAAAAGAAGTCGGTGCCATGGAAGTCACCGAAGAAGTATTCGAAAGCAAATTCTCAAGAGTATTCGATCAGGCCGAAAACAGACTGCACACAATCAAAGCAGTTATGGTAGCAACCTTAGGCACAAAATAACTCAAAAAACACTCTCTAAAACCAAAGGCCGGCCGCCAAAAGCAGCCGGTCTTTTTTTAGGCTGAGCAAAAGGTAAATTTTATTGCTTAATTTATCGTTAAAGTTTTTTGAAGTTATGCCGAAGAGGATTCTGAAAAATTGTAAAATATTGAAAGGAACTCTTGTTCCATGAACAGACGTCGTAATTCTTTAATTTTAAGCGGATTTTTGGCAATGATTGTGAGCGCGTCTTCTTTTGCGCAGTCTTACGATGCCATGTCATCGGGCAGTTTTGGCGGCAATAATTTTTACTTTGAAGCGCAATCATTGGGTGAAACCAATTCGAACGCTTATACCACAGGCCACCAGACCTATACCATAAAAAGCGGCGATACCTTGGGTTCCATTTCAAAAAAGTTCTTTGGAACCACAACAAAGTGGAAAGAAATCGCAAAAGCTAATAATATCAGCGACCCGGGCAAAATTAAAGTGGGCCAAATGATCGAAATACCCACAACAAACCTCGAAAGAGGCGAAGGAAACCTCGTCAGACACAGACCGGTTCAAGCTTACACGCAGCCGGTGACAGAATATCAACCGACAGTGCACTATCAGCCTGTTACCTCTTTGCCGCCGATTGTTAATACTTCTTACGATACGGCGCCTGCCCAGCCTAATGTTGCGCCTAAAAACTTGCCGTTGCCGCCTGTTACAAGAAGCGACGACACTGTTTTATATTCGGGCTCGAGTTTGCCGCAAATAATACTTCCCGGGGAAAAGCAGACGAAAAAAGAAGTCGATACCGGAAACCACGTAACCTTTAACGGTCTTACGGGGCTTATAAATACATTTGCAGCCTATCCGTTAGGTGAAAATCTGTTTTCGACAGCATTCGGAATGACCTGGAACAAGGTAGTGAAGCGTGAAGGCGAAAGACTTGCAACCGGCGAAGACGGCGACTTTTGGGAATTCCCTGTATTAATGACTTATGCGGGAGAAAACTTTGAAGTGGCGTTCAAGATTCCCTTTGAATCATATGATGTTTACGCCCCAATAACCTATAATTTCAAAGACGGCAGCGATTCGGGAATGGGAGACTGCCAGCTTCGATTCAAATTCACGTCAGAGAGCGATGAAATGGCATCTTGCTTAGGGTTAGGAGCGATTTTTCCCACCAGCGACATCGGAATCGGCAACACAGACACCAATAACGCATGGGAGCTTTTTGCCGGGCTGTCGACTAAGCGCAAAGAAGGCGGCAACCTGCATCTTAATGGCGGGTATCAAGCCGGCGACGGCAACACAGCTCATGAGGGCGTGTTTGTAAATGTCGGTTTTGACTACAGAGCGAACGATTCTTTTACGTTT
>MWDD01000187.1 GCA_002070375.1 bacterium ADurb.Bin157 | reverse complement strand
TGCTGACGGGGCAAGAGGTGCCGCCGAGATTGGCAACACCAATATGGCAGAGCTCGTGAAGTCGATCAGCGAAATTCAGGATTCAAGCAAGCAGATCGTCAAAGTCATCAAGGTTATCGATGATATAGCCTTTCAGACAAACCTGCTGGCTTTGAATGCCGCAGTTGAGGCAGCCAGAGCCGGTCGCCACGGGAAAGGTTTCGCGGTAGTTGCAGACGAAGTGCGCAACCTCGCAAGCCGCAGTGCCAGAGCCGCCCAGGAAACGGCTGAAATGATAAATACCACCAGCACAAAGATTCAGGCTGGCTCTTTGATTGCCACCAAAACCGACGCTTCGCTCAAGGAAATTGTTAACACGGCGGTTAAAATGGTTAACCTGATTTCAGAGATTTCTTTGGCCTCTGCCGGTCAGGCAAACTCTATTGCCCTGATTACCCAGGGGCTTACCCAGATCGACTCTGTAACTCAGCACAACGCCGGTAATGCCGAAGAGACCGCCTCGGTATCTGAAGAGCTGTCGCAGCAGGCTTTTGACCTGCAGGCCCAGCTGAAAAAGTTCAAATTGAAAAATTAGAATTCTCCTAAGTAAGAAAACCGCCCATCTGAATTTAAATTCAATGGGCGGTTTTCAGCTTCCGGAGAATATTATTTCCCCGCGAGTATTTCGTTGGCCCGGTCCTGCATGTTCGGGTAGAGGTTGGCCGGCACCGCCGCCTTGCCAAGCTTTTTAAAAATTACGTAGCGGGCGCCCGCCTAGATTTTGCAAGGCTTGTGGTTGTCTGAATTGGCACAAGACTCTCTGTTAGCAGTGCTGGCATAAGGAAAATAGAAACTATTGCAAATAAGCTAGTAAATTTTCTTAAAAGAAAAAGAATATTTGGCGTTTGCTTGGGGCTATATTTCTAGCGGATTGCTGCCAATCAAGAAAATGCTTTGCATATTCGTCAATAGTAATTTGACCAGCGCCTGCCTGAATATTTACACGCGATATTTCTTTGAACAAATTATCAGTAACTGATTGAGCACTATTATGGCCTAATCTACAAAAATCTGAAGACATATACAAAAGGTTGCCAATATCAAGACTATTGCTTAATACAAGCCTTGAGTCGGCTGATTGATAATTTATTCTCTGGATGGTTCTTAATACTTCATTCTTTAAACTTAAGAAAATATAGTATCTAGTAACCACAAAGCTAGAATACATGCCTGTAAACAACCCTGTAATTAAACCGGTGATAACCCCAACAATTATGTTATTGTTGAACAATTCATGCCATGAAAAACACATACACACCCTTCAAAGTAAAACGCTCATGAAGTTTTTTTTGTTGATTGGACCTGGGTAATAGTAATAAGCCTTCTAAGCTTTTGATTAATTGAAGATAAAGTTTCCATGAGAACAAAGGCATGTTCGGACAACAAAGGGTCTTCAGATTTATATAACTCTGCCAAAGACTGTTGAGCAAGGTCAACTGCTTGTTGAGAAGCAATCAACTGTTCAGAATCATTTTTTGAAAGCACCTTAGTCACCTCTTAATCTTTATATTCTTCACGAACATCTAAACCCCAAACATCCCAATTTTCAGGTTTGCCGCGAGCAAAAAGTTCTACACGATCTTGAGTAGGAAACATTTCTTCAATGTTTTTTAATACTTCTAAAGGCTTTTCACTGTGTTTCCCACGAGGTAAGCGGATTAGTTGCTTCACATTACGGGCCCCTCGTGGCCTAGGTATTCTACCTCGTTTAAAAATTAAACAAAGTTCACAATAAGACATCGTGTATTGGCCCGGGTTGTGAACCATCTTATCCCAAACAAAGCCAACTGTTCTGTATTCAAAACCCCATGCCTTTGCAAGCTCTAAACCTTGTGCTAGATGAGGGTTTGTAACCCACATAAACAACAAACAGTCGTCTTTTGCGATTTCTGCAATGGGTATCCTCATCATTTCCTTAGTTGTTAGCGTCGGATACTGAAAGTTTGCAGCACTTATGAAAATATTTTTTTCCCAATTAGCATTTACATCTTTCTTCCCACTGCGATCAAATTGCATCTTTCCGCCATAGTCCCAGGGCGGATCAGCATAAATTATATCGTATTTCTTCTCTGGCAAATCAGGGTAAAGACTAGGCAAATCACTTCTTTTCGTCCTTCTATGCTGTTCGGCATTGTAAATGGTATAACCAGAGATGATTCTATTCTCTTTCTTCATTTCAATAGGCTTATCATTGTTGAATAAGTTCAATTGCACGACTAATTTACCTCTAATTGATTTTTGCTAATTATAGTATGCACTAAACAACAAGAATTTTCAATAACAAATTTTCCAAACTTTAGAAATGCTATCAACAAAGAAAATGTCAACTCATCACAAGCTAATGAATAACAAAAACTAATGCATAATAAAGCCAAATGCTAACTTTAGTATGTTGTAAAAAGTGCATACTAAAGTTAGCTTGACGCACAACTATGCCTAAAAAACAAGCAATACTAATAAGTTTCGGTGAAACAATCCGCAAGTTAAGGAAAGAAAGAGGTCTTTCACAAGAAGACTTGGCTTTTAAAGCGGATTTACATAGAACTTATATTGGTATGATCGAACGGGCGGAAAAAAATATTACGCTTATAAATATTGAAAAATTAGCAAAGGCATTAAAAGTAAATATCAAAGAGTTAGTGAGTAACGACAATGGGTAGTGATGCAAATAGACTTAGAAAAAAATGGCAGGATTATAGCGGAAAAAATGCGGGAAACGCAGAAAATGATTTTTTTACAACCTTTAAGATTTTTTTTGAAGACACCGAATACGTAATAAGACCGAAGCCCAAAGAAAGCGGTGGCCCGATTTGCTGGTCAAGTTTTTGTGATTTATAAGTGATTCTCATGCTGCCAGTTTGACCTCGGGC
>MWDD01000186.1 GCA_002070375.1 bacterium ADurb.Bin157 | reverse complement strand
TATATCCGGGTCGGGAAGCACCGTTTCGCACATTATCCATAAGCAAAGAGTTTTATTCAGGTCCGTATATTTTTCGCCGCGTCTCATTTCTCCGGAATAGCTGATAGCCGAATAATAAAGGACTCTCTTTAATAATTCGATGTGTGCTTTTACCTGGACTTCGACGCAGAAGACTTCGCCCCGTTTGTTTTTTGCTTTAACGTCTATCACCGATTGCTTACCGCCCTGAAAATCGGGCAGGTTAATCGGATTCAGTATCTCCAGTTCATTAATTTCCTGCTCGCCTCTATATCTTAACAAAGCATTGAGCAGTAAGGCCAAAAGCTTTTCGTTGCCTTTGCGCCCGAACACTATCTTAAACAACAAGTCATTTGTTAGGCCAAAATATTTGTCATAAGCGCTGTTCATGTTTGTTCCGCCAATCAATAACAGATAGGATCCTCTTCACTTTAATTTTAACATTTATTAGTGATGATATCAAAGCTATAAGAATCTTTTTCCGGCAAAACTTTCGGTAAGTTGCGGCTTATTTTCGCTTTTTTCGCGGCTTTTCGGATTTATATCCGGCTGTAGTTTCGCAGACTCTGTTATTGTTTGCCAACGATTCGATCTGAGTAAGCGTCAGGCCGGTGTATTTTGCGACCATCTCTGATGAGAGCCCATCGTTTAGCATTTTTATTGCTACTTGTTTTATACCTGATTCTATGCCTTCTGCGCGGCCTTCTTCAACCCCTTCTCTTCTTGCGGTGTCGATGACATTGTTCAGATCACGCAGGTGTTTTAAACTTGTTTCGTAAGCCATTTTTTCATCTTTAGTAAAAGCGGCTATCTTGGCGACTTCAAAGAGTTTTTTGAAAATTCGGTTTTCGATTTTTGCGGGTCTGTTATCGAACATGTGCAGGTTTTTTAGAACATAGAGCCATCTGTCGAAATCGTTTTCGAGTTCATCTTCGGTTTTATTAAACTTGGGCAGCTCAAGATAAATATAAGTAAGCTTGTCGAAAAACACCGTTTTGCGTTTGGTGTCCATGAGTTTTACCTCATGGTGGAAATATTTTGCATCATCGGCGTGTTCGGCAAAATTAAAGCCAAGAAGGCCTACCGTATAAACGGCGTTCAGTTTGAAGTTCCATTCGCCTCTTATTGCCTGATCTTGAATCGGAAAGGTCGAATAAAAGACCGACCTGTCTTTAAAAAAATCTTGTCTGGCTTTTTGCATCTCGACAATAAGCTTTTCGCCTTTTTCGGTTTCGCAATATATGTCGAATACGCCGGAGCGGTCCGCTGTAACTTGCCCTAAGCGTTCAGTTGGCAAGTAGGTTAAGCTGACGATCTTTTTGTTTTCAGGCAAAAACAGCTGATTCAAAAAATCAATCAGCAAATCTTTGTTGGGTTCTGTGCCGAATATGCGCTTAAACCCGAAATCAGTGAATGCATTTATATATTTCTCGCCCATTTATTCATTCTAGCATGCAACGAATACTCATGCAAGGCGAGCGAATTGTTAAGCCCTTCTCAATCGCTCGGCTTACTTTTCGGGTGCAAAAACATGGTAGTTGCAGCTTGGCGGTTACAAAACGCCGAGCTTATGAGGCAGGCTTTCGCCTTTTCTTAGGCTTTTCAGATTTGTATTCAGCCGTAGGTTCACATAACAGATTTTTGCAATTTAATGCCTGAACCTGTTCAGGTGTCAGACCGGTGTATTTTGCTACCAGCTCAGACGACAAGCCGTCATTTAGCATTTTAAGTGCAGTCTGTATTTTAGCTGATTCTATGCCCTTCTCTATGCCTTTTTTTTCAGCGGCGTCTAGGTCGGTTGCAAGGTCGCTTAAGAACATATCCCTGGCAAAAAGTTCGTGTCGGGTTAATTCATCTGTGTTTGCAGTATTCATGTTACTTATCACCTCGCATATGCCTTCTTCGCTTCTAAGTTCCTCCGGTAGCTCATCTATACTTCGATAATAATTGCCAAACTTTAAAATATGCAACCATTTCTCTAACTTAGTCCGTAGTCTTGCCGGTTTATCGCCGTTGAATTTCGACAGCTCAACAAAATGATATTCCAGCAAATCGGTCAGGACTCTGTTGGTTTTGTCGTGCTTGATCAAGTATTTATTATATATGTCAGGGTCCGGAAGGATTGTTTCACACATTATCCATAAACAAAGAGTTTTATTCAACTCCGTGTATTTTTCACCGCGTAACATTTCCCCGGAATAGCTGACTGACGAGTAATAAAGTACTCTCTTTAATATTTCAGCGTGTGCTTTTACCTGGACTTCAACACAGAAGACTTCGCCTCGTTTGTTCCTTGCCTTAACATCTATAACCGATTGCTTACCGGCCTGAAAGCCGGGCAAATTTATCGGATTCAATATCTCAAGGTCTTTAATCTCTTGTTCGCCTCTGTATTTTAACAAGGCATTGAGCAGCAAAGCCAACAACTTTTCATTGCCTTTGCGTCCGAACACAATTTTAAACAACAAATCATTTGTCAGGCCGAAATACTTATCGTATGCGCTGTTCATGTTTGTTCCGCCAATCAATAAGTTATAGAACCCTCTTCAGTTTAATTTTAACATTTATTAGCGATGATATCAAAGCTATAAGAATCTTTTTCCGGCAAAACTTTCGGTAAGTTGCGGCTTATTTTCGCTTTTTTCGCGGCTTTTCGGATTTATATCCGGCTGTAGTTTCGCAGACTCTGTTATTGTTTGCCAACGATTCGATCTGAGTAAGCGTCAGGCCGGTGTATTTTGCGACCATCTCTGATGAGAGCCCATCGTTTAGCATTTTTATTGCTACTTGTTTTATACCTGATTCTATGCCTTCTGCGCGGCCTTCTTCAACCCCTTCTCTTCTTGCGGTGTCGATGACATTGTTCAGATCACGCAGGTGTTTTAAACTTGTTTCGTAAGCCATTTTTTCATCTTTAGTAAAAGCGGCTATCTTGGCGACTTCAAAG
>MWDD01000185.1 GCA_002070375.1 bacterium ADurb.Bin157 | reverse complement strand
TAACCCGAAAAATCATCGGCCATAACCCGAAAAATCATCGGCCATAACCCGAAAAATCATCGGCCATAACCCGAAGCAAGGAGTTACTTTTTGAGGGCTTTTTTTCTTTCTGCTGATTCGGATTTTCTCACGAGCTTTATAATGTCCTGCGATATAAATTTGCTCTCTTTTGTCAGGATCGCTTCTTTAATAAGCTGTCTTATCGCCTCTTTAATGCCCTGTCTGATATGAAAGTGTGCTTGTTCGAGATTTAAATTTAACGAAGCGCCCAAGGTAAGAAAATGCCCTTGCCAGGTGTTGTCCCGATGGCTTAAAACAAAACGATGCAAGGCCTTTGAGATAGGCGACTTTAAGCGCATACGCTGTTCTATTTCAATGAGCGTGAAGTTGCCCTTCATATATATTTCGTAGAAATAGGGGTTAAGCGTTATTTTGAGTTCTTTTGTCTCATGGTTCCATTCGGCGTATGTCAGTATGTTAGAAAGATATTCTTTTTGTATTTTATTATCCCGGAATATTATTAGGTTAAACCCGGATACGTTAAGTAGTTTCAATGCCCGGTGCACGCGCTTGTATTCTAATTTGTTGGGCTTGGGGCCTTTTATAAGCCTCAGCAGCGGATAAAAAGGACCCTTATAAGTATATGTGTCCTTGCCGTCTGCCGTCGTTTCGCTTCTTTTGTTTTTGTTGTTGAGTAACGCAAGAATGGCCATAAGAACATCTTCTTCATATGTGCTGAGCTTAGGGCCGCAAAACTGTATTTCGCCCCATGCGCTTTTCATAATTATCATATCCTCTATGAATGCCCGTTCTTTAATCTCGTTTCTGTTAATGGGAAAAAAGGGCGAAATCCTGCATAGATCTGTCGGCATGGGGCAAACCGGCAACCACATTTGCGTTCCCCCTGCTTTTGCATCAGTAGGCACGCTTTTTTTTAATTCTTCGGCAGTTTGCAGAGCTTCTTTTTCTATGGTGGTTTTTTCGAATATATTCTCAAACAGTTTTTGAAGTTTAGGGTCCTTAATGGACTCAAGCACCCTTTGCTTTGCTTCGTCCGGCGATTCAGATATGGCCGGGCTTTCTGTTTTCTTCATGCTCCCCCCTTGCCTGCATTTATAAAATTCCTTTTTCTGCCAACATCTGCCTGACCAATGTTGAAAAAGGAATCCCGATCTTATCGCAGTAAGACTGTACCTTTTCTTTTTGCTCGGCCGTGAGATATGAGGCCATTAACTCGCTCGCCTTTGCCTCTTTCTTTTTTCTGCCGCCCCTGCGTTGATTTTTTGAGTTTACCAGATCGGCGTTGTTAAGAAATCTGTTTACGCTATGCGTTTCTTCCAGGTCGTCAATTTTGTGAATTACGGGTTTTTGAACAGTCATTTATCACACCTCCTGTATTATTAAATAATGCATTTAATATGCATTTTTTATGCATATTAAACATGTTTACAAATATTAACAATTTCTTTTGTAAGCTGTTGTACTTCGTCGGCTGCCTTCCCTTTTCTGTCAAGCTCGGTTACCCCAAACCCGCCGGCGTATGCTTTCTTAAAATCTGCCCTGTTGTGAATTACTGTTTTGAAGAGATTCAGGTACGTGGGGTTTTCTTCAATGTATTCCCGAACTGTTTTTGTGATCCCTTTGCTTCGGGCATCGGCATTATTTATAACAACATTTGTTTTTATGTTGATTTTGAGGGTTTCGCTTGCCTCTTTTAATATTCGTTCAAATTTCTGAAGCCCGAAAAGTTCAATCTGTGAAGGCGATACGGGAGTAATAATCAGGTTTGATTTTATAAGAGCAAGGCGGTTGTTTTTGCTGTCGAAGCCCCCGGAATCTATGATAAGCGTTTTTGAATTGAGGTACTGTTTCAAAATCAAATCGATCTCGCTTTCTTCGTCGCACGAAAAACAATTAAGGGGATTGAGGCCGTTAGCTTTCCTGATTTTATTGAAAAGAATACAGGAATGCTGGTTGTCAAGGTCAAGGATGTCTGCTTTCAGAGATACGGCCAAATTAATGGCTATGGTACTTTTCCCTACCCCGCCTTTTTGGTGAGCTACATTTAAAATCATGTATATTTAACCCCCTTAAAATGCATAATATATATATTTATTATTAATAAAATATGTATTATATATAGTCAACAAGTATTTTGTGGAAATATTTAGATATTTAAAATTTGATAAGCAAATCTGCGTAAGAACATTGCTAATATTTTTAAAAAAACGGTGATCATTAACATCATTTGTAGAACCCTTATGTGCCAACAATCTAACTTCATTATCTAAACATAAAGATTCTTTTGTCCGCTCTTGTTTTATTTTGTTTTTCCATTAGGTCTTTCAATGTGTCCGTTTATCTTGTGTTTGTCATAAACATCAAAAACATCTTTGCAAAATTTTATTATGCTATCATCTTTGTTAGATATCGCTTTTTCATAAAGTTTAATAAAATAGCGTTTGCCAGCCTCTGTTTGAGAGTAGTTTTTCTTTATAAGATTGTGTTTTGTACACAGTGTTTGACCATTTCCAACAGAATTATCGCCGCCCTTGTCTTTAGGCTTGATGTGGTCAGCGCATATTTCCACTCCATCTTTTTGTCCTCTACCGCATACAACACATTTATAACCATCTCTTTCAAAAATCATCTTTTTAACTTCGGGAGTAAAATCAAATAGCTCAGAGTCCATTATATGGTCTGGGTCGTAGCGGTAAATTCCTTTTGCAACCTTAATGAGTTTTCCTTCTTGGTGAAGCTTGCGAATAGCTCTCCACGGGTCTCGTGGGGGCTCATTATTATATTCCAGATATATTTTAGTAACATGATCAACAACGGGACCATGTTTAAGATCTTTTTTTGGGTTTTGCTTAAAGTAATCCATGATTAATTCACTTATACTTTTAGTCATCTTTTGCTCCCAACCGCAGCTAAAGGTAATTTTAGTTGGTCTATTTGACCTTCTACCTGAAGTCGTTTTTTTGAT
>MWDD01000184.1 GCA_002070375.1 bacterium ADurb.Bin157 | reverse complement strand
CGGAGCGGAAGTTTGCGGTGACTCGAAGCCAGGAAGAAAGCAGGCCGCACCCGGAGCCGCTTGCTGGAAGAAAGACCGGCAACCAGTCAGAGCCCTGGTTGCCTCCAGCAGGTTGCGCCGCCGCGATCCCGGAGCCGGGGTCGGCGAGCGTCGCGCTTGAGGGCAGTTTAGATTCCCCCGCCCGCCCAGGTCCGCGCCGGAAATCATCCCAAACCAGCTAACCCGGGCGTTTTGTTTGTGTCGCAAGCGCCACAAACAAACGGTCTTGAGTTTTGGCAAGCGCCAGCTCCGGGCCGCGCTGTAATGCCTGGTTTCGCTTTCGCAAAACCAGGCACCGGGCAAACCGCGCCAAGCAATTATCGCGCCGGGGGTTCCCTCCCGACCTCCCTCCCGTCACGATAATTGCTTTGGCGCTGTCTGATAATGCAGCAATTATCCGACTTTACATGACAAGCGTCAACAGATACTCGATGTTCAAGCTCTCATTAAGCTTGATGTTGACCAGTTCTATGGCATAGAAATTGAAGAATTCCCGGCCCAGATTGCCCAGGTAGCTTTGTGGCTGGTTGATCACCAGATGAATATGCAGGTTTCTGAAGAGTTTGGCCTGTATTTTGCTCGCATTCCATTAAGATCCAGCGGCACTATTGTTTGTGCTAATGCCCTGCAAATTGACTGGAGTGATGTTGTTCCTATGAAGCATCTGAGTTACATAATGGGCAATCCGCCATTTATCGGGTTCACACATCTTTCATCAGAACAAAAACTCAACATGCTAAAAATATTTGGCAACATAAAAAACGCAGGTGTTCTTGATTTTGTAACAGCCTGGTATAAAAAAACAGCAGAGTATTTGAAAACTTTTCCTAAGTCTGAAGCTGCTTTCGTTTCCACAAACTCTATTTGCCAAGGTGAATCTGTAGCACCGCTCTGGAACACTTTACTCAAAGATCTTAACATGCGCATTAACTTTGCACATCAAACCTTTAAATGGTCAAATGAGGCCGCCGGTAAAGCTGCAGTGTATTGTGTAATTATTGGTTTTAGTGCCACTGATCGAAAAAAGAAACAATTGTTCCTTTATGACAGCGTAGATAGTGAACCTCACGAGTATATTGTTGCACAAATCAATGCATATTTGGTTGACGCCCCGAACATCATTGTTGAAAGCAGAAAAGAGCCTTTGTGTGTTGTGTCGAACATGGTTAAAGGCAGTATTCCTGTTGACGGTGGTAATCTTATTATAGAAGATAAAGATTATGCTGACTTCATAACAAAAGAGCCCGCTGCAAAGCCCTATATAAGGTATTTGTTGGGCGCAGAAGAGTTTATAAACAACAAAAAGAGATATTGTTTGTGGCTTGAAAACGTTCAACCAAACGAATTAAAAAGCTTGCCGATGATTATGGCGCGAATAGATGCTGTGAAGCGTTTCCGCTTGGCAAGTTCTAAAGAAGCCACTAGAAAATATGCTGCCTATCCGAGTCGATTCATGGAAATTCGGCAGCCGAAATCTGATTACATTCTTATCCCTCGGCATTCGTCAGAAAGCAGAACATACGTACCCATTGGTTTTGTGAGCAAAGATGTTATTTCGTCTGATGCAAACATGATCATCCCCGACGCTTCGCTATATGAATTCGGAGTCTTAACTTCTCTTATGCATATGTCTTGGATGCGCCATGTTTGTGGGCGAATAAAAAGTGATTACCGGTATTCAAAAGACATTGTTTACAACAACTTTCCTTGGCCTGCTGTAACACCCAAGAGTAAAAAAGCTATAGAAAGTGCAGCACAGGCAGTTTTGAATGTTCGTAATAAATTCCCAAGAGCCTCTCTTGGTGAACTTTACAGCCCTCTTACTATGCCTGCAGATCTGGTTAAAGCTCATCACTCCCTCGATAAAGCCGTTGACTCTGCTTATGGCAAAACCACCTTCAAAACAGAATCTGACCGCATATCTTTTCTTTTTGAGCTTTACCAACAACTTTGCTCTTTGCATGCACAGTCCCTTAAAAACCGCTCATAAAAAGTAAGTTCTCCTGGATGCTGATTAATCGAAAGAGAGGGTCGTAAAACAATGGATAATGTAGTTCCTGGAAAAGGGTTCGTTCGCACAACTTTTTTAATAGACTCTACAGAGAAGTCTATTCTGGCTGCATCTGATTTTCTAAATTCAGACTTTATGGACAAAGAACTTTTTCAAAGTTGTTTGATTTTCATAGATCAATGCATTTTTCAAGCCTCCCCTTCCACATTTGAATCAATGGAAAAATTAGGGGTGTTCCCCTGGAATGAAGCTGAAATTGAACTCCAGCAATCGCTCACTCTTGCTTATTTGGGGCAATTTAAATCTTCGGTTGATAGCCTTAGACGAGCTCTTGAAATTGTGATTGTTGCCATTTATTTTTCTGATGATTCTATTCCCAAAAAAGCAACTAAAGCCTGGTTAAAGTCTGAGGCAAACACACCTTTTTTTTCAAATTCTCTCGATACAATTTTTAGCAGACATCGTTTTGCAATGCTTGATCAAGAATTGAAATGGAAAGACAGAACAAAGCTATTTTACTGGAAGCTGTCAGATGTTTCTCACACCAAGGGCATTGAAAACTCTTTGCTGAAAATTCAGCCTACAAATGCGGTGTTCAATGGCATACCTGCACCTTCGTTTTCGGCGGCGGCCTTTAAGCGATTCTCTGCTCTTTTCATTAGATGTATTCAGGAAATAGCAGTTTACTTGTCATGTCTTAACCCAATAATTTTGGTTCCTCTCCCGCTATTTGAAAAATTTGGTTTGAATCCGCCGTTGTCTGGTTTTTTTGAAGAAGCAGAGACAGATTCTTTCCGGCGAGTTCTTCCTCCTGAATACTTGAATTTTGCAGAAAGGTGTTTTTTGTCAGATCCTGATATAGTCGCAGTCAAAGATGGAATTTGCAATATGCGAGATTTATCCGACGATGAAATTAAATTGCAGTGCAAAGAGCATGAA
>MWDD01000183.1 GCA_002070375.1 bacterium ADurb.Bin157 | reverse complement strand
TATATCCGGGTCGGGAAGCACCGTTTCGCACATTATCCATAAGCAAAGAGTTTTATTCAGGTCCGTATATTTTTCGCCGCGTCTCATTTCTCCGGAATAGCTGATAGCCGAATAATAAAGGACTCTCTTTAATAATTCGATGTGTGCTTTTACCTGGACTTCGACGCAGAAGACTTCGCCCCGTTTGTTTTTTGCTTTAACGTCTATCACCGATTGCTTACCGCCCTGAAAATCGGGCAGGTTAATCGGATTCAGTATCTCCAGTTCATTAATTTCCTGCTCGCCTCTATATCTTAACAAAGCATTGAGCAGTAAGGCCAAAAGCTTTTCGTTGCCTTTGCGCCCGAACACTATCTTAAACAACAAGTCATTTGTTAGGCCAAAATATTTGTCATAAGCGCTGTTCATGTTTGTTCCGCCAATCAATAACAGATAGGATCCTCTTCACTTTAATTTTAACATTTATTAGTGATGATATCAAAGCTATAAGAATCTTTTTCCGGCAAAACTTTCGGTAAGTTGCGGCTTATTTTCGCTTTTTTCGCGGCTTTTCGGATTTATATCCGGCTGTAGTTTCGCAGACTCTGTTATTGTTTGCCAACGATTCGATCTGAGTAAGCGTCAGGCCGGTGTATTTTGCGACCATCTCTGATGAGAGCCCATCGTTTAGCATTTTTATTGCTACTTGTTTTATACCTGATTCTATGCCTTCTGCGCGGCCTTCTTCAACCCCTTCTCTTCTTGCGGTGTCGATGACATTGTTCAGATCACGCAGGTGTTTTAAACTTGTTTCGTAAGCCATTTTTTCATCTTTAGTAAAAGCGGCTATCTTGGCGACTTCAAAGAGTTTTTTGAAAATTCGGTTTTCGATTTTTGCGGGTCTGTTATCGAACATGTGCAGGTTTTTTAGAACATAGAGCCATCTGTCGAAATCGTTTTCGAGTTCATCTTCGGTTTTATTAAACTTGGGCAGCTCAAGATAAATATAAGTAAGCTTGTCGAAAAACACCGTTTTGCGTTTGGTGTCCATGAGTTTTACCTCATGGTGGAAATATTTTGCATCATCGGCGTGTTCGGCAAAATTAAAGCCAAGAAGGCCTACCGTATAAACGGCGTTCAGTTTGAAGTTCCATTCGCCTCTTATTGCCTGATCTTGAATCGGAAAGGTCGAATAAAAGACCGACCTGTCTTTAAAAAAATCTTGTCTGGCTTTTTGCATCTCGACAATAAGCTTTTCGCCTTTTTCGGTTTCGCAATATATGTCGAATACGCCGGAGCGGTCCGCTGTAACTTGCCCTAAGCGTTCAGTTGGCAAGTAGGTTAAGCTGACGATCTTTTTGTTTTCAGGCAAAAACAGCTGATTCAAAAAATCAATCAGCAAATCTTTGTTGGGTTCTGTGCCGAATATGCGCTTAAACCCGAAATCAGTGAATGCATTTATATATTTCTCGCCCATTTATTCATTCTAGCATGCAACGAATACTCATGCAAGGCGAGCGCTTGCGAGGCTTGAGGTTAAATGGTAAGTTGCGGCTTTTTGGTAACAAGTCGCCCGGCGCTTGAGGCGGGCTTACAGCGCTCATGTGGTTCGCTGCGGCTCATAGCATCTGCCGCGTCCTTCGGCTCACACGACCGAAGAACCTTCGTAACGCGCATCCTTGCGCGTGACGAAGGCGCCTTGCCCTCGTGGCAAGTCGTTCGGTCTCAGTGGCCTCACTCGCGGGATGCTATGGCCTTCGCTCAAACATTCGCTTTTGTAAGCCCTTCTCGTGCGCCGGGCTTACTTTCGGTTAGCCGAGTATTTGTTGGGGTCAATAAGGCGCCGGCTTTCAGCGGCCATTATTTATCGGGCGTTTGGGATCTGTTATCGGGAGTCGTTGGTTAGTCGGAAGATTTGGGGTCAATAGGGCGCCGGCTTTCAGCGGCCATTATTTATCGGGCGTTTGGAATCTGTTATCGGGAGTCGGTGGTTAGTCGGGGGGTGAGGAAATTTTTTGTTGTGGGCGGTCGGGATTTAGAAGCGTTGTACACGCGTAGGCTGATTGTGCGTTGGTTTTTGGGGGGTGCGATGTTTATAGTGGTTGAAAAATAAGGGGAAATACGGTAGATTGGGTAGATTGAGGGTTGTTGAAGAAATGCCATTAGACTGAATCAGGTGAACATAGTGAAAAAACTTTCGGTTTCGGTTACTTTTGGACTGTTGGCTTTATGCTTTATTCTGCCCGTCTTTGCCGGCGAACAAGTGAAAAAAGTTCGGGTGACGCGACCGCAGATGTTTGAATTTGAAGATCGCCTCGAACTGCAGGGAACAGTTGAGGCGGTTAATGTTGCGCGGGTTTCGGCGCGTATTCCCGGGCCTATTGATGAAATATTCGTCAAAGAGGGCGACAGGGTAGTTGCCAATCAGACAAAACTTTTTGTTATTGACCCGCTTAAGCTTGAGATGAACCTCGAAATCAGTAAGCAGAACCTCGCTATTGCCGCGCTCTCACTTAAAGAAAAAGAGGCGCGAATGAAACAGGCTGCGGCTGACCTCGAAAAATCGAGGGTCGATGCCGAAAGGTTCAGGCTGCTCTGGGAAGACAAGTCTACAAGCCAAGATAACTACGAAAAAGCGCAGCTCAAATTTAAAGTGAGCGAAGCTACGGTCGAACACATTCAAACCCTCATCGATCTCGATCGGGAACAGCATAAAAAGGCGGCGTTAGCCCTCACAATAGCCGAAAAAGACTTTAAAGACTCGACTGTGTTTGCTCCGATCGACGGAATCGTCTCGGCTAAGCTCCAGGAGCCCGGTGAAATAGCCGCTCCCGGCAAGCCTATAATTATTATCAAGAATCCCGACCAAACTGAAGTGGCGGCTTTCGCGCCCGCCGAATACTACCACAGAATCACGGCCCGAACTACCGACGCCGAAATCAGCAGCTGCGCGAATAACAAAATTTTCGCGAAAGTCAGCTATAAAAGCCCCGAAATTATGCCCGAACTCAGAACTTTTCAGATTAAATGCGAAAA
>MWDD01000182.1 GCA_002070375.1 bacterium ADurb.Bin157 | reverse complement strand
TCTTTTTTTTGCGGGTTTTGCTTTATTAAAACGTTTTTTTGTGTTTTCGTTTGTTTGTTCTTGTTTTGCATAGCCGCTCTTTTTTGAAGATACTTCAAAATAAGGAGCTGTAAAAGGCGCTTTTCTTTTCTCTAAAAACTCTTCAACAATAGCGTCATTCTTTTTATTTACAGGGCAGTCATTAAAGTCATATGCCTTTTTATATCCACCTTCGCAAAGTTTTTCTATGTCTATAGATTTAGCGTTATCGGCGGGTTTTCTGTTATTGTTCGTTTTGGTGTCAAGACTGATTTGCATTTGCCGTCGGCATATCCAAGCAGTTTTGAGCTTTTCAATCAATTCGTTTGGCATGCCTTCGGGCAAATCTAACAAGCTGAATTCTTCAAAAAGTTTGATTTTGCCTATGTATTTGCTTGCCATTCCGGTTTCGCCGGCAACTGCTCCGACGATATGCGCAGGTTGAACTCCGTGCATTCTTCCTACTTCGATTCTGTAGGTTTCCATACCTTCTTCTTTTTCGTTGTCTCTTCTTCTGTGGGCGCCATTAGGCACTTTGTCGGGTGTGAAAGAAGATAATACGGTTTTTTCAGCTTTGAGAGGTTTTCTGTCTTTAACCTGCAGCGGGTTATCGGCTTGCAGCATTTTTACGAGAGCGGCTGCCGCGTCAATCGGGTCTACCGATGATTCTTCGCAAAACTCGGCAATAAGATTTTTAAAGTAATTTAACTCTTTGCCTTCTATGGTTTGCGCAATTTTTTGTTTGAATTTATTAACTCTTCCGCGGCTAATTTCCTCGGCAGTCGGCATTTGCATCGGCTCAATTCTTTGTCTTGTAATTCGTTCGGCCATTTTAAGCCATCTCATTTCGCGAGTGCTTACAAAAATTATTGCTTCTCCGCTTCTGCCGGCTCTGCCGGTTCTGCCTATGCGATGTACATAGCTTTCGACATCTTGCGGCAAGTCATAGTTAACTACGTGTGTAATTCTGTCTACGTCAAGACCGCGCGCAGCTACGTCGGTTGCTACCACCACGTTAATTTTGCCAGATTTAAGCTGATCAATTATTCTTTCGCGATGATTTTGAGGTATGTCGCCGTTAAGAGCTATGGCTGAAAAACCTCTGTCAGAAAGCTGTTCTGCTATTTCTAGGGTGTCAACTTTTCGAGCGGCAAAAACCAACATGGCATCATAAGGTTCTACTTCGAGCAATCTTGCTAAAGCATCAACTTTTTGCAATCCGGTAACCTGCCAAAATCTTTGTCTGGTTGATTCAACGGTAGCTGTTTTAAGTCTGATGGTAATTTCTTCGGGATTATTCAAAAAGCGTCTTGAGATTTCTCTTATCGCGTTCGGCACGGTAGCCGAGAAAAGCGCTATTTGCCTTTTTTCGGGGGCTCTTTCAAGAACCCATTCAACGTCTTCTTTGAAGCCCATATTAAGCATTTCATCCGCTTCATCTAAGACTAAAATTTTAATAGCTCCCAAGCAGAGGGTGCCTCTGTTTATGTGGTCCATCACTCGGCCCGGTGTTCCGACTACTACGTGTACACCTTTAAATAGTGCTCTGAGTTGAATTCCGTAGTCTTGGCCGCCATATATTGCAAGCGTTTTGAGGCCTGCCATGTGCGCCGAGTATTTTTTGAATGATTCGCAAACCTGTATGGCAAGCTCTCTTGTGGGCGTCAGTATGAGCGCTTGCGGTTCGTTGATATTAATATTAATACTGTCTAATATGGGAAGGGCGAAGGCGGCAGTTTTTCCTGTGCCCGTTTGTGCCTGCCCTACGACATCTTTGCCCGACATAAGAACGGGTATCACGCCTGATTGTATCGGAGTCGGTTCAATGTAGCCTGAGTCAGCCAAGGAATGTAATAAGGGCTTAGAGAGGCCCAGAGAATCAAAACCGGAGATCTGTTCAATTTCAAAAGTCATTGTTTTTCTTTCATCAAAATAGTGGGTAAAATGTCATAACAAGTCAGACAAAAAACAAAACATCATCGGCGTGAATAACCGCATTTGCAGATTTTTTTCTTTTCAAGCTTACGACCGCATTCGGGACAGTACTTACTGGTTTTTTCGGCAACTGCAATCAGTGCTTTTGCTTTTTCCAGAAAAGCTTTTTCTTGGTTATTGTCAGCCGCCTTTAAAACGCTTAAACTCGTTTTGTTCAGCTCACAATATTTTTCCGCATAATCATCATTTTCTTTGATGTAAGCATCGAAAGCTTCTTTAACAGACATATTTTGACGCCACAAATGTTCGTATGGGTAAAACGGCTCTTCTTCAAGCTTTTCTTCACATAAAGCAATAAATTCGTCTTCCCATTTGTCAAAATTTTCGCGTTTCATATTACCGTCCTTGTATGCGGATTCTTATTATAACACATTTTGAATAATATTTCGAGTTATTTAAGCATTGTTTGCTTAAGAATAAGTTCTTCACTTGTACATTTTTATAAAACGTGATACTTTTTAATCGAATATTTCGGAGGTACGAAACTTATGCTAGAAAATCAGACTACATCGAATAAAATAGATCCAACCGCAGAAGAATTGAAAGCACTCGCCAATATCAAAGACATTCACAAGAAAATAATGTCAGAAATTGGCAAAGTATTTATCGGACAAACAAAAGTAGTAGAACAAGTTTTATACGCATTGTTAGCCGGCGGGCACGTCTTGCTTATTGGTGTTCCCGGGCTCGGTAAAACGCTTTTGGTTAACAGTTTGGCACGTCTTCTGAATCTGTTTTTTAAAAGAGTTCAGTTTACTCCCGACCTTATGCCTACCGACATTATAGGCACCGAAATAATCGAAGAAAACACCAAAACCGGCGAACGCGCTTTCAGATTTGTTAAAGGACCCTTGTTTACTCAAATTCTGCTTGCCGACGAAATCAACAGAACTCCTCCGAAAACTCAGGCAGCTCTTTTGCAAGCCATGCAAGAACGTAAGATCACAAGCGGAAACGTTACTTACGATTTAGAGGAACCATTCTTCGTGCTTGCAACCCAGAATCCAATTGAACAAGAAGGCACTTACCCTCTTCCCGAAGCTCAACTTGACCGTTTTATGTTTAACGT
>MWDD01000181.1 GCA_002070375.1 bacterium ADurb.Bin157 | reverse complement strand
GTGATTTGCGCTGTTCCCTATTTAAGAGATAAAGAAATCAGAACAATCGAAGCCGGCGAAACAATAGACGATAAAAATCTGAAAATTCTTCAGGGAATTAAGAATCACTACGACATTGTTTGTCAAATCGCCCAAGAAAAAATTGAAGAATATGAAAGGCTGGGCTACAAAAATATACCGCTGATAGCTACGGGTCACCTTTTTGCCGCAAGAGGCAAAACAGTAGAGGGCGACGGGGTCAGAGACCTGTATGTAGGCAACCTTGTTCAGGTCTCGGCCTCTCAATTCCCCGAAAACATAGATTATTTAGCACTCGGACACCTGCATATCGCGCAAACCGTTTCGGGCAAAGAACATATGAGATATTCCGGTTCGCCGATTCCGATGGGTTTTGGCGAGGCAAAGCAGCAAAAAGTCATAGTTAAAATTGAATTTTCACAAAACGGCAAAACCATAGAGAGTATTCCTGTTCCGACTTTTCAGCATTTAGAGCGTTTGCGGGGGTCTCTCGAAACCCTAACCGAGCGAATAAATGAACTGAAAGAAGCAAAAAAAAGCATTTGGCTTGAGATTGAATACGACGGAAACGCGACCTCAGGAACCGTCAGAGAAAGGCTTGCAGAGGCAACAAATGGCTCTGAAATTGAAATATTGTGCATTAAAAACATGCGGATATTGAACAGCGTTCTCACGGTGAAAGAAAGTGAAGTATCCCTCGACAATCTAACTCCCGACTACGTTTTTGAGAGGGTTTTAGAGAATCCCACCCTCGACGAAAAATCAAGAAGCATGTTAAAGCATTGTTTTGAAGAGCTGCTAAAGTCGCTCGCAGAAACTGATATAAACGCCAAATAAAGGGAGTCGCGAATTATGAAAATATTGAAACTCAGATTTAAGAACCTCAATTCTTTGTATGGTGAATGGCTCATAGACTTTAGCGCTCCGGAGTATGTCAGCGACGGCATTTTTGCTTTAACGGGGCCTACGGGGGTCGGCAAATCTACCATTCTCGACGCGATATGCCTTGCTCTTTATGGCTCAACCCCCAGATTAGGCAATATCACCGCTTCAAGCAACGAAATAATGTCCCGGCAAACGGCAGAATGTTATTCCGAGGTTATTTTTGAATCTCAGCAGGGTACTTTCATATGCCACTGGGAACAAAGGCGAGCGCGCAAAAAAATAGACGGCAATTTACAGGCGGCCGAGCATCAAATAGCCTATTACACTGGCGAAACAGGCAACAAAATAATAGAAGACAAGTTAAGCAAAGTCGGCAAAGTTGTTGCCGAAAAGACCGGGTTGGAGTTTGCTCAGTTTACCAGAGCAATTTTGCTTGCCCAGGGCAGTTTCGACAATTTTTTGAAAGCAGACAAAGAAGACAAATCTAAGATTTTAGAACAAATTACAGGCACAGACATTTACTCTAAGATTTCTATGCTCTCACACTCTCGCAAAACAGAAGAACAAAAAAAGCTCAGAGAGCTGGAAGTTAAACTTGGTGCCATTGAAATTTTGAACAAAGAACAAATATCAGAACTGCTGACAAAGAAAAAAGAATTAAGCGACGAGAAGAGCAAAAGCGAGAAGGCGCTTCAAAAGCTTGACACGGAAATTGCTTGGCAAACCGGCATAGAGCGTTTAAAGTCTGAATTGGAAACGATTCAGACAGATAAAGAAAAAGTTCATACAGATATTGAAGAGTTTAACCCGAAGCGCGAGCTGTTAACCAAAGCAAACAAAGCAATAAAGGCGGAACCGAGCTATTCTAAATTTTTGACATTAGAAAAAGCTTACAACGAGAACATCGAACAACTTGAAAAAAACGAAGCGATTTTCCCTGAAATTGAAACGGAAATAAAAACACTGAGTGATGCTTGCAAATTGAGCGAAGCAACGACAGAAAACGCGAAGGCACAGCTTGAAACAGCAAGGCCTTTGATTCGAAAAATTACATCTCACGACGAAAACATTAAGCGACTGACAGGGGCTCTGGCAGAGGCAGGTGCAGAACGCGGCGAGTTCGCAAAAACTTTAGATAATTACAACAAAAAGCTTGAGGCGATGGTGGTCGAACTTGAGGCTGCGAAGGAGGCAGAGAAGGAAATTTGCGCGTATTTAGACAGCCACAATGGCGATGAGGAGCTCTTGAGCGGGTTGACGGGGCTTGAGGAACAGCATAAAAAGTATCGTGAAAGGGCATCTGAGGCGCAAATGAAAAGGAGCGCCGCCAAGGAGCTTGAAACAGAAATCGGCAAATTACGCGATATAATTGCGCGCGACGAAAAGAGCTTTAAAGAGCAAGAATCGAAGTTCAAAGAGGCTGAAAAGGCGTTTAATACCGAAAAATTAGAGTTTGATAAATTATTAAACGGCAAAACAGTCGGCGATTACAGGGCCGAGAAAGAGTCTTTGCTGGTTGATTTGTCGCGAATAAGCAAGCGCGAGGATTACGAGCAGGAGCGCAAAGAATTGGAAAGCGGGGAACCCTGCCCACTCTGCGGGGCGCTTGAGCACCCGTTCTCGAAAGGCTTGCCGAAAGAGCGAAGCAAGACAGAAAAGCAAATCGAAAATCTGCAGAATTTTATCGCGCAGCTTGAAGAAAAAGACAAGTCAATTTCTGCGAGTGAGCGCGCTGTGAGCAGTTTGCGCGAAAAATTATCAGAAGCAAAAAGTGAAACAGCGATTAACGAAAACAAACGCGAAATGTTTGAAAAGGCTCTGGCGCAGTCGTCAGAAGAACAGGGGGAGATCAGTGAATAAAAGCTGAAACAAGAGACAGGCTTAATTTTTCAGAAACGCACAGTATTAAGTGAGAGGAACTTATATTAATGTCATACTGAAAGCTTATGAAAAGAATTTGTCCGATTTTATTAACAAAACATCACAATTGCAAATGTGAAAGGATGTGAACGGAATGATGTTTGTGTAGAACAATATTTCGCTGCGATGCAGCTTTGTTATTTGGACAGGTAAATGTTTTTTGCTACAAAGATTACGGGGCTATGCACCATAAGTCAATTGATAATGGATAATGTACAATGATAATTTACCAATTCGATGATTTATTGATTCTCTGTAATTGGTAA
>MWDD01000180.1 GCA_002070375.1 bacterium ADurb.Bin157 | reverse complement strand
AACCCCTGCAACAAAGAGGCTAAAAAGGAAATCAAAAACATTGAAACTTTTTTTCGCTCGAAAACATTTGCGGCGTTGACAAGGCTCAACCCCGAACAGTTGATTAATAGATTAAACGAGGAGGGGAAAAAGTGAACTCTATAAAATTTGGTATGAGGAAAACGGAAGGAGTGCGTAAAAATGATTGCTTATAAGGGTTTTGACAAAAATATGCAATGCAGAGGTTATCAATATAAAGAGGGCGAAGAGTATACGGCAAGCGGTGATATTTCTATATGCGAAAACGGATTTCACGCCTGCGACAATCCGCTTGATGTATTTAAATATTATCGCCCAGATGGTACTAACAAATTTCATGTCGTTGATTGTTCAGGCGACATTAATCGCAAAGAAAATGAGGATAGTAAATTCGCTTGTGAAAAGCTTAAGGTCGGCGCGGAAGTCAACCTTGCCACAATGATAAAGGTTGGTGTCGAGGCTATTTTCAAGCACACAAAAGATATCAAAGAAACGTCTTCGGGCAACTACTCTACCGGCGCCGCTTCGGGTTACTACTCTACAGGTGCAGCTTCGGGTTACTACTCTAAAGGTGCAGCTTCGGGTTACAAGTCTACAGGTGCAGCTTCGGGCAACTGGTCTACAGGTGCAGCTTCGGGCAACTACTCTACAGGTGCAGCTTCGGGCGACTACTCTACAGGCATTGCAAACGGGAAAAATTCTATCGCCGTGGCAAATGGCTATAAATCCAAAGCCAAAGGGACACTTGGTAATTATCTCGTCCTCACGGAGTATGACAGTAACGGCAATTTGCTCTTTTGCAAAATGCACAAAGTAGACGGCAAAACAATAAAGCCGGACACGCTGTATACGCTGGTAAGCGGCAAATTTGTGGAGGTTCCGAAATGACAACTATACATATTATACAGTCTTCACTTGAGATCCTCGTCATTCTCGCGCTCACCTACGCGATTTACAGACACGGCACAGCCCCTATACGCCCCTGTAAGCGACTTTCGCGCTGGGAGGGCAATATGCCCAATAGGGTAAACAAGGCACAGGACAAGCCCGTTGTATTTACGGGACGGGACATATTATATGAGGAGGATAGACAATGATAACCGCTAACTTTTATGAATATCACGACCAAATATGTATTGACATTGACGGCGACAGCGAAGAATTACACGATTTTAATGCAGTACTCAAAAAAACGCTCAAAGATGAACTGCTCAAAATTTCTGATTCCTGCCGCGGTATTCGCGAATCTACCGACTCTATGTACATTGAAATCACGCCCTATGATGATGAGGCAAGGGCAGATATAAACAGGCTATTAAATGTCTATATCAACATTTATACGGAACTCGAAGAACAATATCCCGAATACATAAAATTTGAGTAAGGAGATGGCACGATGAACAGAATTCTAAGCAAGACAGAGCTTGACGATTTAATAGCAAAAAACGGAGAAGAAATCCAAATAACCAAAGAGCAAGAAGAAATCTGCAAAGCCATCGGATATAAAAAAGAGCTTGATTATTTATTAAATATTATGGGGGTAAAATAATGAATTTGTACGAAATCAACTCAGAAATTTGCAATCTTGTTGACACCGAAACGGGCGAGGTTATGGACTTTGAAAAGTTTTCCGAACTAAATATTGCGCTCGAAGAAAAAAAAGAAAACATTGCTTTATTCGTTAAAAATTTGAAAGCGGAAGCAGGAGCGATAGACGAGGAAATTAAAAATCTTACCGAAAGAAAAAACACAAAAACGGCACAAGCTGAACGGCTGTCGAAATATCTGAGTAATTTCTTAAATGGCGAAAGATTCGAAACGGCAAAAGTTAGTTGCTCTTTTCGTAAATCTACCGTCTGCGAGGTTGCCAATGAATCGGAGTTTTTAACAAAATATCCCGAATTTGCAAAGCCACAGCCACCGAAGCTGAACAAATCAGATGTTAAAACGGCTCTTAAAAACGGTACGGAACTTACGGGTGCGGTCTTAATTGAAAAACAAAATTTAGTTGTGAGGTGATTTTATGAAATTTAGAGAATTAAGAGCTGATGAAATCGAATGTCGTATCGGTCAAATCGGCAAAAACGGTAACGGGTTATCGCTTCTGCTTTATAAAACTGCTCGGTGTGACATGGATTTACTTGATGAGGTTGTCGGACCCGAGAATTGGCAGAGGGAGCATTACGAATGCAAGGGTAATTTATTCTGCCGAGTGGGGATTAACACTAATTATAATGTCCCCGAAAGCGTTAATTGGGTTTATAAATCAGACTGCGGAAGCGAAAGCAACACAGAAAAAGAAAAAGGCGAAGCCTCGGACTCTTTCAAGCGTGCCTGCGTAAACTGGGGTATCGGCAGAGAACTTTACACCGCCCCGTTTATCTGGGTAACAGATTGTAAAATCGAAAACAGCAAATGTCACGACAAATTTGTTGTATCCAACATATCTTATAAAGACTCAAAAATAACCGAATTAACCATCAAAAACGAAAAAACGGGCAATGTTGTTTTTGAAATGAACAAAATAAGCAACAACAAAAAGAAAGAGGCTGTTAATGACATTATTTGCACCAAGTGTGGCAAGCCTATTATGATGTTGACCGGCAAAGACAACAAGCTATATTCTGCTGGAGAAGTTGCTAAACTCTGCAAAGGTATGTGTAAAGAGTGTTACGAGGTGACGAAAAATGAAAGGAAAAATACAGTCCCTAAATATATCCCTTGACGGCAAACAAATTCTCACGCTACAGATTGATGGTGATTTTCGCTCGCAATACAATGAGCTTTCTGAAAGGAATATCGAGGTCACAATTAAACCTTACAAGCCTAAAAGAAGCCTTGATGCAAACGCCTATTTTTGGACTCTCTGCGGTGTATTAGCCGAAAAACTCAACAAAAGAACATCGGAAATATACAAGGAGCTTATTATTGACATTGGCGGCAATCACGACATTGTATGCGTTAAGGAGGATGCGGTTAAATCCCTTACTGATGCTTGGGCGAGAAACGGTTTAGGGTGGCAAACGGTAATACTTGACAGTAAAATTCAAGGCTGCAAAAACGTGGTTTTATATTACGGCTC
>MWDD01000179.1 GCA_002070375.1 bacterium ADurb.Bin157 | reverse complement strand
ATCAACAACTATTTCGTGACCCAGTTTTTTCAACGGCTCTACCTCGCAACCAAAAAGATAGCTTTTTTGATTATTCCCAAAAGACCAGCAGCTTTGAATAAATCCTGCTTGCCAATCTTTCCCAGTTCTTCTTGCGTGAAATTCTTCCCTGCTAATCCATTTTTTAGGCAATTCGCCGCCACTCAAAACATGTCTAAATAAATTTGCAATCGCGGCATTAAGCTCATTGTAAACTGTCTTATGCCCTGCTAATATAGCAGCAACGCTCATCGCTCCTCCACCGCCAAACAAATCATAAAGGGCGTCAAAATCGCCAATAGTTCTATAGATAGCGTTTAAAATCTTGTTGGCAAGCTTTCTTTTGCTTCCCATATATGGCATTGCAGGCACTATCGTTTCTTCTACTTGCGGAATGCCCCAAAGATTTATTTGTCGGCGGTTAAAATTCACTTGTTTTCTCCAAATCCGATTAAAAGCGGGCTATTCTTGCCAAGTAATTGCAAGCTACCGCCTGCAAACCATCTTTCGGCCTGCTCTTGCGTTACTTCAAACTCACTCACAATATCAGCCGGGTTTTTAAGCCAACCATGCAGCTTGCCTGCTTCAATATTCAAAGCCTGCTGCAACTCTTTTTTCAGCTTAAAATGCACGTTGTTGTTTTGATAGCATTTGTATTCAAAAAGCACTGTATCGTCGTCTGCATAACAGTATTTTGCCTTGCCGTCTTTTTCAAAATCATTTACGCCTTTATTTTTAAAGCCAAGAGTATCGGCAACGACGGCCAAATCCGCAATGGCATTGTTCATTTTATCCCATTCATATTTGCTGAAACGGTAGCCAATGCTGACTACAAGCCGGTAGTCAAGCGAATATTTGGAGGGTAGCCCTGTTTTGCCATAGCGCCAATGGTCGTTGAGCCATTTATCGTTGCTTTTATAGGCTCTAACGCCCTCAAAGTTGGTTAAATCTTCGTAAACCTGCAAAAGCTGGTCTTTGATGTGCTTATTGCCGTTTTCAATTACCCAAACCATAATCGAATACAGGTTTGCTTCTGAAAAGTCAAGGTCTGCAAACCATTTAATGTCTGTCAGCATTTTCTCACGGGTTTTGTAAGTCAGGCGACTGTTAATCGGCTTCAGCAAATCAAAAGCGGCCTGCCAATAGCGATTTTTAAGGCTTTTAATATCGCTTCTAACAACTTCGATAATGCCCTTCTTATCAAGCTTCAACTGTGCCAAGAGTTTAAAATCAATCTTGCCAAGCTCCTGAAAAGTGGTCATCATGTGCTGCATATCAGCGCGGTAGTTTTCTACAAGCACCCTGATTTTATCTGTGCTGCGTTCTTCTACGTTGTCACGCTTTTCTTCGGCTTCTTCTGCCATTTCCGGCACTTCTTCGGCAACCTCAAACTTGCCTATATTTTCTTCAATCCAAGTTTCAAAGCTATCTTTTTTCTCTCTGTTTTTACGGTGGATTCTGATTAAATCAACCTTTGCGCGGGCCGGTCGGTCGGCGTGCAAAAAGTCAAAGCTGCCGATAATTTCAACATCGCCCTTGCTTTCTGCGAGCTGCTTCAGGGCGCTGTCATCTTTCCATCTTTCAGGCAAAACAAGGTAGATAACAGCTGCGTTTACCTCTTTGAGCAACTTGATACACCATTCGGTAAAAATAGAATACGGCGGGTTTGAAAAAACAACCGTGTATTGCTTGTCGATTAGCACGGTTTCAAAGTAATCACGCCCGATAATACCTATACCGCGCCTGATTAAATCGTCTGCTTGTGCCCGCGCAAGCTCAATACCTAGCTTGTTTTTGATGTTAATTTTCTGGCTGCCGTGGCCGAAAAGGTAGTCAATAACACGACCGTCACCTGCACCAATTTCTAAGAAGCTCTGCACGTTCAGTGTATGAATCGGCTGATTTTTTTCATAGTTTGTGTTTACTGAAAACCCCTCGGTGTCGTTGCGCCAATAGCGTCCGGCACCGTCAGCAAGGCCAACTTTCAGCAGGTCTTTTTCAAGGGCTGCAAGAATTTCATTGGTTGTGGGGTAAAATTCATAATCCTGACCATCTTCTTTTAACTGCAATAATTTTTGTTGAATTGACATTTATAACCTCTTTTGTAAATTTTTGTTATCATAACACCATAAAAAGAAAAAAGCAAGCAGTTTTTTGCCATGCTCAGGGCGGTTAAATCAATACGTCATCGGCATTAGGATATAAATAGCCTTTTCGTCATCGCCAACGCTTTCAAAAACACCGGGATAACTTGGGCTTGACATTTTCAGTAAAATTTCATCGGTTCCAACTACATCAAGAAACTTTGAAATAAAACCAGCGTTGAAAGCAATATTCAGCGGCACGCCGTCGAATTTGCAATCAATTTCAGTTTCGGCTTTGTTCTGTAGGTCGTTATTTGCCCAAATTTTCACACTATCATGCGAAAAATCGAAATGCACAAGGTTTGATTTATCGCGGGCAATCGGCGTAACCGATTTAATGGCCTGTGAAAGCTCTTTGCGCATAAACTTTACGGTATTCGGTGAATCCTTCGGCAGAACCCGCTTGTAATCCGGGAAACGCCCGTCAATAGCCCTTGAAACAAGCGTTATATTGTCTTTTTTGAAAACAAGCTGCTCTTTAAACGTGCCAAATTCAAAGGCGTCAGAGCCGGTAATCATGGCTGAAACATCGTTAGCCGCTTTAATCGGTACAATAAATTGTTTTTTGATTTCTTCGGGCACGGTTAAAGTCATTTCGGCAATAGCAAGGCGCTTGCTGTCGGTAGCAACGGCAACGGGCATATCGGTAAAATCAATCAACACGGCACGCTGCACCGGGTTTGCATCTTCAAAAGAAGCGGCGGTCGAGGCGCGTTTAAGCGCTTTTGCAAACTCAGCCGATTTAATTTTTGTCATATTTTCAGAAAGCACGGGCACCGGCGGGAAATCCTCAGCATTAAGCCCGCGAATCGAAAATTTACTTTTACCCATCGAAAAATCAATCTCATCTTTCTGCGGGTCTGCCGAAACCTCTACCGGGAAAAGAGAGTCCCCCGGCAGGTTTGAAAGCAATTCCTGAAGCAGTTTCGCGGGTGCGGTAATTTTACCGCATAC
>MWDD01000178.1 GCA_002070375.1 bacterium ADurb.Bin157 | reverse complement strand
TCGGTGCGGTGCATATCTTTCAATAATCCTTCTTGATAATGATTTATACACTGTTTCTCTTCCGTCTGCGTAGCTTGAGGTGTTTGTATAAAATAATGCCGATGCGCTGTTTCTTAAGTTGATATTCGCCCTAGGGAAGATTTTTGTGACTTCTTTTATCAATTTAAGAGTATTAGTGTCTTCATTTCCGTTGCCCGGATTTTGTGTGATATTTGTAAGAACTGTTGAATGCTCCGCAAGATATGAATTGAAATTGAGTATTATGTTTCTTAGGGTTTCTTCTGCATCTGCTCTTAGCTTGTTTTTATGGTTTTGTTTAAAGACATCTATGTTTGTTATTGCGGTAAATCCGATTCCGAAAAGCGGAACCAACGAAGAAACGAGGAAAATGCTGATGATAAGCTTTTTCAGACTTAACGAGCTGTCTTTTGCGGCGAAAATAAGCAAGAAAGTTCCCGAAAATAATAGAATTCCGGTTAGCAGTCTTGACATATGCCAAAGGTTTAGCATTGGGTAATTTATGGTTTCAAAAGCGCAATAAATTGTTTTGGCAGCGTTTGTTGTTACAAAAAACCACTCTAACCCGCCGTATGAAATTTTGTTTTGATTTGATTTTTTTGCTTTTTCAAATGCTTTATTTGAGAACGACTTTTTAATACTCGTATCGTTGATTACGCCTGTTTTAAGAAGGTTTTTGTGTGTGGGATGGTTTTTTACTTTGTATTTGAAAATCTCATTTTGGTCAAGTTGTAAATCGCAGGTAATAATTAAGCCGCCGTTTTTTCTTTTGCTCCAGGATAAAAGGCAGTCTCTCTTGTTTGTGACAGTTTCTATAAGGGTTTCGGGGTATTCTCTTATTGAATTTAAATTTTTACCGAAACCAAAGGCATGTTCTATTTTTTTATCCAGTTCTTTTGAGGCAACGGCCAGTTTATTATAATCTGTTTCGGCTAGCATTGGAAAAATATTGCGCATTATCCACAAGTTTGGCGCTCTTTTGGGGGCTGTTGAGATAAGTTTTCCTTCGTTATCAAACTTATAAATCGCCAGTTGCAGCCCGTTGTATTTTTCGTGTGCTTGCCTGACCATTTCTATGTTCAGGGCGGGATTTTCATCGATGATTTTGTGTATTGGCAATATAGCGCTGCGTAAAAAAATAATGGGGTAAGTTGAGGCAGCTAAATTTTCTGTGAATTGAAGTCTCTCAGTATTTGTAGAATTTTGCCACGCGGTTTGGTGAGCGAAAAAGAAGTGTTCGAAAGCAAAAATAAGTGTCAAAAAAGTGGCTAATACCATAAAAAGCAGTATTAGTCTTTCAAAAAATGAGCTCACACCGACGTTTTTGCTCTCTGATACCATATTATTGAATTATACTACATAAAAATGCAAAAAAAAACAATTAGGTTATTTGCAGAGAAGCATTCGTCGAAGAGAAAATATCACAAATAGGGCAGGGTAACTTGCGATACAATTTTCCCTTACTATTGGTAGTAACTGCGGTGACTGTTGCTAAGACGTTAATTTTATCGGTTAATGCGTTTTTAATTTTCTGCGAAAACGTGATACTTGCACGCTCTACTTTGAGTATTTCAGTTTCTATTGTTATAGAATCGTTTATTACCGCAGAAGATTTATATCTCAGATTGATTTCAACAACGGGCATTATGATATCGTTTTGTTCGGCAAGATCTTTAAGATTGGTGCCTAATTCTTGCAGATATTCAACTCTTCCCATTTCAAACCATCTTAGGTATGAACCGTGCCAAACTACTCCGTAAGCGTCGGTGTCAGAGTAATATACTTTGCTGTAAAGTTTGTTTACAAATTTATGAGGCATCAGGAGATTTTCTGCTGATCGGCATTGTCATACATCTGCAACCGCCGCCGCCGCGGGCGAGTTCAGAGCCATCAATTGTTATTACGCATTTACCGTAGCGCTTTAAATCGACCTTGTTGTCAATCACATCATACGCGTCGACTATAGAAAACCCGGCTTGGTCAAGAGCTTCGATTGTGCTTATATTGCGTCTGTAACCGATGATTTTACCCGGTGCGAGAGCAAAAAAGTTTGCACCGCTGTGCCATTGTTCGCGTTCTTGAATCCATTGGTCAGTTGCGCCGCCGCATATAATAGGACGCATTGTCATGCCAAGTTTGGCTAACGCGGTTAATATATTAGTTTCTTCGTCTATTATTACATTTCCGTTATCAATGCTTATTAAAACGGTTTTGTAACGGTTAGGCTGTAAAATAACCGGGTCATAAACCATGCAGATGTCTTGGTCTAATATTGTGAATACCATGTCCAGGTGAATAAAAGACTCAGGCTCTGAGGGGAGCTGCTGAACTATTATATGCTGAGGCTTTTTTAGCGACTTGAAGTGCTCAAGAAGATTATCGATGGCAATCGGGTTAGTTCTGACTCCGCAACCGATTAAGAGTATGTCTTCTCGTGCTACAAGGACATCTCCGCCTTCTATGTGAGCTGCTTCAATTTCATCCATATCAAAGGTCTTGACTGAAAACATCGGATGGTAATCAAAAATAGCTTCCATTATCATAGCTTCGCGGCTTCTGACTTTACTTGCCATTCTCGAAATTAGCACCCAATCATTTATTACCACAGAAAGGTCTCTTGTGAAGAAAAAATTGTGAAGAGGTTTCAACGCGTATCTCTCATTGCTCAGAAATTTAGACAAGTTGTCTTTTTTCATAAGCATGCCTTCAAGAAGACAAGTGCTGAGGATTTTGTTGGGCATCTCGAGTAAATCGTCTTCTAGATCCGGAGCCCCTTCATTAAGGCATATTTTTTCTATTAGGTTAGATTTGACCTTGGAATTGTTTAAAACTTCTTCGAGCAAATCTTTAACCTGAAAAGCGTTGGTTGTTTTTTCAAGAACCTGTCTGAGTTGGTTGTATTCTTGAGTTGCCACAGATAAATTTAAAACGTCACTGTAAAGCGCACGTTCGGCATTTGCCGGAGTCATGTTCTCTATTTCAGGGCCCGGGGCGTGTAGTATAACTCCTTGTAATTCGCCTATTTCTGAGGTTACCGAGACTTCAAACTTACTCTGCAGCGGTTTCATGAAATCAATCCTTTGTGAGTTAAAATATATGCATAAAAATACACTAAGAGTCTATTTTTGGCAACTTTTACTTGT
>MWDD01000177.1 GCA_002070375.1 bacterium ADurb.Bin157 | reverse complement strand
AAATATATCACAATTTCGCCATATCTCAAAGATTAGTGTATAATCTGAGTATGAATGAATTGCAACTCTGGATAAATGAACTTAAACTCGAAAAACATGTTGAGGGCGGTTTTTATCGCCGCATATACACATGTGATAAAACTTTTAAAGAAGATGACTTGCCGCTTCATAAGGGGGTGCGACCCTATTTTACAACCATTTATTATGCGCTGCCAAAGGGCGGGGTTTCGATGCTGCATCGTTTAAAGTCTGATGAAACCTGGTTTTTTCATGCCGGCGGCCCTCTGAAAATCTATAAAATCACTGCAGACGGCAGTTTGAAAGCCGAAAGACTGGGAATGAATTTGATCGCAGGAGAACGTCCTCAGATAACTCTCGAAGCAGGAACTTGGTTTGCTGCAATAGCCAATGAATCGCCATCGCTGGTAAGTTGTGCTGTAATTCCCGGTTTTAGTTTCGAAGATTTCGAACTCGCCGACCAAAAAACGATAAAAGAACTAATCCAAACCCACCCCGAACTACGAAAGTTTCTGCCGGTGCCTTAAAGAATGTTTCATGGGCGCGCCTAATAATAAAAATATAGCTAATTTAATCTTTTGAGTGTTTTTAATACTTCCGAAAAGCTCTCTGATTATGTATCGCAACTTTATGAAGAACCTTTCAATAAATGTGCAATGCTTATTTAAATAATACCAGAGCGATATATAATATTCCCGGGCTATTTCAGGACTTTTTTGAGTGCTTTCACCGCCTAAATGCTTTATTTCGGCAGAAGGAACATGATAAACAGATAGGCTCGCTTTTTTAAAACGTAAGCAAAGATCTTCCTCTTCGAGGTATAAGAAAAAGTTAGTATCAAAGCCCCCAATGCTGTAGAAATGCGTTGTGTCTACAAACATTGAAGCTCCTGAAGCAACAGGAATTCTTATTGGATTTGAGTACTCTGCGTTTTTATCAGGATACTTTGTTTTATTTATTTTGCTTAAAAATTTGTTGCCAAGCCACTTGCCGGCAATACTTGGAAAATTTTGAAAAGCAGGGGTGGGGCTTCCGCTTTTGTTATACATTTTAGGAACACAACAAGCGGCTTCGCTGTGTGTTTCCATGAAGTTCATCAGTTTTGATAATACATCGTTTAGAATTATGCAGTCATTGTTCAATATATACAGATATTTTCCGCAGGCCTTGTTTATGCCTGTCATGTTTCCTTGTGCAAATCCGGTATTCAAACGATTTCTTATTAGGGTTATCTTGTTTGTTTGTGTAATGTTTTGTGCCAAAAAATCATAGTCACCATTTTTTGAGCCGTTGTCAACAACGATTATTTCGTAATTAACTTTTTCATCAGTATTGTCTTCAAGGGATTTAATGCAATTCAAAGTGTGATGAGATGAATTAAAATTAACGAGTATAACCGAAACATCATATTTAAAATTCATTTTTTAGCTGCCTTTTGTGTTTCTGAATAAATCGTCTAGGGCTGTTTGGATGCCTTTGAATGGCTTGTAATGGCCTTTTTTGTAGGCTGATAAAACTGCTTTGAGTCGGTCTATACCTGTGTGTTTAATTGCTTCAGCTCTGTTTTGAAAAGCAATGCTTTTTTGGTATGCATTTTCGGCCATAATGTTAAGAAGGTGTTCATCGCACCAACTGGGTAAAACCGGTGCAGAGCGAATTTTTTCGATGAAATCGACTAAGTAGGTTGCCTTGCTGCGTTGAAAATCGAAATTTTGCATTGATCTTGCTTTATTAATGCTTTTATAGTTTTTTATGATTTTTCGGGCAATTTTATTAAAAAAAGTTTGTTTTTTGCCTATGGTGTCGAATGTTACTGCCTTTTCATGACGTCTGTAATATTGCAAGGGTTTGTCAATGAGTAGTTTAAGGTTCAGAAACTGTGCGAGTAGTGCGAACCATCTGTCAAAGGTATACGAATATGGTATGGGCAAAGCATAGTCGAGAAACTCTTTTTTTATGCAGGTTACACAGCCATGAATTGCTGAGCCGTATTCTAATTTTCTTATAACATCATAATCAAATAATGTTTTTTCCAAAGACTTTAAATTGCTGTCTGTGCAGGTGGCGTTATGAGAAATAAATTGAAAATGAGGGTTTTCTTTGAATGCATTTACGACCGATTCTATTTTGTCAGAAAACCAGTAGTCGTCTTGGTCGCATATAAAAACTAAGTCGCCGGAAACTGCGCATAGGGCTGTATTAAATGCTGCAGCATAACCTTTGTTCAGTTCGTGGTTAATTATTTTTACTTTAAATGAGGCTTTATTTTTAAACATTTCTAATAAAGACAAGCTGCTGTCTGTTGATGAGTCGTTGCATATAACTAATTCGTCGGGTAAAACTGTTTGATTTAAAATGCTTTGAAGTTGTTCGGAGATGTATTTTTCTCCGTTATATACTGCCATGGCAACCGAAATCATTTCGCACTCCGTGAAAAAATGGTGAAATTATAGGGATTTTATAAGGGTTTCTTCTGATATTATTTTGGGGGTGCCGGTTCTGTTTCTTTGTTCTGCGGCAGCTTCGATTGTTTTGCCATAACTTGAGCGAACCCAGTCTCTGCTTATCATTTCACCCACAACAAGGTAGTCGAGATTTTGAGTTACTTTGTTGCACATGTTTCCTGATTTGCTTGTTATGATTTTTTCTATGGTGACGCGCGGCCCATATCTGAATATTCCTGTTAACAAAAAAGAATGGTTTTCTATTTTAACGTCGGGTTGAGTCTCGTCTAAGGGAAGGGGAGCGGGTTCATTTCTCATAGATTCGCCGATATAAGTTATTTCTTGGAGTATTTCAAAGACAAGGTTTTTGTCTTTTTCGGTAATATTGCGCCTGTCAATCTTTTTGAGTTCGTCTGATAATATACTTACGGGAAATATGTTTTTATATTCGGGGTTTAAGTTAATCCAGTCCATTAGGCACTTGATTTCGGAGTCAACAAGGACTCCGTCTGCTAAAATGCCTTTTGACAGACCGATAAATTCATCAAGACGGTTTTGATTGCACACACTCATTATGCTTTCCTTTTTCAGAAAGATTAGAATCTAAAAACGATTTTAGCACATTGTGAAAAAAGAAACAAATAGTTTTGAAATGCCGTAAATAATGTTAAAAATGCGAAGAGCGGGACTTGAACCCGCACGGTTTTACCCACTAGATCCTAAGTCTAGCGCGTCTGCCAGTTTCGCCA
>MWDD01000176.1 GCA_002070375.1 bacterium ADurb.Bin157 | reverse complement strand
AACTGGGAACAACTTTTCACAACATTAAATATTGACTTCAAAGCCAGGCCCGAAAACATAACGCCCGAACAAATGTTAATTCTTTTTAATTGATAAAAAATAACGATAAAAAAATCACCCGGTTAAGGGTGATTTTTTTTATTCTGTTAATCTTTTTTATTCTTCTTCTACAGAGCCTTCAAGTGCAGCTTTGCGAGAAAGGTTGACGCGGCCTTGTGAATCTATTTCGATTACTTTAACCTTAACTTCATCGCCGATGTTAACTACATCTTCGACTTTGTTTACCCGTCGATTTTCAAGTTGGCTGATATGAACCATACCTTCGATGCCGGGTAGAATTTCTACAAAAGCGCCGAAATTCATGATTCTTTTCACTTTGCCTATGTAGATTCTGCCTATTTCAGCTTCGTCAGTTACTTCGCGAATCATTCTTACCGCTTTTTCATTGGCTTCGGCATCGGGGCTCACAACCAAGATTCTGCCGTCGTCGTTAGCTTCGATTTCAACTCCGGTTTCTTCGGTGATCTTGCGGATCATTTTGCCGCCCGGTCCAATAACATTTCTGATTTTATCGGGGTCAATTTCGATCGTCACAATTCTTGGAGCGTAAACAGAAAGTCCTTCGCGCGGAGTTTGAATTGTTTCTGCCATTTTGCTCAGAATATGCAATCTGCCTTCTTTAGCTTGCGCCAAAGCGGTTTTCATGATTTCAAGAGTAACGCCGATGATCTTGATGTCCATTTGAAGTGCGTTTACGCCATTAGCAGTACCCGCTACTTTAAAGTCCATGTCGCCAAAGTGGTCTTCGTCACCGAGAATGTCACTCAAAACTTTGAAGTTGTCGTTTTCTTTGATAAGACCCATAGCGATACCGGCAACCGGAGCTTTTATGGGAACACCTGCGTCCATCATGGCCAAACAGCCTGAACATACAGAAGCCATCGAAGAGCTGCCGTTGCTTGACATAATTTCACTGACCACTCTTATAGTGTAGGGGAAATCATTCGGTTCGGGGCAAACTTGTTTCAGGGCTCTTTCGGCAAGAGCGCCATGGCCGATTTCTCTTCTGCCCGGGCCACGCATTGGTTTGCATTCGCCGGTTGAGAAAGAGGGGAAATTGTAATGAAGTATGAATTTCTTTTTGTATTCATCGTCAAGACCGTCAATTACTTGAGAATCGGTGCTTGCACCAAGAGTTACAATACCCAATGACTGAGTTTGACCGCGATTGAAAAGTGCAGAACCGTGAGTTCTGGGTAAAAAGCCCACAGCAGAGCTTATGGGACGAATGTCGGTTAAAGAACGACCGTCGATGCGGCGCCCTTCTTCTAAGATCATTCGGCGCATTTCAGTCTGAATCGTTGACTCCATTATGCGTTTTGCCGCAGCTTTCTTTGTTGCCGCACCTTCTTCACCCAAAGCAGCTACAAGAGCTTCTTGAAGTTTGCCGTCCAATAACTTGAATTTGGCAACACGCTCCGTTTTTTCAGGGGTAGAGAGAGTATCTTTGATATCGTTGATCAAAGAATTTACTGTTTTTTCTACTTCTTCTTCGGGAGCTATAGGCGTTACAGTGGCTTTAGGCTTGCCAATTCGCTCGGCAAGTTCTTTTTGAGCGGCGGCAAGTTTTTTGATGTTTTCGTGAGCAAAAGCGAGAGCTTCAAGTAATTCATCTTCTGAAACTTCGCAGGAACCTGATTCAACCATTGTAATAGCTGAGGCTGTGCCTGCTACGGTCATGTCGATAGTGCTATTTAAAAGTGAGTCGTGAGAGGGATTCAAAACGAGCTTACCGTCTATTTTCCCGACTCTTACCGCTGAAATTGCATCCACTAAAGGTATTTCAGATACCATAAGTGCTGCACTTGCAGCATTAATAGCAAGAATATCAACCGGGTTAATTTTGTCATAAGACAAAACATAAACCGCAACCTGAATATCATTGTAATAATAATCAGGAAACATCGGACGCAAAGGACGGTCGATAAGACGAGAGGTTAAGATCTCTTTGGTTGTGGGGCGTCCTTCACGTTTAAAGAACCCACCGGGAATTTTGCCGGCAGCATAGGTCTTTTCAAAATAATCAACCGTTAAAGGAAGAAAATCATTGCCTTCTCTGGGTTCTTTACTCCCGACAACTGCCGCAAACACAACAGAATCACCCGAACGAACAACTGCTGCACCGGATGCCTGTTCGGCTAACATACCGGTTTCAAAGGTTACACTTTGAGAGTTCTGTGATTCGAGATCACAAGCTACAATTTCAAATTTTTGCATTACTTCCCCTTATTAGCGGCGCAGACCGAGCTTTTGAATTAAGGCTAAATAACGTTCGTTGCTTTTGCCTTTGAGATAAGAAAGGTGGCGCTTACGAGCACCAATCATTTTTAAAAGACCACGTCTTGAATGGTGATCTTTGGGATTCTTTGCGAAATGTTCAGACAAATTGTTGATACGTTCGGTTAGAATAGCTACCTGAACTTCAGGTGAACCGGTATCTTTTTCTGACAGTTTGTTGTTGTCGATTACTTTTTGTTTAGCATCTTTAGAGATTGACATTTAAATACTCCTTTGAAATAAGTTGCAAAACCAAGCATTTCCTCTGTGGGAGAAACCTAGCTGAGCATACTCGACAAGTATATCACACATGCTCACGCAACGCAAATATAAAACTTTTTAACCGTTTTTAAAATAGTTTGTGTACAACGCTTGCTTGGTGTTTTTTATAAATACAAAATTTCCGTTTTCATCGGGTTTAAGTAATTTTGATAAATAATTCTCAAAATTTTCAAAATTTTGTGGAGTGCAAGATTTTATTCCGGATTTTTGCAAAAGTGTCTTTGCGGCCTCATTTATATCTGTAAAAATCCATCTGAATGGTCTTTCAATGATTTCTAAAGACGGCAACATGCCGCATTCTACCATTGCGTGATATAAAACCGCTATGCGACGCCGTTCTAAGGTTAAATTTCCCAGTTGTAATATGTCACGCATGTTTTCGTCTAATACTGAATCAGCATGCGGTATCAGAATTATGAGCCTTTTTTTTGCACAACCTTTTAATTTAAGCAGGGTATCTAATAATCTGCTCTTCTCGTTGTTGTCGCAGCTTATTACTCCCAGGCTGCTTAGAGATAAAACCGTGTCGAACTTATCTTCAAAATCAATGTCTAACCAACGCCCTTGAATTGTTCGTATGTTGTTTAGAGACTCTTGTC
>MWDD01000175.1 GCA_002070375.1 bacterium ADurb.Bin157 | reverse complement strand
CGATATTTTTGACCACTTGTATTCCACAGCATCATTCTTCGACATCGGAATATTCCAGGAACCCGGCGGCAAAGACTTGTCTGCCGCTTTATCTCAAAGCCGGTAAAAGTGATTGTAACCAGACAATTTAGACAACGAAACATTAAACGAATAAACAAGAATATATGCGATTTTTAGTTCTAACCCTTTTGTCATTATTTACTTTAACAGGCTTTTCACAGGATTTGATAATTCTCAGAAATGGAGAACAAATTGACTGTAAAATAACAAAAGTTGATACTGATATTATTCATTACGACGTTTATATTGGAGAAATAAAAATATCGAGTTACGTTAACAAGAATGATATAAGAAATTATACGATTAGTATGATTGATAATGTTACTGAGGAATCTGATGCTATTTATCAGATGCCTGACAATTCAGATATAACAGATACGAACATTAATGAAGAAGCTGACAAGCATTTGGAATATACCGACAAATGGATAAATTTAATTACCTATTCCCAAAATTACGGAATGAATGCAGATAGCTGGTCATTACAGTATTACAGATTTTTTCTAAGAGATATATTAAGATGGTCATTTCCGGTAACTTTTGCTATAGAGAGATTTACAATACATCCTGACTATTTTGCACAATTTAATTATCGGTCTGCCAGTATGAGTTATTATTCAATCGGTATTAATCCATTCTACAGACTCAAGGATAATCTGATTCTAAAAGATAACCTGTTTATTAATATTGGCGCAAACATAATAATCGGCGAAGAAAAGTTGACAACATTTAGTGGAGTTGAGAGTTATAATATATTTTTTGGATTAGCTCCCAGTCAAGGCATATACTTTATTCCTAAATCTAAAATAGGAATAACATTAGGTTTAGGTGTCTATGAAAAATTACTTAATTCCAAAGTTTACAATAATGATATCGGGGTAAAACTTGAAATAGGAATAAAATTTTAATAATTTAGAGCGATTAAGAATTGATAGAGACTAGAGAGGTTAAATAATATTGCGAAGAAAAAATGAACGAAAAAAGAATTTCTCCGAAATGGATTAAGCATTTAGAGGAGAACGAGATATTTGTTTTTGGCAGTAACCTTGAAGGAAAGCATGGCGGCGGCGCGGCAAAATTAGCGATGGACTGGGGTGCGGTTTGGGGTAAAGGGGTTGGTTTGTATGGGCAGACATATGCAATCCCAACTATGCAGGGTGGGGTTGAGACAATAAAGCCTTATACCGATGAATTTATCAATTTTGCGAAGAAACACCCCGAACTAAAATTTCTCGTTACCGAAATAGGATGTGGCATTGCCGGATTTACAGTAAGTGAGATTGCTCCTCTGTTTAAGGACGCAATAGATCAGGAGAACATTTTCCTTCCGGAAAGATTCTACAATGAATTGACAGATAACAGCTAAATAATCTTAACTACACTTACACCCAAGTCTTCTTCCAGGTCTAACATGGCATTAATAAGATGTATTGTGTCGAAATGGATCAAATCATCTGCGGTTATGCGTGTTTCGCATATTTTCTTCTCCCGAAGCAGTTGTTGACGTTTTGTGCCGTTTAACAGATAGGTATCGGGTGTAAAGAACTCGTCGTCTTTCCTGAAAACAACATTGCTGAACGAGGTGTCGGTTATAAAATTATTCTTTACAATCAATATTTCATCACAATCTCCTTTTTCCTGCAGCAAGGTGTTGAGTACTGACCTTTCGGAAAATTTGAAGGGATACTCTATGTCTGTCTTCACGAGTTTGAGTGAGTTGATTCTTTTGGGGCGGTAATCGGAAAATGTTATGCTGAGGATCTCTTTGTGATAGACAACGCTGCATTTCACTTTTTTGCTCTCTTGTAACTCTGCAGGAACCAATTCCAATAGGTTGGGCAGTTTAGGTAGATAAAACCCAAAATGAATGCCGGCGTTGCTCATCCGCTCCAGATGTGCCTCAATATTTTGCACAATGCCTTTTTTGATACAAATGGTCTCTAAAAACATATTGCTACACTTAAAAGGGTAAATATACTTTTTGAACTGCTTCGTTATATTCGCTTTCACATTGACTGTCAACGGTAATGCCGCCTCCGCTTCGGAAATACATTTTACCGTTTTTTTCCTCGATAAATCGGATTAAAACACCTGAATCAAGATTTTCACCATCAAAATATCCTGCCACACCACTGTAAAAACCGCGATTTTGATTTTCGCAATTGCGTATGACGCGCAGGGTTGCATTGCGTGGGGTGCCTAAAATAGAACCTGCCGGAAGTAATTTGAAAAACAGGATTCCCAGGTTTTGCATGTAATTGGTGGGCAGGGTGCCTTCAATTTCGGAACTCGTTTGCAACATGTAGCCGTTGTTTGTTTTCAATTTGTCGATGTACCGAGAACGAGTTACTTTGACAGAAGTTGCCACTTGTTTTAAATCGTTGAGTGTAAGCTCAGTTATCGTTTGATGTTCGGCGGTTTCCTTATAATCGCTCAACAATCTTTCGGCAGCATTTGGCAAAGTGGCATCAATTGTTCCCTTCATTGGATGCATGAAAATCTTTCCGTATTTAATGATTACAAATTGCTCGGGCGAAAAGCAGACAAATTTTTCAGGAACATACAATCGATATTTTGCACTACTATAGTTGAAAATTTCCTGTAGAGAGAGTGAGGTTTCGATGGGTGTTTTAATTGTTAGGTTGAGCAGAAAGGTTTCCTCTTTATGCAGAGCATCCATTGCACAATAGAATCGTTTTTCGTATGTTTCAAAACTCTCGGGATAGCGTTTGAAAATATAACTCTTCGGTGTTTCCGGCACATTTTTAGCGTTGGTAATGCCGTTTATGTTAAAGAGAATACGACTCTGTTTTAAGGGATTTTCGATAAAAAATCCCTCGTTCATCTCGAAATTTACAGCGAATAGAAACGGAGTTTTTGACCTTCCCGCTTCATTCATCTTGATTATAATTTGATGACAGCCGATAAACATGGTGCAAATTTACAACTTTATGACCATGACTCGTATGTTGCTATGTTGTTATGTTGCGTTTGGTACACCCGTGTCGGGGTTGCAGTTTTACGACCAGTCTCTATGTTGCGTCCACAGGGTTTAACCAAAATACTTAAAAAAACGATTGAGTTTTGAGCATATGTTCAAAACTTTTATTATATTTGCAACGTAATCACAAAAAGTATAACAGTATGTCGCGTCCAAAACAGTGCAGAAGAATAGAGTCGCCGCCTTTGATGACG
>MWDD01000174.1 GCA_002070375.1 bacterium ADurb.Bin157 | reverse complement strand
AATTGAATTTTCACAAAACGGCAAAACCATAGAGAGTATTCCTGTTCCGACTTTTCAGCATTTAGAGCGTTTGCGCGGGTCTCTCGAAACCTTAACCGAGCGAATAAACGAGCTGAAAAGCGAAAAACGAAGCATTTGGCTCGAGATTGAATACGAGGGAAGCGCAGCATCAGGAACCGTCAGAGAAAGACTTGCAGAGGCAACTGAGGGTTCTGAAATCGAAATATTGTGCATTAAAAACATGCGCATATTGAACAGTGTTCTCACGGTGAAAGAAAGTGAAGTATCTCTCGACAATCTAACTCCCGACTACGTGTTTGAGAGAGTTTTAGAGAGTCCCACCCTCGACGAAAAATCAAGAAACATGTTGAAACATTGTTTCGAAGAGCTGCTAAAGTCGTTCGCAGAAACTGATATAAACGCCAAATAAAGGGAGCCGCGCGAATAATGAAAATATTGAAACTCAGATTTAAGAACCTCAATTCTTTGTATGGTGAATGGCTCATAGACTTTAGCGCTCCCGAATATGTCAGCGATGGCATTTTTGCTTTAACCGGGCCTACGGGGGTCGGCAAATCTACCATTCTCGACGCGATATGCCTTGCTCTTTATGGCGCAACGCCCAGATTAGGCAGTATCAGCGCCTCAAGCAACGAAATAATGTCGCGGCAAACGGCAGAATGCTATTCGGAGGTTGTTTTTGAATCCCAGCAGGGCACTTTCATATGCCACTGGGAACAAAGGCGAGCGCGCAAAAAAGTAGACGGCAATTTACAGTCGGCCGAGCATCAAATAGCCTATTACACGGGCAAAACAGGCAACAAAATCATAGAAGACAAGATAAGCAAAGTCAGCAAAGTTGTTGCCGAAAAGACCGGGTTGGAGTTTGCTCAGTTTACCAGAGCAATTTTGCTTGCCCAGGGCAGTTTTGACAATTTTTTGAAAGCGAACAAAGAAGACAAATCTAAGATTTTAGAACAAATTACAGGCACAGACATTTACTCTAAGATTTCTATTCTCTCACACTCTCGCAAAACAGAAGAACAAAAAAAACTCAGAGAGCTGGAAGTTAAGCTTGGCGCCATTGAAATTTTGAACGAAGAACAAATATCAGAACTGCTGACAAAGAAAAAAGAATTAAGCGACGAGAAGAGCAAGAGCGAGAAAGCGCTTCAAAAGCTTGACACGGAAATTGCCTGGCAAACCGGCATAGAACGTTTAAAGTCTGAATTGGAAACGATTCAGAGAGATAAAGAAAAAGTTCATATCGATATTGAAGAGTTTAAGCCGAAGCGCGAGCTGTTAACCAAAGCAAACAAAGCAATAAAGGCGGAATCGAGCTATTCTAAATTTTTGACATTAGAAAAGGCTTACAACGAAAACATCGAACAACTTGAAAAAAACGAAGCAATTTTCCCTGAAATTGAAACAGAAATAAAAGCACTGAGTGACGCTTGCAAATTGAGCGAAGCAACGACAGAAAACGCGAAGGCAATACTTGAAACAGCGATGCCTTTGATTCGAAAAATCACATCTCACGACGAAAACATTAAGCGACTGACAGAGGCTCTGGCAGAGGCGGGTGCAGAACGCGGCGATTTCGAAAAAACTTTAGAGGATTACGTCAAGAAGCTAGAGGCGATGGTGCGCGAACTTGAGGCGGCGAACGAGGCAGAGAAGGAAATTTGCGCGTATTTGGATGGGCACAAAGGCGATGAGGAGCTTTTGAGCGGGTTAACGGGGCTTGAGGAGCAGCATAAAAAGTATCGTGAAAAGGCGTCTGAGGCGCAAACAAAAAAAAGCGCCGCCAAGGAACTTGAAACAGAAATCGGCAAATTGCGCGATATAATTGGGCGCAACGAAAAGAGCTTTAAAGAGCAAGAATCGAAGCTCAAAGAGGCTGAAAAGGCGTTTAATAACGAAAAATGCGAGTTTGAGAGATTATTAAACGGCAAAACAGTCGGCGATTACAGGGTCGAGAAAGATGCTTTGCTTGTTGATTTGTCGCGAATTAACAAGCGCGAGGGTTACGAGCAGGAGCGCAAAGAATTGGAAAGCGGAGAACCCTGCCCACTCTGCGGGGCGCTTGAGCACCCGTTCGCGAAGGGCTTGCCGAAAGAGCGAAGCAAGACGGAAGAGCAAATCGAAAAGCTGCAGAATTTGATCGCGCAGCTTGAAGAAAAAGAAAAGTCAATTTCTGTGAGTGAGCGTACTGTGAGCAATTTGCGCGAAAAGTTATCAGAAGCAAAAAGTGAAGCGGCGATTAACGCAAACAAACGCGAAATGTTTGAAAAGGCTCTCGCGCAGTCGTCAGAAGAAAGTAAAGCCGCCGAGACATTCGCGGCAAATTTGCATGATTCATTGGCAGAGAGCCTTGGCAAGCTTGGTTACACTAAAGAAGAGGTAATCGACGATCAGATTATTGCAAAACTTAAAAAGCGCAAGAACGAATTTGAAAAGCAAAACCGCAAAAAAGCTGAAATTGAAAAGCAAATTATCAAAATAAACGGCGAAACAATGCGCTACAAAGAGTCAATCGAAAATACAAAGAGAACACTCAAAGACAAAGACAAAAAAATCGAGAAGGATAGCGGGGAGTTAAGCAAGCTCACAAACGAGAGAATGCAGCTATACGGCAATAAGGATCCGGAAAAAGAAGAAATGCGCCTTAATTCAGAGATTAAAAAAGCAGAAGACGCGGAAAAAGCTTTGCGTGCAAAATGGATGCTCAAGAATCAAGAATTTACGGCTCTAAATACAGAAATTAAGTCGCTCAAAAACAACCTTATAAAACAAAAACCTGAACTCGAAACGGCAAAGTCCGATTTTATCAAGAAATTGGCGACTGAGGGGTTTTCAGATCTGCAAAATTTTATTGACTCGAGACTGCCGCAGGAAGAAATCGACAATCTGACAGAGCGCGAAAAAATCCTTAACGAAAATAAAACGGCGATTTTGACTCGTGAAATTGAACGAAAAACACTGTTAAATGAAGAATCTGCGAAAAATCTGACGCAAATAGCGCTTTGGGAGCTGAAAGAACAACACAAATTTTGCAGTGATGAGCTTGAATCAATAAAAGAAAAAATCACTCAAATTCTTTTCAAAATTAAAGATAACGATGAAAAATCAGCAAAAAACAAAGACCTGACAGAGCGACTAACCGCCCAAAAAGAAGAATACAAACGTTGGGATATGTTATATGAGCTGATTGGCTCCCCTGACGGCAAAAAATTCAGAGGCTTAGCTCAAGAATTTGCGTTTGAAATATTGGTGGCGCACGCAAATGCGCAAATGAT
>MWDD01000173.1 GCA_002070375.1 bacterium ADurb.Bin157 | reverse complement strand
TAAGATTTTGTATACTCCGTCATGTACTCGTTGAACAGCTTTTCTCCGAAGTCTGAGTACCCTTTTAATGCTTTGTAGATTGCGACTTCGTTTGAAATTGCTTCTTCATTCATTTTTTCCTCTATAGCTTCTTTGTCCGGCAAGTAAACCGCTTCGCCATCGCAGTATTTACTGATGTCAGCTCGGTATTTATTTACGATAATCACATCTGCATTTTTTCATTCAAAAAACCTCCTCATTAAGCCGAGTATCAATTCTGATATTTCCGTTTCGGCTTTGTACACCTCGACAATCTTTCCGTTTGGTAATATCGCAACCTTTTTTCTTCGTCACCAAAAAAGCTATCATAACTAAATTCGATTTCTTCGTTTTTGTTTAACTTTGCTGTTTTTGCCCAACCCCTCAGCATTTCGTACAGCTTTTTGTTAATTAGTACCGTCATTAAAATCTCCCTCAATCACAGACCTGCTCATTTTTGTTTTGTCGTATGATGGCTTGTTCGGCACGGCAGCGTAGATGTTGTTTGCTCTATCTCGATATATCCGCTTGCGCCTATCTTCGCCTTTTGCCTCAAAAAATCTGCAGGCTTGATATAGTCGGCTGTTAATTCTCCGGTTTTCGTCTTTTACAAAATCTTCTCTCGACATATTTGTCGTAACTATTATCGGAAGATTTGCGTTTAATCTTGCGTTGATTACCTCGTACAATAATTCGAGTGTTGCGGTGTTGTTTTTGTGCGCCGAATAATCGTCTAACACGATAAGGTCTATTTCTAATAACCAGTCAATTTTAAGTATTCCGTAATCAGAGCATTCGTTTGCGAGATTTGGAATTGTCGTAAACATACACCGATACCCTTTGTCCGTCAGAGCGTTTACAACACAAGCCGCTGCGTAAGATTTTCCCGTTCCCACATCTCCGTAAAATACTAACCCTTCACCTTTTGTAAAATGGTTTTCAAAACCGGCGGCGTATTTTTTTGCCTCGTTAATTATTTCAGTGTCCTCCGAAAACTCAAATCTCCATTTTTCCATATTCGGTGAAGCGAACGCTTTTTCTTTTAGGTAAGATATGTATTTGTTTGTTTTCTCTTGTTTGCGTTTATTTTCTTCTCGCTTGTAATGTTCTATCTTGCACTCGCAAAGGCACGGTACTATATGCTCTTTCGCTCCTATCGTTATTTTGCATTGTTTTGGCGTTTCGCAATTACCGCATATTAATATTCCGTCCTCAACATAATCACCTTTGACTTTGGGATTTGCTTCGTCACATCTTTTTTCGATGTCGTTTACTAATTCTTCTAAATTCATCATATCGGGCAATCATCATAAGCAAAATATACTTCATCGTTCCAACGCTCCTGATTTAGCCATGTTGACGGATTTGGTATATATCTGCCGCTCTCCTTTCTCCATTGTTCAGATTTTACTTGTTCGGATATTGCTTTCAACATTTGATTAAGTAACGCCTCATCCACCTTAATTTTTTCAAAAGACTTAAACGCAACGCCCTTACCAACCTTTCGCGGATACGCACTCCAAAACGCATCAAAATGAGCAGTACTCTCTTTCTTATCTTTCTTATCTTTCTTATCTTTCTTACTTTGTTGTCGGTCGGGTGTCGCTTGGGTGTCGCTTGGGTGTCGCTCGGGTGTCAGTTTGAGTGTCGCCTCTTGATATTTTTCGTAATTATTTATAGTGTACAAGCCATATTTTGAGGTTGTTGAGAGTGTCAGTTCGTGTGTCGATTTTAAGTGATTTATTGCAGTTCTCACCGAGCGTTCCGACAACCTCAATTCATTAGATAGTTCTTTATAACTTGTTACTCTCTGCCCCCTTTCAATAACAATTCCTTGCCATTTTTGGGGAAAATGATTAACAGTTAATAGCAGATGAATAAATAGCCGAGCGGTGTTTGCATCTGTATACCACTCCCATTTAGTGATAGAACGATGCAGTTTTATGTAACCATCTTCAAGCACCATTACACCTCCAAGCTGTACACCTTATACCTGCCGTTTTCGCCATTCTCCCACTTGTCAATAATCGGTTTTCCGTCTTGCCTAAGTTCGCTTATTCTTTTGGTGGGAGAGTTTATACCGAGATAAAAGGCTTGTCTTACCGTAATAGTCTTGTGTGTGTTAATATAATTGAGAATAGCCGTCTGTTGATTCTTTGTGTTCAACTTCTTGTACCTCCACTTCAATATAATTTTTGTCGCTGAATTTGGTCGTCTTTTCTATGTAAAACTTCCTTGTGTCGTCTTGTAGCAAATACCCCTTTAGGCTGTCAACGATGTATTTTTCCATTACGGCGTGATTATCAATGTCCATACGGGAATTAAAAGAAAATGTTATTTTTACCGGATTTTGTATCAGCTGTTTAGGTATGCCTTGCTTTCGCAGCTCGCTAATAACAAGGCAGTGCCAATAATCAGCGTCATTTTTTCGGACCGTCCAATGCTTGCCTGAATAATAAGCGTTCAACCCGTATCTTTTTGAAAAATCCTTGCCGTATGGTATGCTAAAACGGTAACTCATCGCTATCATCAATCTCATCAGTAAAGGCAACATTAGGAGTTGCGGGGTTTTCTGACTTTTTACTTCCGCAAAAATAAACGCCGTCCGCTTTGATTGAATAGCTTGTCCTTTTAACGCCATTTTTGTCCTCGTATGTATCGGTCTGCAAAGAGCCTTTTACGGCAACCATATCGCCTTTATGAAAGTATTTTGACACAAATTCGGCTTTCTTTTCCCAGGTGACAATGTCAATAAAGTCGGTTTTATCTTTTTTAAATTCCCTATCTACTGCGATTGTAAAAGAGCATACAAATTTCCCGTTTTGTGTCTGTCTAAGCTCGGCATCTCTTGTGAGTCTACCCATAATGCTAACATTGTTCATTGTTATTCTCCTTTATAAATAATTTTTTCCGAATACCGCTATAAAATCTTTTGTGTCCCAACCGTTTTCTTGCATTGCCAACCTTTGTCCCATTTGCTTTAGTTTAAGCATGTTTTCGCTGTTAACGTGTACGCCGTTAGGGGTTACCGTGTGACAATAAATGCAAAGGTTAACCGTTAATTTGTATTTAGTGCTTTTTTTACGGTTTGAAGCTCCGAATATATGGTGTTCGTTAAGCTGTCCGTATCTGCCGCACATAAAACAGTTACCTATATTTTGCATTAATTTTTACCCCAATCTGTTTTAAGCCTGTCCAGTTCTTGCGGTGTCATTGTTTCAATGCCCTGTTCTTTGCATTCCGCAACAACTACATCAATTAACCTTGCCATTTGCTTAGTGTCGTATGTAGACGAGCCGTAATATAAAACCACGTTTT
>MWDD01000172.1 GCA_002070375.1 bacterium ADurb.Bin157 | reverse complement strand
CCAAGTCTTCTGATCTTTTTCATATAATTTAAACGAGCCGAATTCATAATTTGAATTCGGCTCGTTTTGCTTTAGGATATTTCTTTATAATCGTATTTCTAAAAAGGAGATTAAATTTTTGTGAATTATTTTGATCAAAAAGCCTCTGACTGGGACAAATTAGATTAATAGTTTCGTTGTTGGCGTTTCATCATATAGATAACTTCGAAGAGGCTTTAAAAGGATTATTAAAGCAAATTGACGATGGGGGATAAAACAAAACGAGCAGTTAGCCTATTTAGTTAAATAATCAGGTATAATAGAAGAGTTGTTTACTATTTGAAAGGAAAAGAGAGAAAGATGCTTAAAAAATTATATTTTGTTTTTTTTATTTTTGCTTTTATTTTTTTTACACACAATATTTATGCAACCCGTATTACTCGTAAAAAAGCGACTTGTCCGGTTTGCGATACTCAATTTACGGGTGAAGTCGTTTTGTCTTCTAATACTTTTGGGGGTATTGATCATGATTTGTGTCCGCACGCGATGGGAGCTTCGCCTTTGTCGAGCTATATTTGGGGGTGTCCGGAGTGTAATTTTTGCGGATATTCGGATAGTTTTAAGAAGCCTTTTAAAGACGAAGATAAGCAAAAGATATTGACGTGGCTTAAGAGTAATTATCCTAAAACTCATAACAGTGATCAAAATGTGTTTAATGTGTTGCCGACTTTTAAACGTTATGAAATAGCTGCGGAGTTGGCGAAATTTAATAATGAAACAAATTATAATATTGCGAAACTATATTTAAGAGGGGCTTGGAGTGCGAGGCACGCGGGAATGGTGGACGCGAATTCCGGTGAATCTTTATCTTTAAGAATGTCTTCAAGCGAGTCAGTTATATTTGAAGAGGAATTTAGAAAAGCAGGCTCTAAAAAATTACCGACTAATAACAGAGCACGTGAGTTTACAGACCTTATATTGACTGTTGCAAATAATTTGAGAACACTTAATATGCCTCAGGATACTGCTTTGCCCACATATTTTATTATTGCTTCGCAATTAAGGGCAATGGGAGAGAACAGTATTGCCGAGGAATTTTTGAAGAAAGCGGAAAACATTGAAGGAAAAGAAAAGTTTGAGAAGTATTTTGATGCAATGCGCCGTTCTTTCAAAATAGAAAGCGAATTGCAAAAGAAAACAATAAAATATTTGCTTGCTTCTCTTGATGATAAAGAGCCCGAACCTCGTGTTGTTGAGACAACATTTTTATTGGGTGAGTTAAACCGAAGAATAGGCAACTATGATGAGGCTCAAAAGTATTATTTAAGGTTGTTTGATTATCCGTCTACTCCTCAACTGTTTTTTGAGACTGTTGATTATGGGCTAAAATACATGAACCGTGAAGATTCTTTTCCTGTCGACAAGGCAGAAAAATTTGAAAAGCAAAGAATCGAAAGTTCGCTGGCTATGCTCTTGAATCCTTTCGAAGGCAGGGAAGCAGCACATTTTTTGCATTACTCGAAACATCGCGATTTGATTTTCCCAAAACTTGTCGAACTGATTAAAACCGGCGACGAAGATACGGTCAGATTGGCTTTTATGGCAATGTCAGATGAAACTCAAGAAGCGATAGATTTTCGGCTGGATTATTTAAAAAATGGTAAAAACCCTAAAATTGTTTTAACAAGTCTGATTAAGCTTGCACATAAATTACCGTCAAGACCATTTATCGAATTGTTTGAAGCAGAAGAATTTAAAAGGCAGATTGTTGATTTTTTGCGTGTTATAGGTGATAAAAGTGCGGTTGATGCTCTTATAGGTAAAGCCGGGGCAGAATTGACGGTTGAGAAAATTACGCGTCTTTCAGAGCTCGAAAATAGAAAATACGACGAGGAACAATATCATGCCTCGCTTCTTGTTGCTATAGCTACTTTGAGAGATCCCCGCGCTCTAAAAATAATAACGACAGCCTTGGATATGGCAATTGAACTTGAAAATAAAGGGTATGCTAATCGGCTGGCAGAGGCGGCCGGTACAGCATTGGAAATACTATTTAACAGACATTTCGGTTTTTCTTATGCTTATAATAGGCCTCGTGAGCCAAAAGAGCTTAAGTCGGCAGGCACTCCGAATAATAGAACAAAAGAAGCTTATGAGACCTTTAAAAAATGGTATTCGGCTAACCAAAACAAAGCTATTGATATTTTGGTTTTAAAAGGATATGAAGATCTGGGATATAAAATAACCTCTACTAATGATGCTGATACAATTAAGGAATTGGTTCTGGGGCTGAGTGACAGTTTTCACCCTCTTCGGGTTAATAGCTGCAAAGAGTTGATTAAACGGGTGGGGGCTTCATTTAGAGCCGATGTGGCGCTTGACCCTTTTGCTACCCCGAGGGAATATCAAGAGGTCAGAGCGCTTTATAATGTTTGGCTCGAAGAAAACATCGAGAAATTTAAAATCAAAGATTGAACATATTGATAATTAAGAATCCTGCTCCGGAGGCCAATAATGAAAAACCGAGGAAATAAAGGTATGATTTAAGTCTTAATTGTTTTAATATTTCTTCTTCGGATTGAACACTGATTAGAGAGGTTTTGGCTTTATCAGGGCAGCCTCCGATATATGGACCGTCATTGCCTATATAATAATGTCCTATTATATAGGCTTTTTGATGTAAGGGAAGTATTGATTCGCGTGTAATGTCGGCAATAATTTTGTCTCCGCACGGCTTAAAGAGAGTGCCCCAAAAGCCTGAAGCGGCTCCATGTCTGGGAACTTCTCGATCTAACACCTTTTTTCCTTCTATTTCGAAGCTTGCGGGGCAAACTTCTATTCTTCCGGTAAAGTCCTCTATATAAAACTTTTGGTAGCTTTTTCTTTCGCTTGTAGTATTGTAGACTATGCTTCTTGTTTTTTGTGAGCCTTTGCTTGTTCGTCGGTATTCAATTCGTTCGATTTTATCTATTTCCTGAGAGTGAAAAAACACACATTCTCTTTTTGTGTAAGGTGCTATAAGTGGTTCGTCGATAGTTAGGGCGCCTTTGACTTCAACCATTGTTTCTCTTTTAAATCTTCCGTCTAATAAATGTCTGATTTGAGAAGTGGGTGTGTTAACAATATGAGCTATTTTCCTTCTAAGCAAAAACCATCTATAAAGACCGGCTCCTGCAAAAAAAAGAATTACTATCAGAAAAATAAAAAAAACGGGATCGTTCATTTAAGCCCTCCAAAATTAGTGCTCACTGGAATATTATAATAAGTATAACACTGTAATAAATAATTACAATTTATTTTAAAAAAGATGTTGACATGAAAAAGCAAAAGTGATAAACTGAGTTTCCTGCCGCGGCGGGGTGGC
>MWDD01000171.1 GCA_002070375.1 bacterium ADurb.Bin157 | reverse complement strand
TTTATTGCCAGTTGAACCAAGCCGATATGCTCGGGGGTAATTTTCGGAGCTTGAATTGTTTTTTCAATGTTAGGGTCAAAGGGGATTATGCCTTCAATTGCTTGATTACCGATCACCGCTCTAAGAACAAAGTTTTTCTTATTTATGGCCTCTGTGGGAATAAATGCCGAAAAATCATAATTTGCTTCGTTTCCCGACACGTCAAAACTGTTGTTGCCGTTTGTGAGAGCAATTCTTGTTCCTGCATCATTTATATAATACAAGTCAACGATTGCCTTGCCTGAATTGCCTCTTAAAGTTTGTTTTAAAGAAGACACAGAATCAGAAGCCGAAACCGTTCCGCTCAGTCTGACGGCTGTAGAACTCGCGCCGCCGCTGCTTCCGCCGCTGCTTCCGCACCCTGATGTGAAAACAGTTGCCGTCGAGATCAAAATTGCCAAAACAAAAGGGAAATGAGAAAAAAATCTTTTCATTTTGTCGTCCTTGAAATTTATAAAATAAATACACACATTACATAAAAATATCATGGCGTGAAGCATTTCGCAATTAACTTAACTGTTTAAAATCAATGTCTTAGGCCGAACGGCTTGCTTGAAAAACAAGTTTTATATTATGCTGAAAATAGTATGATTATAAATATGAGACAATTGGCTAATGTTTCTTTTCTTTTGTGCCGATAAGACGAGTGAATAATATTGACATAAGTTAAGAACTTAGGCTAAGTGAGGGCTTCATGCTTAACGGCAACAAAAAAACGAATGTTTTACTGTTTTTAGTATTTCTACTTGCCGCAGCGGTTATTACCGGTTGTGGGAGCGATGAGAAATTTGTGTATGTTCAAGCTGCCGGAACCACAGCTAACGCTGTGACTCAGCATTCTTTAGTTGCTGTGGCAGGACAAAATTCAATTCTTAATACTTCATCGTTTAAGTTTGAATTGCCTGCTGATACGTATTCTGCCGGAACCGAAATTATTGTAAAAGAAGATACTGCTTTCACCTCACTGGGCAATTCTTTTTCGGGCAGATACACCCCTCAAAGTGCTGTATTAAACCTAACCACAATTAACAAACAAAGCGCAAGCATACTTCCCTCATTGATGTTCTCTGTCGCTCAAACGGATGGCTACATTCTGAACGGAGTCGCAACGCTTACTATCACCCTTTTAAACAACAATGAATACAAACCGCAAAATAAATATTTTGTTGCGTGTAAAACAACTGCCGGCGACTGGAGCTACTTAGGGTGCAAATACATTGGCGCCGGAAAGTTCGTCATTAACTTTACTACAAAATACGCCGCCTATGTTTTGGTCAAAAGAAACGACAACTCTGTGCCTTTGCTCACAGAAGGGTTGATTTTGCACGGCCCCACAAGTGTTGTGGCGCCTCACTCGGGAATTTTCGAAAACGATGCGGAGTTCGCTCTCAGCTTGAGTAAAAGTGATGATAATGCTATAAATTTCAATGTTTCAGAGCTTAAAATTTCTTTTATTTCTTTTGATAAGCAGGCAACTTTACCTTTTGAATCATATTCGAATGATGTGGCGCTTTACCCGATAGCAATGCAGCAAAGCGGCAATTATTATGTTACTTTACCGCATCCCCTGTCGGTGTTTTCGTCATATTCAAGTATCGGCGGTAACGCGACTTATACCTTTAAAATGAAACTTACAGATCGAGATGTGGCCAGTTTTCCCGCAAAACTTCTTATGAGAGCCACATACAGAGACTCAGAGCTTTACGCTGCCGAAAAAATTGTGGCTTTTTCAAGAGTCGGAACTCCCGATATTTATCCTACGGTAATGTCAGTCAGCCCGGCTTCAGGTTCTGTTAATCTAATTTCTGATTTGACTCATTTTTCGGTCAGTTTTAAAGAGGAAATGCTCAGCGAAACTTTGGCAGGCGCATTGGTCTTGCAAGAGAAGTCGCCTGTCAGCGGTGTTCTGGGCGAAGAAATTGTCTGTGGTCTTACCGGGTATAACAGCGCCCTGTTCGTTGCTTCCTACAGTTGTCCGGTATTAGTAGCCGACAAAGATTATGTGGCTACCGTAAGAAACGTTAAAAACAAATATAATCATATATTGCAAACGCCTTTTTCTTGGCCGTTCAAAGTTGTAAGTTCGAGCGGCGTTTTGAGTGTGACTCCCGCAAATGCGGCTGTTGGCGTGGCTACCAATTCCCTTGTCGTAATAAATTATCAAAAAGAAGTAGCAGACACAAGCGAAGTTAATTTCGACTTGCGATACGCCGATTCCGGCAATATTATCGGCTTTACTCCGAACTGGACATCAAACAGCTCTGTAACTTTGACGCCATATGTGAGCTTTGATTACAATAAGGCAATAAACCTGAATGTGTCAGGCGGATCTGATGTTGACGGTTACGCTCTTGTAAACTTCTCAAGCAGCTTTACCACTATTGACAGAACTGTGATCGCGTCTGTATCGCCCGTAGAAAGTGCAACAAATGTGCCTTCTAATGCGCCTATAATAATTACTTTCTCAAAATCAATGGCCGATTCGGCTCAAAACGCGGTGACCCTTGAACGAAAACTGCCGTTAGAGGGTGCATATTCGCCCTTCGCGAATGTGGTTAAAACTTGGCTGAATAACAATAAAGAGCTTAGGATTTTGCCCGCAAACGGCGAAAGATGGGTATATAACGCTGATTATCGGGTTAATGTGACCGGCGCGGCTATGGACAGCTTTAATAACAGTATAGCCGCAAAAACCTGGAGCTTTAAAGTAACTTTGGGCGCGGCACCGGTTATTTCAACGCCCGTGGTCTCAAATATAAGCAGATACGCGGCGAATGTTGCCTTCTCGATGAGCGTAACAGACGGAAGACCTCTTAATACCGCTTATGTCGGTGTTCAAATCGCTGAATTCCCCAACGATTTTACTGCCCCCGCAACCACAATAACAGAAGTGGCGGGAGTCTTAACAGGCACAAGTGTCGCGGCAGATGTTACAGCTGCTCTCAGCAACCTCGAAAGAAATACACAATATTGGTTAAGGGTTTATTACAAGCTTGAAAACGATAATACTGTTTATTACAGCGCAACCGACCCCAACGACTACGTAAGATTTGACACGGCAATATGGGAAGGCAAAGGCACAGATATCGAGCCTTACCTTATTAGCAGTATCGACGAACTTAAAGATGTTAAGTTCCTTTTGAGCGGAAAATTTAAACAAAGTGTTGATCTTGACCTTACCGGCGTGGCTTGGATACCGTTGGGTGAAACTTCCCAAGCTCCCTTTACAGGGGTTTATGACGGCAACCAAAAGAAAATTCAAAACTTAAGCGTTGTCAGAACAAACAGCGAAATTGGATTGGGTATGTTTGGCTACGC
>MWDD01000170.1 GCA_002070375.1 bacterium ADurb.Bin157 | reverse complement strand
TTCAATATCAAGCATTGCCTGTTCGTCTTCAAAGACTCTGAGAACAGTGCACTTTAAATGATCGGCAAACCCGGCATCTAACGAAAAAACCGTTTCTTTCCAGGTGCCGTCGGGCATTTTTCGGCTTGGCATTCCCACAAAGTAGCCCTTTACAGATGAAAAAATTTGAAAGTCACACACTGCCAAAGTGTCGTCGATAACAACGTCGGCAAAAGCGAGTAGCTTATTCTTGGGTGCTTTGATGCGATGAATTCTTACGTTAGTTACCTTCATCAGGTTCAGAACTTTAAAATAAATTCAGTATAAACTCTGGTATCTTTTGGGGTTTTAGCTTCAGCGCCATTTTCGGGGCCGAACTCGTTATCAATACCGGCCTTGATCTGCACGTTTGGCTTAGGCTCAACGATACCTTCAAATTGAATAGTTTTCTCGGTTTCAAAAGTATCGATCGAAGAGTGCTTAAACGCAACCCTACCCTTTAAATTAGGCTTAAAACTATATACCGCTTCAAGATAATAACTTGAAGACACCGAAGTCTTCATATCATCTTGCAGTTGCAAACTGTTTTCAGAGCCTTCCCTTGTCGAGGCTCTCAAGCCGTCGCCAAAGCCGCCTCTGGTATGATAGTTTTTGTCCGAGTCTATTTGAGTAAAATACTTTTGTTCAAATTCGCCGTATATTTGCCAACGCCCGGTATCACCCGAAATAGAAAGAGAATTATCTGATGAATCTTTATACCCGATAGCATTAGTCTGATAGCAATTGTTTAACGTTATTACAGGAGCGACTCCTATAGATTTTTCAGATACCTCGGATACAGTAGAAATTATAGTTTCGTCAATGTCTAAATGAACTTCGGGGGTCGACTCAAGCATTTGATTTCCGAAGGTTAACTCGTAATGGCGAGATAAACCCGCACTTCTCGCTTGAACCGGCAAAGGTGATTCCATATTTAGATGGAGATCATAATCAAGAAAACTCTGAGCCTGCAACGAACATGGCAAAATCGGCGCACAGAGCGCCAAAGCGACAACAAAAATATGTTTTGCCATTCCTTTTTTCATAAAAAACCCGTATTTTTGCAATAAACTTCTGTACAGTATATACCCCTATCGGCTTTTTTTCAAGCATTATTAAAATAAATTATGCACAGATTTTTACTTTATTTTTGTCCAGACAAGGTTTTGGTACTTATCTTTTGACAAGTTTTCCGCCAAAGTCTTTTCTTCCGGTTTTAACTCTTCTGTTGTCAATTTATTTATTTTCAGTTCAAGGGAATCGCTATAAGTGTCCGCGATTAAATCAGGCAGGTCGGCAATTTTCGGTCTTGTCAAATAGGCGCTCAAAGAGGCCATCTTAACGTTGTCGACTGCGGTGTTTTTTTTCAAAAAAACACCGTCGGGCGGAAAAGCGGAAACTATAGGAATCGAACCATGAATAACCAAACATTCGTTTTTGAAAAAACCTGCCGCCCCGACAAGCTTGCAATCATCAGCAAAAATTGAATGCCCCGCCACTGCTGCGTAACAATGTATTTTGTTTCCCGAATCGGAAGACATTTCATGAGGTGACGAAAATCTTGCGGGAACGCCCGACTTACAAAGTGCCTTAACCAAAGGGCTAACCGCATACTTGAACATTTCGATAAAAGTTGCCGCACCTAACCGATATTTTAAAAACTCAACGGGAAAACCAAGCGAAAACGTGTATTCATCGTTGTGATAAACCATTTTGCCGCCCGAAATGCGCCTGACATAATCAATACCGGCAGAATCCGCTTCTTCAAAGTTCAAAATTGTCGAAATACGCTGATTGTAACCAAATGTTAAGCAAGAGGGACGCCAACAATACAACCTTAAATACACGTAATCTCGCTTTTCACCTAAGCAAAGCGATAAAGCCTCGTCAATGGCCATGTTCATGTGTCCGGGAAGATGCTCGACGGTAATATAACGCAACTCTTTTATTTTTGAGAGATCTGAAACATTCATAAAGTAATTATACTTATTTTTTATATTTTTCTAAATTAATAGTTAAATAATTATTACTTTGTGGCGAAAAAGGTCATGGATTTGTTTGCCTCCTTATTTTTCGGCCGGGTAATTTACCCGGCTTTTTTTTAGCCGACAAACCTCAAGCTTCAACGCTCCACGCAAATCAATAATTTTAATCGGCACAACAATGTGATATAATTTATTAAAAATTATTCAGGAGCCTTCAATGACAACAGATTGCAACAAACTCGACACGGTTTTCAGAGATTTTCTTACACTGAAAAAACTCAGAAGGACCGGGTGGCAACTGCGTGGCATAAGAGAAGGCGAATCAATAGCCGACCATTGTTTTGGAGTAGTATTGCTGACACACCTGCTCATACCCGAAATAAGCAGCCCCCAAATAAATCGAGAAAAAGCAGTCGCTATGGCAATTATTCACGAATTGGGAGAAACACGAATCGGAGACATTCCGTATACCACTCTTAAATATTTCCCGGATAAAAGCAAAATGGAGTACGACGCAATAACCGATGTCTTAGAGCCGCTTAGCGCGAACACCAAAGAAGAAACTTTAAAATTATTCGTTGAATTCGAAGAAGGCAAAACAATCGAAGCAAGGTTTGTAAAAGCCATCGATAAGCTTGAAATGCTCGTTACCGCCGCCGAATACGAAAAAGCCGGTTTTTCGGGGCTGACGGATTTTTGGGAAAACCCCTTCACATTCAAAGTATTTGAAGAATTTCAACCGTTGGCACAATACGCGAAATACCTCTTAAACAAACGCAGACAAAGAGTAAACGGCGAACTTTAAAATGATCAAAATCGAAAACTTTACGAAAAAATACACGCAAATTCCCGCCGTCGATGATTTGTGCCTCGAAGTTCAAAAAGGCTCTGTATTTGGCTTTTTAGGCCCGAACGGGGCGGGTAAAACAACCACGCTCAGAACCCTTATTGGCCTTTTGCGCCCAACAAGCGGTACAGTGTTTATAAACGGCATAAATGTATTGGAAAACCCCGCAAAAGTTAAATCAATAGTCGGGTATCTGCCCGATGAAATATTCTTATACGAATATCTCACCGGCCGCCAATTTCTTAACTTTGTGGCCGACATTCACAAACTTACCGGAATACCCGGGCAAACCAGAATAGAGCATCTATTGAATACCTTCGGCCTCAGCGACGCGGCAGACGAACTGATCGCCAATTACAGCTTTGGAATGAAAAAAAAGATTGCTTTGGCCGGTACAGTAATTCACAACCCTTTACTGCTGATTCTTGACGAACCGTTCAACGGCCTCGATCCACAGGCATCAAAAGACTTCGGCAACCTTCTTAAAGAAATGGTACACAATGATACCACGGTTATTTTCTCAAGCCACGTTCTCGAAGTGGTTCAAAAAACCGTCACTCACATCGGAATAATCAA
>MWDD01000169.1 GCA_002070375.1 bacterium ADurb.Bin157 | reverse complement strand
TCGAGCTCCATGGTGTAGCAGATGCGATTCGTCTGCTCGCAAGCCATAAGCGTCGATCCGGAACCTCCGAAGGTAATCGCATTTGATAATATTTCTTTAGGCGTTATGCCTAACACGTTACTCTGTAAAGCGTGTATGCTTGTCATTGTTGTTTAACTCCCTTCCATAATCCATTTTTTTTCGTGCGTTGTGTATGCAGGTTTCGCAAACTTGGCGACCTTCGGGGACAATCTCGCCGCATGCGTTACAGTAATCCTCCATTATTTACTCCTTCTTTTTATCGTATTCTTTTAGTATGAGTCTGCGAATATACTCAGAGATGTTACTTATGCGTTCCTGCTCCGCAAGGTAGCGGACTTTTTCTTTAAGTTCTGCGTCACAGCGTATGCGAATATATTCTTCCATATAAACCTCCTTTAAAGTCGCTCATCTCTCTTTTTATCACATATACGTCTAAGCGCATACATGGCATTATCATTTAATAACCGCTGCCATGCCATAGCCGATGGTGCCCACCTAAAACCATTTGATTTTAACAGATTACGAATTTCTTCGCTTGGTTTACCGTTAAAAAATAATTGCAAGCGCATTTCATCTTTGTTGACAATAACTTTCACTGATTCGCCTTGAATTGTAACAATTTTATCTGATTCGTTTGTGTCCTGTTTTTCGGCGGCAATTGCTTTTGTTTGATGAGCGGGTGATAAACTTTTTAAATATTGATACATTATATTTTTGTTACCACTTCCGGATATTTGGCCTATTATCAAATTGTATTTGCGCTCATCGGTTAACAAAAATAATTCACTTTGTCGTGTATTTAGATTGAAACATATTTGGTTTTTTGCGCCCTCGTCCACTTCAATAGAAATATAGCCCCGATACCGCCGTTTACCGTTTGAAAATTCAAGTAATAAATCATAATACCAGTTGTTGCTATCCGGATCATATACGGATTTGTGTATTTTTCCAGTGTCCCATAAGGCTAAAATTTCATTATAAGTTTTTGCGCCGTTTACTGTAATGTTCTCTTGCTGCTCTTTGAATTCTTCGGGTGCCAAGATAAACAATCGTTCTTTTAATCGACGAATTTCAGCGGCTTTATTTCCAAACGGATCGGAGACACCTTCCAATGATTTAATTTTAGTCTTAATTCGTTTGACCGCGTCTTTTTCGTCGCTGTAAATTGTTTTGGAATTGCGACCGATTCCGCGTATTTCATCCAGGATATAATCTGGATTTTGTGACATCAATGTATCTTCTCTTGCATTTTGCTTTTCTTTTGCCCGAACTGGGAAATTAGAGAAGCCAGCGATCATTACAGACGGAACACGCGCACGATTTACATATAAATCATTTAACCATGTTAATTTCTTTGATTTGTAAAGATTCAAAAGATAATCAACTTTATCTGATCGTTCAGCCGGTGCGCCGTTTTTTAACAGTCTTTCTTTTGCCTGATTTGCGATTTCTTCGGCATGGTTGCAATATTCTTGATATTCGAGTGTTGCGCTTCCGGGTTTATAATCACTAAAACTGCATGCTTCTTTTGCGCGTTGAGCGTTAATTTCTAAGGTATTTGACATTGTTTATCCTCCTTATTTAGCTTGGCGTTATCGCCTCGTCTTGCTTATACAATACTACAATGTTGCCCTAATGTCAACACTTTTTACATATTTTTTTATATTCTACATATTGCACAAAAAAACACATAAAATTTGTGCATAATATCAAAACAAGAACAAATGTTCTTGAAAAACGCTCGTCCGTGTGGTATAATGTAAAGGAATGTTATGGAAAGAACAAACGTTCACTAAAATGAACAAAAAGTTTACAAAGGCAAACAAGAACAAATGTTCTAAAAAGGAGGTTTGAACGTGTCGACAAAGTTTAGCGAAAAACAACAATATTTAATTTGTGCCGATTATGCGGAAAACAAAAATTATTCTGAAACCGCTCGAAACTTCAAGACCTCTGATAAAACGGTTAAAAGGATTGTTAAAAGCAATCCCGAAATGGCGAAAATTGCCGAAGAAAAAGCTATAAAAAACAGGGAAAAAATAACGGAATATATGGACTCGCAAGCGCCAAGAATAAACAGTTTTATTAATAAATTTTTAACGCGATTAGAGTCGGACGAGGTTAACGGAATTGAGTTAGACAAACTAGCCAAAGTTTTTGGTATCGTGTTCGACAAATTCTGTCGTCCGGCGCAAGAAATAAAACTTGATAATGAGATAAAAATTATAATCGATAATCCTTCTTTGGAAGCGTGGAGCGAATGACATTAACGATATTTCCGCCAAATCCTAAACAAGAGCTGTTTTTCAAGAGTAAAAAGCGCTTTATTGGATACGGAGGGGCAAGGGGCGGCGGCAAGAGCTGGGCGATGAGAAACAAATTCATTTTGCTTGCTTTGCGGTATGACAAGCTCAACCTGCTTTTATTGCGTAAAACCTTGCCGGAACTGAGGGAAAATCATATTTTACCGATGCTGGCGCAGCTGCACGGTATCGCAAGATATTCAAAGGACGAGAGAGCGTTTACTTTCCCGAACGGCAGCCGTATCAGAATGGGTTATTGTGATAGTGAGAGCGATATATACCAGTATCAGGGGCAAGAATATGACGTAATCGGAATAGAGGAATGTACGCACTTTACCTGGCAAATGGTGCAGTTTTTAATGACCTGTAACCGCACGACAAGAACAGACTTCAAGCCGAGAATGTATTTTACAGGCAACCCCGGCGGAGTGGGACACGATTGGTTTAAGCGGTTGTTTGTCAAGGGTCAGTACGAAAAGACGGAAAACCCCGAAGAATATGAATTTATAGCTGCCACGGTAGACGACAACCACGTTTTAATGAAAAGCAACCCCGAATATGTCAAAATACTTGAAAATCTTCCCGAGGCGATGAAGCAGGCTCACAGGTATGGCAATTGGGATATATTTGAGGGACAGTTTTTTGAAGAATTTAAAAACATACCCGAACACTACAATGACGGCAAAGGAACGCACGTTATAGAGCCGTTCGAGATACCGGCGGACTGGATTGTTTACCGCTCGTTTGACTTTGGCTATAGCAAGCCGTTTTCCTGCGGTTGGTGGGCGGTTGACTATGACGGCAGACTTTACAGGATATTAGAGCTTTACGGTTGTACCAATAACCCCAACGAGGGCGTCAAGTGGACACCTGACAAGATATTCGGCGAGATTGCAAAGATAGAGGCAGAACACCGATGGCTAAAGGGCAAGCAGATTATAGGTGTAGCAGACCCTTCAATTTGGGACGCTTCAAGGGGCGAGGCGATTGTTGAGGCGGCAGACAGAGCCGGAGTTTACTTTAACAAGGCAGATAATACAAGGTTGCCTGGCTGGATGCAGGTGCATTACAGACTGCAGTTTGACGAGAACGGAATACCGGATATGTATATATTCAAGACCTGTA
>MWDD01000168.1 GCA_002070375.1 bacterium ADurb.Bin157 | reverse complement strand
TCTCTCGCAACAAGTTTCATTTTTTCAAGAAATTCTTGATCTTCTTTGGGAGACAAAACCGTTCTAAATCTGCTCCAAAGCTTAGAATTTAAATCATCACTCGAAGCGCCTGGAACCGTCTGCTCATCAAACCGAATAAGCCGCACTTGGCTGCGTTGTTGAAACAGTCGTGCTAATACGTCAGGCTTCATCTCGCGTTTAGAGCTGCCAATACGTCTAAAATAACCATTTGGGCTCTTGTGCACAAAAAGACTGCGGGTCACGTCGATTCGTAAAATATTTTTTTCTTCGCCCTTATCTGAGATTACAATCTTTCGCATGATGCAATCTAATGGAGGCTCAATCGAATCGTTACATATAGAACGAATCCATTCTTCTGCTATCTCTAACTTTTCTGATGGTAATCCATGAATCTCTTTAGTCTTGTCATCAACACCCAAAACGATGACACCGGAGACAGTATTCGCCATTGCAGCCAGTTCATCTGCCATAGAATTTCTATGCGGACTAACAACTTTGTTGCCGCTAAACTCAAGGTTTTTTAGCTCAAGAACAGAGTCTTCACCCAATGCAATTTGTTTAAGCAGATCAGAAATGTTTTCGTTCATTATAGTTCTCCGTTCATTCAACTATAAGCAAATGAAAACTTGAAGTCAACTATATGTTTGAGCGAGTTTGAAGGCGTGTGAGTGTCAGGCGGTTGCGAATAAAATGGCTGCTCCGGCTAGAATGCAGAGAATTGCTGAGACGGCGCCGAATTTTGCGAAAGCCCAGAAGCCTACTTTGCACTTGTCGCCTGCGCCTTCGGCGACTATCATGTTTGCTACAGAACCGAAAATTGTGAGATTGCCGGCGATTGTGCTGACAAAAGCCAAAAGATACCAGAACAATTCTGAGTTTTCCATGGCCTGAACACTTGATGAGGCTAAAAGCACGAAAGGCACATTAGACAAAAGGTTTGAACCGACTAAGGTTATTCCCGAAAACATCCAGACCTGCTCTGAAAGAGTTCCTGAAATGAGCTCTAACGACTTTGATGTCAGCAAATACGATAATCCGCTTGTCTGCAAACCGCCAATTACAACAAAAAGGGCAGAGAAAAAAAGCAAAAGAGACCAATCGATTCTTGCCAAAAGAGAAGAAGGGTCTTTGCGGTGAAACAAAATTACAACTACTGCACCGGTTAAAGCCGAAAATGCCATTGAATAACCTGCAACAAAACCGGCACAAGCAATTGTCAAAGCAAAAAAGCCGATGCGCTTGCTGCGAAGAGCCTCTTCGTGACCTTGTGAATCGGCGTTCGACATGGATTCAGAGCCGGCGCCTTCAGGTAAAACAAGTTCCTTTTTATAATACAAAGCGGCAAGGCCTAGGTTTATCAGCATACAAGTAAAAAAAGGCAAAAGCATAACATAAACAAACTTCATAAAGCCCAGCTTAGATACGCTGCCTATAATCATGTTTTGCGGGTTGCCGGTTAAGGTTAAAGCCGAACCGATATTACTGCTCGTTGCCAAAACTACGAGATATGGAAACGCATTCAACCGCTTTCTACGGCAGATTTCGAGAACCATAGGAGTCATAACAACACAAACCGGGTCATTTACCAAAACGCTTGAAGCCAGCGCCGCAAACCCCGAAACCATTATAAGCAAAACAAAAGGAGAATTTATTTTTTCAAATAAAGCGCTAAACTTGTCAAAAAACTTTGCGGCTCTTAAATGCTCGGCGATTATCATCATTCCGAGCAAAAGACAAATGGTGTCCCAGTTTACCAAAGCATAGGCTTCTTCAGGAGTTACAACCCCGAATATTACCATCAAAACAGCGCCTAACAACGCAGCTGACGGGCGGCCGATGGGCAACAATTTCATTTTCCTGAAACTGATCATTACAAAAGTAAACGCAAATATAATTATTGCTGCCCAAGGGTTTCTTAAAGCAACTGAAGCCGCTTCAACATTTTCAAGCATGTTCGTTTCTCCTGTGTTTAGAGCAGCTATTATAATACCGCTAAGCCCTAAACACAATCAAAACGAGTTTTAGATGAACATTATTACGATTATGGCTACGATGATTACTAATGTTGAAACAACGAATCCGTGAACCATTGGGGCCATTCCAAGTTTTTTAAGTTCTTTGAAGCTTGTGTTCATGCCAATTGCGCCCAGAGCCGCAACCATCAAATACTTGCTTATATCTTTGGCGCCTAACGAAACACTCTGAGGAATGAAGCCAAAGCTATTTACTACGGCCAAAGCAACAAAACCTACAATAAACCAGGGAAACAAAGTCAAAAAATTAACTTTGCCTGCTGTGCCGCCGCTCTGCACTTCTTGCTTTTGTTTGAGAGTGGCATTCAAATAAGCAAAAAACAATACTGCAGGAATAATCGAAAGGGTTCTTGTCAGTTTAACCATTGTCGCAAAATCGCCGGCTGCATCGCTGAACGCATAACCTGCGGCCACAACGCTTGCCGTGTCGTTAACTGCAGTGCCGGCCCAGAGACCGTATTGCATGTCGGTAAGCCCAATCCAGCGGCCCATAAGAGGGAACAAAACAATCATTACCATATCAAACAAAAATGTAGCAGACATTGCGTAAGCAATATCTGTGTCATCAGCTTCAACAACGGGAGCAATTGCTGCAACCGCAGAGCCGCCACATATACCGGTTCCGGCAGAAATAAGGTTAGACAGTTTCCAGTTCAGACCTAATGATTTACCGATAAAATATCCGCCGCCGAAACAGGTCAACAAAGTAAATATCATGACAGCAAGAGAAAACTTGCCGACCGTTAAAATTGTGCTGATACTCAGCGAGGCACCCAACAAAATAATAGCGAACTTTAATATTTTCTTAGAGGTAAATTTTAATCCGGTTGTTAAATATGCCGGCTTCCAGTAGATGTTAATCAACATACCTATAAACAAAGAAATAATTGATGCACCAATTAAATTTGCACCGGGCAAATTTGCTGCATATTTTGCAATGAGTGCGATTACCAGTGCAGTAATAAAACCGGGCAATATCTTGAATACTTTTGTAAACATGATTTTTTTCTCCGTTTTGAAGTTGCTTTTATTATATTAGCTTCTTGCAATAAGAGAAAATAATCATATACTATCAATTGATAAATATTTCTTATCAATAAAAAACAAGAGAAACCTTATGCTGGACGAGCGAATTTATACTTTTTTAAAATTATGTGACACGATGAATTACAGAAAAACCGCCGAAGCACTAGACATGACCCAACCGGCGGTAACACAGCACATACAACATCTCGAAAAGCTTTATAATACAAAGCTCTTTGAATACAGCCAAAAACAGCTATCAAAAACAGAAAGCGGAATTAAGCTTGAAGAATATTCCCGCTCTGTTGTTTACAATGAAGCCACTTTTAAAAAAGAAATGGCTAAGCCTGATAAAGAATGCATTTCAATCGG
>MWDD01000167.1 GCA_002070375.1 bacterium ADurb.Bin157 | reverse complement strand
TTTAAGCGGCTGCTTTTTGTTGATAAGCCTTTTTTCCTCTGATTTTGATAAGAATTTCGATTACGGTTTGCCAAAGTTCTTGCGGAATTTCGTCTCCGACTTCAGCTTTTTTAAACAGTTCGCGCGCCAGCGGTTTGTTTTCAACGATCGGAACATCATGTTCGGCAGCGATTTCTTTTATTTTTTGCGCTATTAAGCCGGTTCCCATTGCCACGATCATTGGAGCGGAAGATTGCCCCATTTCGTATTTTAAAGCTACTGCGATGTGTGTCGGATTTGTAATTACAACCGTAGCTTTCGGAACTTCGCTCAGCTGCTTTTTTGCGGCTGCCTGGCGTTGAATTTCTTTAATCTTTTGCTTGACTTTTGGGTCTCCTTCTTGCTGCTTATATTCGTCTTTAATTTCGTCTTTGGACATTTTCATGTCTTCTGCGTGCTTCCATTTTTGGAAATAATAATCTGCAAAAGCCAAAGCAAGCAATACCATAATTATTTTCATACCCATATCATAAATTATTTCACCTAACAAGCTAAAAGAGGTTAAAGGGTTAAGCTTTAAAAATCTTATGAATAGGGGAAGTTTGTCTATAAGAGTCGAGTAAGGAATATAAATAACTATTAATATTTTGAAGATTGATTTAATTACTTCGACCACGGTTTTCATTGAGAAAACGTTCTGTATTCCGGTGATAGGGTTAAGTTTGTCGAATTTGGGCAATAAAGGTTCAAATGTCAGAATAAAGCCTGTTTGAAATATGTTCACCGCAATACCCGCAAGCGCTATTCCCAATAGTATCGGCAGCATTGCTTTTATGATAATAAACATGAGTTGCGCAAAAATTACGGTAACTTCTTTTGTTGTTATGCCCGACAAATTTTCTGTCAAGGTGTTTGAATAAATATGCTTCATATAAAGACCGATGTCGTTATAAAGGTCGGCTCCAAAACTGTTGAGCAGCAGTAAACCTATAAAAAGTACGGCTACCGATGCCATATCTTGAGACTTGGCAACATTACCTTTTTCAAGCGCCTCTCTTTTACGCTTGTCGGTTGCTTCTTCTGTTTTTTCGCCTGCAAACAGCTGAAGGTCAAAGGTGATTTGTGAATATAAAAATTTATCTTTAGTTATCATTTTTCATGGCCAACAAAACAAATTCGACTTTTGATATGCACAGTTCGAGTAATTCTTTAATGACATCAGTTAAATTAGGTAAAATCAATATCATTACGGTCATTCCGCCCAGTATTTTTAAGGCAAACCCAAGCTGGAAAATATTCATTTTAGGAACGGTTCTTGCGATTATTCCCAATGCGACATCTCCAAGAAGAATAATTGCTATGATAGGCATGGCGAGCTGGAATCCGCATGAAAATATCATTTTGGTATGTAGGGCTATTTCTTCGATTATGCCCCCTGTAAATGATATTTTGCCGGGCGGCACCATTGTGAAACTTCTGTAAAAGGCATTGAACATAACTAAATGGCCGTTTATGACAAGAAAAATTATCGTTCCGGCAAGTTGTAAAAATTCAGAAATCAAACCCATGCTTTGGTTAGAGCCGGGGTCAGCGACTTGAACAAAAGAAAAACCTATTTGCATGCCGATAATATTGCCGCCCATTCTTAATATGGAAGTTGCTATTAAAACAATGTATCCCAGTGCAAAACCAAGCATTATTTCTTTTACCGCCATTATTGCGTATCCAAAGACTGTCAGGGCCGGCATTTGCTGGGTGGCGATCATATTAGGCAGTATAATTAGTGCGCTGAAAGCTGCTATTCCCGCTTTATTTTGATTTGGAATGAAAGTTTCGCCATAAACAGGTGTATTAATAAAGAATGCGCCAAAACGCATTAAAGCCATTAAAAATAGTCCAAATGCATTTAAGAAGGCGGCTTCTGTCATAATATAGCGGTTCTTTCTTAATCTTTTTTATCGGGCGTAATCTTGAAGTCTTCCCATAAGGTTTATTGTAAAAGTCATTATTTGTTGCAACATCCAAGGTGATAGGCCAATAAGAGCCAAGGCGGTAATAATCAGTTTCGGGATAAACGTAAGGGTTTGTTCTTGAATCGATGTGGCTGTCTGAAATATGCTCACAATGATTCCTATAACCATACCCAATGTTAGAATTGGAACAGAAAGCTTTAGGGTGAGCATAAAAGTGTCAGAGAAAAGCATTACAACCGTGTTGGCATCTATCATGAAAACCCTCCGAAGCTGATTACAATTGACTTAATGACTAAATTCCAGCCGTCGACCAATACAAAAAGCAGTATTTTAAAAGGCATCGATATCATTGCCGGCGGGAGCATCATCATTCCCATTGACATTAGTATACTTGATACAACCATATCTATAACGAGAAAGGGTAGGTAAATAATTACGCCCATCTGAAAAGCTGTTCTTAATTCGCTGGTTATAAAGGCCGGGATCAGCGATAAAGTGCTTATTTCGCTTTTTGAACGCGGTCTGCTTGCGTTGCCTTCCATTGCTATGAACATTTCTAAGTCTGAGCCGCGAGCATGTTTAAACATAAATTCTCTTATCGGATCAATTGCGTTGTTATAGGCCTCAACGTGATCGATTTGATTTTCTGTGTATGGTTTGACAGATTTATTATAAATTTGCCCGATAACAGGCGACATGGTAAAAAATGTTATGAAGAGCGCTAAGCCGATAACAATTTGATTGCTTGGTTCTTGTTGGGTTCCGAGGGCTTTTCTTACGAACCCAAGAACTATGAGAGTCCTGGTAAAACTTGTCAGCATCATTAAGATCGATGGTGCCAAACTAAGTATTGTCAGCACGATTAATATTTGTAAGCCTGTGCCTAGTTGTGTTCGGTTTTGGGCAGGATCAATTTGTAATGAAATTGAAGGGATTGGGAACGGTGTCGGCGCTTCTCTTTGAATAGAAGAGACTCTTGCATCGTCTTCTGTTGTTATTGCCGATCGTCCCGGCAGGGTTTGTTGTGCTGCAACCTGTTGGAATGCAAAAAATACTGCGAATGCTAATAATATAAATCGTACGTGCGAAAATGTGCGGTTTTGTTTTTTTTGGAACATGGTATACCGAAAAGTTTGGATTTGCTGACAAATATAAGTACCACATAATTCTTATGTTTTGCAACTTTAAGAAATAATTATTTAAGTTTAGTCATGAGATTCTTCAAATTCTCGACATGACTCGCTTGGTCTTTGGTTTCTTTTTTGTTCGCGTCGTTGCCTATGTGAGGTGCGATATCCGCAAATAACTTGTCAAAGTTTTTTTCGGCAGGTTTATTTTGAAGTTTTAAAAGTTTAATTATTTCTGTATCGGAAATCTCGTCGATGAGGTTTATGTTATGTTCGGTGACCCCGAGCACGTATACTTTTCCCATGATTTCGGTTATGTATATAAGTCTTTTGCTGTCAAGCGGAAGTATTCCCAAGGTTTTTCCATAAGTGTTGCGCCCAACAAGTCCTTTTTTTTGCAAAAACCATGAAAGGCCGAA
>MWDD01000166.1 GCA_002070375.1 bacterium ADurb.Bin157 | reverse complement strand
AAAAGCCTTGATTTGCTAAACCGGCACTAATGCCTGAATCCCGTGATTTATTCCCACCGCCCAAACCATTCAAATAATTGAGCCCCGACAGTAATGGAGGGGTGTTCTAATTCTACGTTCTATATTCTGGTCGTATGTCCGACTTGTCCAAATGGTCCGATATGTCTGACATTTCGCGTTTTCTCCACACGCCCTTCGCGTTATTTGTCATTCTGAATGAAATGAAGAATCTCGTAAATCTTCATTCCTGTCCGCATTAGGTATGGTCCGAACAGTCCGAATGGTCAGACCTGTCCGATTTTTTCCAGTGTCCTGTGTTCTCGAGCCGACATCCCCTTTGGGATGTGTTCTGGTTTTAAAATCTTCCTCTTGAATTTCTCCAAAAATATAATATACTTTATCCGCTTTGATCATTGCAAGGAGTGTACAATGAAAAGAGTTAAATATGTAACTATTATTTATTTTTTAATGGTGGCATTTCAGATAACAACAGCTCAAGCTGTAAATTGTAATCCGGAATATTTCCCATCAGGGCAAATAAAAAAGATTGACATAAATGACTTGGCTTTAAACATTATTATAGAAGATGTCAGGAATGAAAAGGATAAATATTTTTTTCTTTGGACAATGGGATGGAAAAGCTGGGATCCTGACGCTAAAAAATTTAATAAAGGGCAACACCTTTTTTTAACAGATACTCCGAAAGACATACTAAAAAATGCAATTAAAACATCTTTTTTTATCGCTGGATATCAAGTAAGCGAAGAAAGAAAGGATATAAGACTTATATGTAAAATCGATAAATTTCTTTATACTCTTGATCCATGGAAATACGGTCAGATTGGTTTTGCAGAAATTGATATGCAAGTATTTGTTGAAAAATATGGTATTGATTCTTTTATAAAAGAATTTTATGAGCGGTCCGAAATACCTTTCAATTCCTTTCGCCAAGTTCAGGATGTGGAACCAACCTTAAGTAAATGCCTGTCAAAAATAGTAGAAGATGTTGTTATGGACGTAGACCTAAAGGATGCGATACTAAAAGCTCATGGCGTTAAGGCGGTAAATAACGAAACTCCAAATGAAGCTATCACTCATATCAAAAATGGAACATGCTTTGCGATTTCAGGTGACGGTTTAGTTGCAACTGCCTGCCATATTATCGAAGGAGCGAAAACGATTAAAGTGTATTTGTCAAAAGATTCTTTTGCTCCTGCAAAGATCGTTAAAAATGATCCTATTAATGATTTGGCAATATTGAAACTCGAAAGCCCTACTCCAAATTTCCTGCAGATTGCTCCAACAAGATCTGCCAAAATGGGCGACAAAGTTTTTACAATTGGATTTCCGGTAAGTTCAGTATTAGGTCGAGAATCAAAATTCACAGAAGGAACTATTAGTTCTGCCTCAGGCATAAAAGATGCTCCCTCACTACTTCAAATTACTGTTCCTATACAACCAGGAAATTCAGGTGGCCCATTAATTAATGAAAAAGGCGAAGTTGTGGGAGTAATTACATCTTCAGCTGCCATATTGCCGTTTATAAAAGAAAGCGGTACTTTGCCACAAAATATTAATTGGGCGGTAAAGGCAGACTATCTGACACCATTGATTGAATTACCTCAAATAGAAGTAAAAAAGTATAGCAGAGATGAACTAATAACATATGTAAACAACGCAACTTTTTTTATTGAAGCAGAAGATAGTGAGTCAGTTAGAAAATGAAACCAGAATATTTATAAATCTGATAAATCTGGGGACACCATAAATATTTCTATGACTTGGAATTTTAAATAAATTACGGCCCCCCACCTATTTTTGGGTTCAAATGAATTTAGTTTATTTTTAACTTTTTAATATGTGACTTATGAATTCAATAACCGGTTGGATATTTTGGGTAATAATAGTATTACTCATCGGAGCCGCATTACCTTTGATAAATTGGTTAATAAACATTTTCAATTAATATAAAAAATCCCGCGCAGCTTCCTCATTGGAGCAATCCGCGTCATGCCGATTCGGCATTCTGCGGATCAGTGATTAAAAATTCTTCGCCTTAGGCGGTTCCTCAATTTTTCACTTTTAATTTTTCATTACAACGTCATTTTAGCAGAATATTTTGAATCTCTGTGAGCTCTGTGGTCTCTGTGGCTAACGTTGAGCCTGCACTCGACTTTAGCTTTCTTGGGATGCAATCGGGTGCAAGTTTTTCCTTTTCACCCACTTTCCATAGACTTTTTACGCACTTTTTTTCGCTTTTTCTTTACTTTTTCACGCTTAAAACTGACGCTTTTTTGCAAAAAATGTCAATACCGCGCAAGAATTAACTTGCGCAAATTTATAAGTATTTTATTAGTAGATACTTACGCCCATCTACCCTCATTTTTCCTCGACTTGCGCAGTTTTATGCAGAGGCATAGAACGAAGTCCCTAAGCGCAGCGGAGACGCAGGTTTAGGTTCTCCACGCACACCTTAAAACCGTAACCGAAACGAGTATCGCAACCTTTAACCGCGCCACGACGTTCAAAGTCTTTCATACTTAATAACTGCCCGATACAGCCCGTTGATGCGGTTTCCCTTAACGATCATAGGGGCGTATTTTTCATTGCGGGGCTGAAGTCGGATTTTATCATTGCCTTCGAAGAATATGCGTTTAAACGTTGTTTCATGGGGTTCTGACATCCTGACAAAGCAGTCATCGCCGTTTCGGACTTCCAGTCCCGGCGAGAAAATGACTATATCTCCCTGCAGAAACTTGGGTTCCATCGAATCGCCGATAACTCGAACCGCAAACGCATGAACATCATCGACATCCGGGCATCGAACATAATCGTCCGCAAACCCGGCCGGGTACTGCAAATCATCGAAATCGACCGGATACCCTGCGGCAACGCGGTTGATTACGGGTATCAGCCTTCCCGGCTGGGGTGTTTTGGAAAGTTGGTTATTTTCCAATAATTCGCTGACTTCATTGCTTTTAACTTTTTTATTGGCAACATCTTGCACCAGTTTCCTAAGTCTCTGGTTTTCCGAGACAAAGGACTCATATTTTTCTCTCACATCGGCCGGCATTCTATCGAGGTTTGCCGAATGGCGAAGCGAGCCCGGTTCAACCTGCAGAACGGTTTCGAGTTTCCGCAGCAGTTCATCGCTTGGCGGATTTTTGACCTTTCCGGTTTCTATAGTGGACAGGTAAGGCTTGGAGAAGCCGGTTCTTGCGCTTACTTCATCGAGTGTCAGCCCGATTTCGCGCCTTCTGTTCCTGATTATTGTCCCAAGCGACATTGTTATTTTCCTTAACTTAAACCATTGTTAGTTAATTATAAAACAACAGTTTTTAAATTGCAACAGATAACTGCAAAAAAACCTTTAAATTTTGCCTGTTTGGAGCTAAGATTGCCTTTGAAGGGCGTTTAGCTCAGCTGGTTAGAGCGCACGGATCACACCCGTGAGGTCACAGGTTCGAATCCTGTATCGCCCATATACATAAGCTCTTATAACAAGCAAATCC
>MWDD01000165.1 GCA_002070375.1 bacterium ADurb.Bin157 | reverse complement strand
ACCATCAGAAAAACATCTTTCATTTGTTTGCCTCGTTTTTTAATTTCGCTCCTAGATATATATCTGCATTTTTCTCAAAAAACATTAGCACTTTTTTAAACAAACTTCGATTTGTGCGCTTGCGCCCGTTCTGGTCTGGTCTAGCTGCGGGTCTGCCGCATAATCGTATTTATTGTCCTCGATTCTGCAAAATTCAATCGCGCAAACATCACTTAAATTGCTTAAAAGTTCTTGTATGGTTTGCATGTCGAACCGCGAAAGGTGATTTTTATTGAACTTCGACGGCCAGATGCCTTTTTCGTAAAGGTAAAAATCCGGCACGGCGAAATAAACATAATTCCGCGCCACTCGCAACCATTCACGCAATACCGTTTTCGGGCTTATGAAGTGCTCAAGAACATGCGAAGCATAGATAAAATCGAACGAATTGTCGGCAAACGGCAGCTTGTGGCTACTCCCATCGGGCAAAGTATGCTGTGTTATTGGCTTGCCGTCTATAATCAATGGGTCATTCCAGCCGCCAATTTCAAGGCCGTTGCCAACAAAATACTTATCATAAATACCTAGTTTTATGCGCTTTTCAATCAATTTACTTGTTTCATTCATTTGAAAAACCACCAATCTGCAACCTGTTCGCCCTGATTTTGTGCGTAAGAATACGATATTCCGCGTTCTGTGCAGAACTGAATAACCCCGGCGCTTGCTCTACCATTATCAGCCCAATCGTGGCCCGCGATAATGCCGCCTGGTTTTACCTTATCATACCACGCTGAAAGCTCTTTGTAAACATGCAGCGGGGCATGGTTGTCGTCGATATAAAGATAGTCGATTGAATTATTTTCAAACAATTCGGCGGCGCTAACCGCTTCATGCCTGATTATTTCTACGTTTTCGCGGCCTTCAAAACGCTGCTTAGTTTCTTCAAGCCATGCAAGGCAATTTTCATTGTATGCGGGGTTCCAGTTATCAATCAGTGCCAGCTTTTTAATATTCAAATTATCGAAAATCTTCTGAGCGTTTGCCCCGGCTGCTACGCCTAACTCAACCGCGACCACCGGCCTATCTTCAAAGGTTATTTTTGCCATTTTCAATGATTCACGCATTATTTTTATCTCCTGTCAGGTTCTTTACTAGCTTGTTTGCAATCAAATCCAATACAACCGTTTCTTCGGTTTCAAAATCATGCCCGTTGCCGTCTTTCGGGTGCCAAACTTCATTTATGTTATGCTTTTTGCTCTTGAAAAAATCAAAACCCGCGATTGCAAGTTCTGATGGTTGATACCGAATTATATCAAGAATAGCACTCACACCTGTTGTCGGTATGCTTCCGATTGCGCAAAAGCTACTGATAAAATTAGCAGGCGTTTGTGCAAAGTGTTTTGTATGCTGCAAAACATCTTTTCTAAGCCGCTGAACATATCGAAAATCGCCGCTTTTGCCAGCTATTTCACGGCCCTTTGTGTGCTTGTTAAATACAAAATCGAACGGGTATTTGAAAAACAAAAATTTCGGATTGTCGCGACTGATTTTTTCCTCAATTCCCTTTATAGATCGCCCAAAGAACGAATAATAAACGTCTACCCGGCGGCAGGCGTTAAAATGGGCATAATTGTTAACCCTCACAATTACATCGAACTGCTCTAATTCCTCTGCTGACACATTCAGGACACAAGGGGCGCTGCCTAAAATTACAACAGATTTATTATTGAAAAAATCAGCAACACAATCTTCATTTAAGCGCATCTGAAAGTCCTTTGTATTCGTTATCCCAAACGAATCTGGTTGATGATTTGCAACAGACTTTTGAGGGCGTAATCTGTCTTACGAATTCTATCATACATTTTCTGATTTTGTCTGAAAAAAACACCAAACATTTTTTATTCAAGCCTTCAGCCAATGCAGTTCCCCAACCTTGCTGACACACAATTAAATCCGCACCTTTAAACAAAGCCACCGTTTCAAAGTAGCTCTGACTTTCAATTTCAATCACATTATCATACTTTTCGATTGATTTGTTGGTGATATGCAGCACGCTATACCCGCTTGAGCATAAATCGTCGATAATTCGCTGCATTATGGCCTTGTCGGGTATAAATTCCTTATAGCTTGACATGCCCTTATAACCTGCCGCAAGTATCGCAATGGGTTTACATTCGATAGCAAAGTCATCGACGCAACCATACCCCATGTCTGCAAGCTGCGTGGTGTTTTCATTGGCCTTGCCTTCCAGATAAGAGAAGACCTTGTCGCATTTTCTTTCGCGGTTAAATTTTTCAACCTTTACCGGCAGGTGTGCAAAAATATCAGGGTAGTTTGAAAGCAACGTTATATTGCCTTTTAATGCTTCTTTTCTGACAAGCGGCTCGATATAAATTGCATCGCCAAAGCCCGATAAGCCTCTTATAACCACGGTTCAAACTCCTTTTTTGTCTTTTTCATAAAGCGCGAAACATAACCCCTACACTTATTGAAAAGTGTAGATAATTCCTTGCCCTTGCAATAGTTTTTAACCTGATTCTGTGTTGCGCGTTTTCGGCACTGTTCACGGTTTCCGCAACTGTGGCATGTTGTTAGCATTTTCTTAACTCCACCAAAACAGCCGACAAATCAAGACTTGCACGTTTTGCGGCTGCGAATTTACGAGAGGGCTTCGGCTCGTCTCTGCGACGATAACCGGGGCCGCTGCGTTCAATTTGCATCTGATGTTCTTTTATCTCATCAACCGCTATTTCGGCCAGTTTGATAAACCGGCGTGCTTCTTCGATTGCTTTGTTTAGGTTTTCTTTTCTCATTTGTTTTTAACTCCGTTCCAAAATAATTTCTCAACAGTAATTTTTGCGTTATTTGTCGAAGAAAGCGTTGACCTGTGCTCAAATTCGGCAATAATTAAAAAATCTTTTGGCGCTTTGTATTCAGAAATAAATACCGGATTTGTATTATCTCTGCACCATTGCCAAAAAGCAACAGAATCAAAACCGCCGTCGTTGTATTTTTCGGTATCTGCATACGGTGGGTCGCAGTAAATCGCTGAATTGCCTTTAATATTTATTTTATCGTAATCGCCACAAGAAATGTTCAGGCTCTCAAGTTGCTGAAGGCGCTCAAGTTGCTGAAGGCGCTCAAGTTGCTCAAGGCGCTCAAGTTGCTCAAGGTCAAATCTATTAGCAGTTATGGTTATTATTTTTTCTTTAAATTCAAACCTATTTTTAGGCATTGACAACTCGCAATTCAATAGCAAATTAAGCTCTTGCAAAGAATCTGTGTTTTAGTTGCTCAATATCGGTTCCAAATAAATAAGAGCCATATTTTTGACCAAAACTCCAACAACACAAAAGAAAACCTGCAAACCAATCGTTACCGCTGATTTTTTCTTTATATTCTTCGCGCGTTACCCACTTGTCGGGAAGTTTTCCGCCAGACTGAATATGCCGCAAAAGCTCTACAACGCTCTGATTTTTTTCATTGTAAAAAACTTCGTGGCCAGCTCTTAATGCGGCAATACTCATTGCCCCGCCACCGCCAAACAAATCATAAAGGGCGTCAAAATCGCCAATAGTTCTATAGATAGCGTTTAAAATCTT
>MWDD01000164.1 GCA_002070375.1 bacterium ADurb.Bin157 | reverse complement strand
GTTTGAGACCCGTCTGTTTTGGAAACTCGCATATAACCAATTAACATAATGTCATCCAAACGTTCGAATATGTGACAAGGTAAAAGGAACTCTAAAAACCCTGATATTTTGTCACTTTAATAGTATTGTAAACTATGTTCCCCAAAAGGGCATAGCTGATTTTTATATGACAGCCTTGGAGGTTATGTTTTTTGCCCCCGCCCAAAACAAGGATTATATCAAGACAGCTGGATTGATTACTGTGTTAATAGTTTGCTTGGCGCCCGGCAGGCCAACAACCAAGATGAATTGATATCAGAATCTTAACAGCAGCGTGCCGAAAATTTATAGGCCATAAAATAGGAGCTTTTTCAATAATGTGTTAGTCTGGCTCTAATCTGCGTTAGAAAGGCATACAAATGGCAACAGCAATAATTATCAAAGACCCAAAAGCTGAGATACGAACAGCAACAGCCAACGAAATGCAGCTCAAGCTGACTTTTGCTATCAACAACCCTACTATGGAACATTGCAAGTTCACCGTAACCACAGAAGAAAATTTCTTTGAAAAAATGGAGGCGGTGGGAAACGATTGGATCGGCTACGTAAAATTAACCCCTTATGATTACCCTATTAAAAATTGTATAGACATCAAAGCTACAGTCACAAAGGACAAACAAACAATTGTAGAAAGAGAACTTTGTCTATACCAGCTTAAGCTTGAGAGCGCAAATAAAAATGTGGAAGAATTCTTCGCCAAAGTTAATGAAATCACCAAAACGATCGCCAAAAACGGGCTAACCTTAACCAACAGGAAGTAGGCAAGCGATAAACCTTCATAATGAATAAAAAATTAACAATCAAAATGAAAACCGCACTAATGGACGTTTTTAACAGTGCCAACAGTTTGACGATTAATAAAGGCACAATTAAAAGCTTGGTTTCAAGACAACTGTTGAATGACAGTGGAACTTTAACTCATGAAGGATGGCTACTGGCAATGAGTAATCTGTCGCTAAAACGACAGTGCGAACTACTCGACTTACAATGTGCTACCGAAAAATGGGAAAAGAAAAACCTAAAGCCAGAACTACACGCATTCGAATCATTCAAAAAACTTGGTTACGTTGGTAGCTACTGCGAAGCTGGCGGAATTGGACTCGTTTTAAAGTCTCTAAGTCTTGACGCACTGACAACGACAAGCTTTTTCAAGGAAGATCCAGAAACCGCTAGAATAAGGTCATGTTTAGGCGGGATAGTATTCTTGGCTCATAAAAATAAAGAAGAGTTGGAAATAGTATATGAAGACATTAGAAAAACTGATAAAACAAAATTCGCGGCTGCGTGCGAGGAAATTCTTGAATATGACTTGATACACGAATGGTATCCAGGGCTAACCGTCGAGTTTGCGTGCGCCTTGTTCGACACACTCTCGAAAGAGTCATTTGTAAAAATCGCCGAATGGATATCTCGAAGCGTAGAACATCGAAACGGTTGGCCAGATCTTACTTTGGTAAAAGATGGCAGGGTAAAGTTTGTGGAAGTAAAGACAGCAGACAAGCTACATCGAAGCCAGCTGATTACCATGCCGGCATTAAAAGGTTATCTCGGGCAAGATGTTACCATACTTAAATTGAGTAGGCTTAAAACACTGGAGCAAGTAACCAATGATTAGTGACAAAGTTAAGTATGAAGAGCGTCACGTTTTTTATTGCGATATTCTCGGCTTTTCGAAAGACACGACAAGCGATTATTTCGAACCAAGCAAATGCTTAAAAATGTTTCATCAACTTGATAGAATAATTACTGAAGCAAAAAAAGAAGTCGCTTGCCCAGACAGTAGTCATTATGTGGTGAATTCAGAAGTCATCTATTGTTCAGACAGTATAACTTTTACAACCCCGGCAACAAATGTAGATGCCATTTGGCTGTGTGAAACAGCTGCTAAAATTCAAAACCTCATTTCTCTGTTTGGTTTCATTTCAAGAGGTTCAATAGTAACCGGCAAAATATATCATTCTGACAATACCATATTTGGGCCGGCCCTGGTACATGCAGTTGAGCTTGATAAGACTGGAGCACCACCAGCAATCCAGGTTTCTGAAAAGACTCTTGGAATTTTTATGGACTCAAACAACCCGAGCGATGAAGAAATAGCCAGAGTTCGAAAACAACAACTTATTTTTGAAGATAATCAGAAAAGCTACATTGACCCATACTGGCGTTTAAAATTCTTTGCAGATGGGAAATTAGACAAAACAAGTATTAGAGTTATCGATAACTGGCGAACGGTTATTGAAACCGGGTTAAAAAACAAAGACCCAAACATCATTTCTAAATATGATTGGTTAGCCAAGAGGTTTTGCTTGGCTTTTTCTAACAAGAAAAACTCAATTTTGCCAATTGAAGTAAGGTTGACCGGGGTGGCTGGGCAAGTTTCTGTAATTTATAAATGATCACAGATATGGGTCACGACGCCCAAATGGAAACATAAAACTAAGGAGTGTTTTGGGCGATTGGACTGCAAATCAAACATTTGCAACTAGCAGAAGAAAAATGTCTGATGCCTACAATTTTATTATCTTTCCTATCAGCCCGTGGCAAAATTTTGTGAAATGGAGTTACTTCATTGTTTTCAAAATATCTCCTGAGCGTGTAGCTACATAGGTCTGCAATTTGGACTAAACTGGTTAAGTCACTATCTACAAACAACGGAGTTTCAATAATGTGATTGATTTTTGTCCATAGTGTGCCTTGGCGATGAAAACTTTTCATCAAATTGGTGTGCTTTCGAGCTACAGTCTGATTATTATCGTGAATCAGAATGCCATAATATCTTTTATCCGGCGCGTCAGCTGTTTTTGATTTTATACTTAAAAAAGTTTCAAACCTTGATATGATTTGCTCAAAGCTTTGTTCGTCTACTGACTTACCAGCCAATATTGGGTTAAAGTGAATCTTATCTATACATTCAGCAAACAATCGAGCAAACCGCCAGTTGCTAACCATTTGCAAAAGGTCTTCTATTAGTAACCGTCTTTCAGCCATAGAAAGATGAATATAGGCAGATGTGCATTTGTAGTTTTTTTTGGTTTGTTTTAACTGGGCTTGCTTGTTTGCTTTTTGTAAACGAAAAATTTCAATTTTTCGTTGTTTCTCGACCTCTGATCTTCTTTGCTGGTAAGACATTGAATCAAAGTTCGGAATGTTTTGCTGTTCAATATAGGGTCTTAATATCCAAGCCGTATGGATTTCTTCAAATTCAATGCCATACCTGACTTTAATTGTAGAGATGTCTATATCACATTGTTTCCACTTCCAGATTGGTATAGCAATGCCGGCAAGAACAAAATGACTAGTATTACCAGGAATGGCGGAAGTGCCTGATTCATCTATATAGCAAAGATACATTGCAAGCCTTTCTAGCCTAAAAAGTAAAAAGCGACTGGTGTTTGGGCTAATGCCCTACAATGAGACGCTTGGCGACTCATTCCAGACGCTAGTAAGTATAATACACGTCTTTTGTTTTTTTGCAAGTATTTGTTTAGTGAAATCTTTTGTTCCAAGAAGTAACTTCTTCATTGTGCGATGATCTGTCAACCAAGC
>MWDD01000163.1 GCA_002070375.1 bacterium ADurb.Bin157 | reverse complement strand
GTCATATACTTTTACCTCTTTTACTATTTGCGTTTAAATTTGCCCCGTTTCCGGGGCAGGAAATGGTAGCTTTAAATATAATCTATACGCGCATGTCGTTTTCCGATTGATTCAAAATACGCGCGAATGTTCGGCCCCCAAAATGCAGCATCAAGAATATTGTTAAAAATCTTGGCTGCATTTTCGTTTTTTGAAACACTAATAGCAATTATGCCGCCATTTTTATCAGTTAAAATGTCGGTTATAAAGTCACAATCAAGATTTTCTATGTTTGCATTATTTACAATTCTAATTTTTTTCATTATTCACACCTCGTTTTGATTTTGGACAAATTCAATATAGCACCATTAAAAAATATTTGCAAGCGTTTTATTTATTCAATCCATAGCAAATATATTTTTGCCGGTGATTATCCCATTGTGGCCTTGCAGCTTTAGCCCATTCGCGAAACTGTCTATTAAAAACTTCGCGGTCAATTACTTCCTTAGCCCTTTTGCGCAAGTATTTTATAGACTCAAAACCCAACGCCACTCTTGCCGCAACTGCCGCGCTATTGGTTGCAAAATCAAATTGCACAAGATCGAAAATTTCTTCTTCGGTTAATGCGGGCACACTTACTTTGCTTGCCCGCGCTTCGGCTTCTTTTTGGCTTAATTCAATCATATTATCCTTCAATCATTATTTTTGCAATTTCAAAAGATTCTGGCGAAACTTTTTTAAGTTCAGCCATTAGTTTTTCAATTTCAGATGCCAAAAAAGAAAGTTTTTTCTTGCGCTTAATTTCATTAATTTTAGCAATAGTATAGCTTCGTGGCATATCATCGCGCTCGTCGTCAATATCACCAAAGGTGATTTTGACTGCATTATCTTTGTAAACTTTTGCAGCAAGTTCATTTTTTTTGTTGAAAAGCGTAACTATTTCAGCAACTAATTTTTCTTCAGTTGCTTTTGCTTCTGCTATTTCAGAGGCAAAAAAAGCATCAACTTCAGGGTTGCCACCAAAAAGAATATCGAACGGTGATACGTTTTCCCAGTTAATTTCACTTTTCATTTTCTTACCTCGTTTTTATTTAGTTCGTCGTTCACAAATTCAGTATAAAACAAACAAAATAAAATTGCAAGCAAAAAAATAAAATTTATCTCACCTCGCCAAAGTTAGCCCGATTAGCCCATTGCATAAGTTCGGCATAAAGCATGACCTTGTTTTCTTTGATTATATCTGCAACACGATTATTTAAAATCAGCCTTATTGTATCTTCGGCGGGCAATTTCGATGCTGCAATCACCATTCTATCGACAAAAATAGAAAACCGGCGCGACCTTATGCCAAGCACAAAATCGAATAAAATGCCGTCATTAGCCCAATCATCATAACTGCTTATATGATAATCTTCGGTTACTTTTGGGCTTCCCGCCGACAAAGTATGCTTAAAATCAAGGCTAATCGGGGCATTTAAGAACCGCCGCGACGTGTAGACGCAATCAATCGTTTCATATGCTGTTTTCAAAACACTCCGGCCTTTCAGCAAAGCAGATAATCGGCGGGTTAGCCTTGCCCCACCAACGGCGGGCCGATGCCTTAACTTCATCAGTTAATCGGCGTTCGCAGGTCGTGTTTTTACAATCAAGATAAGTGCAAAAAGTTCTATCGCGATAGCCTATCATCTCAACCCCCTTAAAAAATACCGATAACGCCACATTGCAACGCGGTAAATGGCCTCAAGCGACTTCAGGCTGCCGCTTTCACGGGCAAATTTTGCATCATCGCAGCCTTTTGCGTAGTTTGCGCCTGATTTTTGCATTTCTTGGATTAGTTTTTGTTCTATCATTTATTCGCTTTCTCCCATAATTCCAAAATTTTTTCGCAAGCCGCTTCCGCGGTAGGCTCTTGTATTTGCGTTTCAACACCCCGGACATAGTTGCGCAAGCATGCAGACCACTTCTTTGTATCAAAGTTATAGCTTACAATCAGCATCGGCAGGCCGATTGCTTTGTATTTTATTTCGGTTGCGCGTTCAAATACGGTTTTATCGGCTTCTTTATAAAATTCGCAATCTTCATGCGTTTTGCCTTGCTCGTGCAGGCGTTTTAACACGTTACAACCTTCGGGTATTGGTGCGCTTTTTTCAAAAACGATACATGGAAGTTTTTCTTTTATATCAACGCCATCAACTGTGCAATATTTCATACTTTTGCGCCTTTCAGCCATTCTTCGGCAGCATTTAAGGCAAAATATTCATTTGCCCTAAACCAAAAGCCGGTATCTATAAACCTTTTCCCTTTTTTGTTAAAAGTTTTTAGTCTAACAATAAAAATATCAGAATCATCTTCAATTCTCACAAGCCTATCGCCCCGGCTCTGCACGCTGATTAGTTTCATTTTTTACCTCTTTCTATTCTTTTAAGCCTGTCGCGCAAGCTCAAAAGCACATGTTTTGCATAGCATTCGTGGCCCTGCACTTTGTATTCGTCTATGTTTTCGAGTGTTTTTAAAATGCTTTTCAGGCCGATGTTTTCACGGTTCAGGTCGCCGATGTCGGCTTGTAGGTCGTTTTCAAGCGGGCGATTGTTCCAGAACTGCTCAGAAGCGCACACATTAAACATAAAACAATCGCTGTTAGAACACATGATGCCGCCCTGATGATTAAAGCCGTCGCTGCCGCAGAATGGGCATGGTTTTAGGTTCATTTTTCCAACCCCTTCGCTGCCTCAAGAAGCCTGTTTACCCTGCATTCGTTACGACATTCGTCGGTGTTTTTTTCGCAGCAACCAGAGCAGCCGCCCTCTAACCATTCTTTCATCTGCTCGACCAGCTTCCGCAGCTCTGCGTTCTCGCGCTTTAAGTCTGCAATGGTTTCTTTGCAGTCGTGATGAATATCTTCAGGAAATTCAGTTGGGCAAATGTTTTCTGGTTCTCTCAAATCAATAACGCTCATGCTTTCCCCTTCGCCATTCTGGATTCAAGACTGATACCCTCCATTTTATTTAAAGATAATGCTTTTTCTAGCGGCCACCTTGCTATACGATAACGCAAACTTGGCGCTGCCATATTAAGCTCTTTTGCCCATTCTGTGATAGTCTGCGTTTTACCATTTAATGTTAACAAATGGCTTCGCCGCTGATTGCCGTTTCCAGCGCTTCAAGCATCTGCGCGTTTTGCTTGACTAATTCTGGTAAAGACGCTATTAACTCAGCATTTACCATTGTTTCTTCTTCGCTGCGTAAGTCGGTAGGCCATAACATTTTACAAACCGGTGTTAATTTACCGTTTATAATCGGCCCGGCGTCGATTTGTGCAAAAGTTGGGTGAATTACCCACGGCCCCGGCGTATGTTTACTCATTCTTTCGCCTCCAATAACGCCGCAACGTGCTCAAAAAGAGCTTGCGCGGCTTCCGGGCTGTTGCGCTCAACAACGATAAAATTTCTGGCCTTGTCAATAAAAATAAGGCCATTAACACGACACTCGATATCGGTAATATTTTGCAGGTCTATTAGCCTGCTTTCGGTTTTTAACCACATTTTAATACCTCCACGATTAGTTTAATACAAGTTTTGAAGAATTGCAAGCGTTATTTTTAATAAAAATTGAAAAACATTC
>MWDD01000162.1 GCA_002070375.1 bacterium ADurb.Bin157 | reverse complement strand
ATTCAGAAGGCGATCTGACCGGCGACAGCGGTCAAATCAGATGCAAAAAACACGGCAGCCCAGTTGACCCGATTATGCTTAAATAACCTTAAACAACTAATTTAGCGCCTAATTCAAAGGCCTTTTGACAATTGAGCGGGAATATTTCTTCCCGCTTTTTCTTTTTCGCTTCGGGATCGAAAGCCGCTTCGACTTCGTCGAATCGCTGCCGCCTGCCGTTGTGTTTCTAAGCTGCTTGTGCGGCAGTTAACGCAGTATGTTCAGGCTATGCGAGATTACACAGGCAAGGCCAAACTGAGCGTGTTTTCGTCTATAACTTAATAAGTGAAGCCACAAGAGATGGGCAGGAATACGTTCTTTATTCATTTAAAGCGCGAATTGAAAGAGTAAAAGGGGGAGAATAATGACAGATAAAATAGAAAGTAATGAATCAGTTCCAGTTTGTTAAGTGTAGCTTTGCGAAGCTTGCTTCTTTCTTTTCTATCTGACTGAATGCAGCTTGTGTAATACCAATTTTTTTTGCTACTTCTGCTTGAGACAAATTTAAGTATTCTCGCCAAGCACGAACAATTTAAGCAGAGAGAAATAGCGATTCAGCCCGCTGCGCAAATGCAGCACGTTGATGTTCAGTCTGCACCTAGTGAGATAAAAAAAGGTGCTATTGGCAAATTATCAGAACGAATAAACCAATTTATAGATGAATTAAAATGCAAAAACCTTACGCCTGAACAACAGGGTATTTACGATGTTTTTACCCGCAAAGAAAAGCCCCTATGCGGGCCACCGAGGGAACATCCGACTTACAAGAGGCTTTTCAGAAAGCAGAATCTTCTGCTACCTCTATTATAGTAAGCACTGGGCGGGAAGTCAAATGTTGAAATGACCGCGAGAGCTTTTGAAAGCTACGTCATTGAAAAACTTGCCAAAGAGGGCTTTAGTAATGATTTTTTAGCAAATATAGCGGAGGAATATGATTTTGGAGTTAACCGAAAAGAGGATATATACCCGTATGTTAAAAAGTCAGAATTAGACACCGTAACAGACGCATTTGATAATTTGTTCAATACCCTGAAATCAGAAAAAACAGAGTCAGGCATAAAGCTTTATTCAGTGGAATATCTAGTTGCGAAATACGCGGCTCAAGGCCTTAAACAAGCTGCAAAAGTTGTTAGACGTGGTGCCGCTCTTATTCATTCAGGCGTTAAAGAGTTCGCCAAATGGGCGCGTCAACTGTTCAACGAATTTGGCCAGAATGTAAAAAAATATCTAGTGGGCTTATACAAAGACGTTACAACGGCATATAACCGACAAAAATTGCATAGCAGAAGAGGCGCGGTAGACTTTAGAGATAAAAGAAGAGCCAAGGTGGCATCGGATGATAGGGTTACCCCAGACAACCTTATCCCCGCATCGGTATCCGAAGATATCGAAAATCGGAGCGTGCGCACACATGACTCTTCTACCACTAGTATACCTGAAACAGATTCCGAGGGCAATAATGAAAGGCCTGTTGTTCTAAAAAGTGTTTCTGAAATGACAGACGAGGATTTTACAAACCCAACCCGCTCTGTTATTCTGCCGTCACTTCCTAATAACACTCTCAAAATAATCGGATCCGAAAAAAAGCCTATTCTGATAAAACAAAATATTCTCGAAAAGAATAAAACAAACCACAAAGAACTTACTCCAGAAGATTGCCGAAAAATACTTAATGCTGCCTTGTATGACGGTGATTTAATAGGACAAAGTTCGCCTAAGGAAAGACCAAATTATTGGGTTGCAGTAAAAGTTGATAAAAAGAATGGCATTATAGTCATTGATGTAGAAAAAGGTAAAACTAATTTTGAGATTGTTGGTTGGAGATACGCTAACGAAAAAACGCTAAAACAGCTAAAAGAAAGAGCCTTGCGTGAGGGCGGCCAATTCCTCATACAGAGGCCACAAAGTGACCCGGCAGCAGGCCTTTCTACTCTTACGCAAGACTCTTCTACCACTAGTATACCTGAAACAGATTCCAAGGTCAAGCCGGCGGACAAAAAGCAGCGTCTTGTCAAACCCGGTGACTTTAAATGGGAAAAGATAGACAAAGATACATATCTGTTGCAATTCACAGACCCGGATAATGGAGAAATGTCTACTGTTGCAGATTATTTTGCGATGATAGCGAGTGTTTCTGAAGTTCCGCTCATTGATGACGCGTTTTATTACGCTTTTTGCAGCAGGAAAACGGGCAGTAAATTCGGCTCTAAAATCAGTCTCGACTCGCCAGAGGGAAGAAGCTTGTAAGTTCAGTCTGGGGGCGGTTAAGTGGCAAAGATAAATAATGATCTCAAGGGCGTCTTAAAACTATTTATCAGACGAACATGCAGACCGCTTACATGGCAGGGCGATATAAAGGAATGATGGATGCTGTCGAGACACGCCCATATTGGAGATATGTCGCGGTTATGGACGGCAGAACCAGGGACGAACACCGAAGACTGCATGGCAAAATTTTAAGATATGACGACCCGTTTTGGGATAAATATTTCCCGCCTAACGGGTGGGGTTGCAGATGCCGCATTGTTTCTGTGTCGAAGTCCGAAGCAGATAAAAAGGGGTTGGAAATAATAAAAGGCGAAGACATGGCCCCAGCTGCCGCTCTGACTGTGCCGCCGGAATGGCAGTATAACCCCGGCAAAAGCTTCTGGAAACCGGATACTAAAAAATACTCCGGCTGGGAAAGAAAAAAAGTTGAAGAGGTAATTCAAAAAGCAAATAGGCTTCGAGAAAAAGAAGAGTCTCGAGTTCTACCTGAACTACCAAGAGCAGATGAAGCTGTAATTCCAACCTCTAAGCTTACTAGTTATGCGCTGGATGAAATAAAACAGTCGGACAAAGCACGTGTTTTTCGTGAAGCTTTGGGTTATACTAAAGCAAATGCTCAAGAATTACTGGATAACATAAAATGGAATCTGCCTTATTTTCCAGCGCAAAAGCTTGGTAATAATGGATATGGGGAGCGATATGAGGTTATTATGACGTTAAAAGGACCTAACGAAAAAACAGTTAAGGTTCTCACTGGTTGGATTGATGATATTGAAACAGGTGACATGAGATTAACAACATTATATATTGATTCTTGAGGTAACTCAAATGGAAAAGACAAAAAAAATTGAAGAAATAGAAGAATTCGACAAGGTTTTACTGAAAACTGGTGAAATTGCTTATGTTGTCGAAATTTATGGTGGCGGAGAAGCTTTTGAAGCTGACATAGATAAACCGAACGGCAAAATAGAAACTGATATGATCTGGCCGAAAGACATAGATAAAGTATTTAAAAAAAGCAAAATTAATTAACAAATGACCAACATCACTTTAACACTCGATGACAAAAACGTTAGAAATACGCTGAATGCGATTCTATCACATATCTCTGACGCTTCGGAAGCAATGAGAGATGTTGCTGCGGAAATGCAGCGCAGTGTTGAAGAAAATTTCAGAGTCGGCGGTAGATACCTATCTCCCGATAATATACTTGGCGGGCAAAAGAAGTGGAAACCATTAAGTAAAGCTACGAAAGCAATTAAGAAACGTCAGGGCAAGAAAGGTCCCTACCAAATCCTTGTTGATTCCGGCCAACTCGTTGCATCAATAACAGCTAAAACTGGCAAAGATTATGCACAAATCGGCACTAACAAAGAATATGCCGCCGCTCAGCATTTTGGCAGGCCTGCCG
>MWDD01000161.1 GCA_002070375.1 bacterium ADurb.Bin157 | reverse complement strand
GTGGTATTTCAATAGGTTTTTCTGTGATTTGTTCTTCTGCCGGCTGATCTGTGGGGCTCTCGTCAGTATCGGGGGGCTGATCGCCAGTTTTATCATTTATATCGGGAACTTCTTCAGAAGGCTCACTCTTTTTAGGGGTAATTGTTTCAGGTGCGGCAACTGAGTCGGTTTTGTTTTGTGCGTCAACAACTTCTGCTTCAGGCGGGGTTGAAGCAGAAGTTGTGTCAGTTGTCTTTTTGTCGGTTTCCATAGGTTGGTATTATACCATAAAACCGACAGATGTTAAAGCAAGCTTTTTTTGCTCCTGCCAAAAAGTGACAAATCTTTAAGTTTTTCTTCTTTAATGATTTTGTCAACACTTACAAACCTGCTTATTACTGCGATAAAGGTTCCTAACAGCAACCCGGTTATAAAGCCCGAAGATAAATTAAATTTCAAAATTCCTACCCCCGATTCAATGTTTTGCTGTATGATATTCGGCAGGTATATAATATTTATAAACGAAAAAAAAGCAAATATAGGAGCTAAAATGTACGATTTAGTTTTTAAACAAGGCAATATTTTTTTTAACGGAAATTTCGTATTGGCCGATTTAGCGATTAATGGCGAAAAAATTGCAGCCATAGGAGAAAACTTAATCGGAAAAACAGAGATATCAGCTCAAAACAAGTGGGTTTTGCCCGGCGCTATTGATGTGCACACGCACTTTTCTTTGCCGTTCGCCGGCAGAGTTTCTGCTGACGATTTTTATACGGGCAGTGTTGCGGGGGCTACCGGTGGGGTCACGACTTTTATCGATTTTACGGCGCAAAACGAGGGCGAAGGAGTTTTAGACTCTCTAAAGCGCAGAAAAGCTGAAGCTAAGAATAAGGCAGCGATAGATTATTCCTTTCATGCATGCATTTCGAATTACAACGACGCGGTTATAAAGCAGCTGCCGAAACTGGCATCGGAAGGCGTGACAAGTCTTAAAATATTTACGGCCTATAGGCATATGATGCAAACGGACGATAAGCTTGCAGAAATAATGGAAAAATGCAAAGAGTTAAATATTTTGGTTACAGTTCACGCTGAAAATGGCGCACTGATTGAAGCTCTTACAGAAAAAGCGTTGAAGCAAAATAATTTTGGAATTAAAGCGCTTAGTGTGACGAGACCGACTTTTAGCGAAGTTGAAGCTATTGGGCGTGTCGCTGATTTTGCACGTCACACAGGGTGCAATGCTTATATTGTGCACGTATCATCGGGGGAAGGGGCCCTTCGTTTGACGGCAGAAAGACAAGCCGGCGCGCCGATTAACGGTGAAACCTGCCCACAGTATATGTATTTAGATAATTCATATTTCGAAAAGGAAAACGGTCATTACTATGCTTGCTGCCCGCCTATAAGACCTAAAAACGCGCAAAAGCATCTTTATGAGACACTTAATAATTGTGGTTTGGCTGTTGTGGCGACTGATCATTGCCCTTTCAATAAGGCTGACAAAGATACCTGGGAAGGAAACATTACTAAGCTGCCTATGGGGTTGCCCGGCATTGAGACCCTGCCGATGCTGGTTTTGAATGCATGTCGGAACAATATTTTAAGCGCCGAAGCAGCTATAAAGTCGATTACAGAGAATCCCGCAAAAATATTCGGGCTTTACCCCGAAAAGGGATGTCTGCAAATTGGCTCAAATGCTGATATAATGCTCTATGACCCCGATGCGCGTCAGATAATTAAGCAAAAGAATCTGCATATGAATAACGATTACAGCGTGTATGAGGGCCTTAAAGTTAAGGGCAAAAACCTGCTCACCATGCTCAGAGGCCAAATAATTTATGACGCGGAACACGGCTTTAAAGGAAAAGCGGGGCAGGGCAGGTTTATAAAACGCAGAGCAACAGACGGCAGTTTTTTTGGTAAATAAGTAAAACGCGGCAGCCGCATGCACCATAGGCAAATACCTAAAAGCGGTAGCCTCGATTTTTTTGTTTATAAAATAACTCTTATTCAAATATACATTTTTCAAGGTGTCGCATGTCGTCAGGAGTAAGTATGAGCGTCTTTTCGTATCTGCTGACGATTCGTTGGCAGACCTTGCAGGTGCATTTCGAATATCTGAACATTGCAATCAATTCTTGTGCGCACATAGACTTCCTCCTTGAATAGTGTTTCCCTTAATATTATCGGCATATTTACAAGAAACTTTATAGCAATTTTAAGAGATTTTGATATAATTTTTGGTATGAGCAAAAAAATAGTAGTAATAACGGGTTCGCGGGCAGAATGGGGGCTTTTAAAGCCTCTGTGTTATGAGCTGAAGGCAAGCGGTGCCGATTTGATCGTTATTGTGACGGGAAGTCATTTGTCAGAGAACCTCCCAGATATACTGTCAGACGAGTTCAGCGATGACTTTGTTTATAAGCAGGTTTACATAACACCATGTTTTGGGTATAACGGCATCGAATCGCAGAGAAACTTGGCCGAAGCTAATTTGAATGGCACTGAGACGCAAATGTTTAAAGAAATGGCACAGGTTTACGAAAAGTTGCCAGCCGTTTTGCGCGATATTAAGCCTGATATAGCAGTTGTTTTGGGTGATCGCTATGAGATTTTCGCCGCCGCCTCTGTTTGCAGATTAATGGGAATAGGCCTGGCGCATTTTTCCGGGGGCGAATTGACTCTCGGCGCCTTCGACGATGCTCTGAGACACTGCATTACGAAACTTTCCGATTGGCATTTCGTTTCAAACGACGAGCATAAAAAAAGAGTTATTCAGCTTGGCGAGGTTCCGGAAAATGTTTACAATATCGGAGACCTCGCAATGGCAGGGTTTAGCGAAATGAAATTTAAAACGGCCGAAGAACTGCGAGCCGCTTTTGGCTTTGATTTCGGAGAATTCTTTTTGCTGACGGTGCATCCTGAGACTTGTTCGCCGGGAGCGGGCGTCAATATCGTAAGATGTTTGCTTACAGATTTGCGGGTTCTGTACCCTCATGTGACCTTTATCTTTACGGGCTCTAACACAGACCCCGGCGGTGCCGAAATCAACGATGCAATCAAAGAGGCGGCGGCAACCGACAATATGATTAAATTTATACCCTCTATGGGGCGCCTGAACTATCTTTCTGCCGCAAAACTATCAAAATGCGTGATCGGGAATTCATCAAGCGCGATAAGTGAGATTCCGGCGCTTAAAACCCCGGCCGTTAATATTGGTAACAGGCAAAAGGGAAGAGAGCACGCCGGTTCGGTAATTGACTGCGGTGTAACCTTTTCTGAGATTAAAACAGCTGTGCAAAGGGCGCTCGAATACAGTTTTGGTGACGATATCGACTCACTGCCGGCCGACCCTGCAAAGGTTAGCGCTGCGATAATCAACAGCTTTGATATCAGGCACTTCACGCGCGAAAAAGCTTTTTACGATTTGGATTAGCGGGAAATCTGCACGGCTTTTTGGGGTGCAAGTCGCAGGGGTTACGTAGGGTCAGCCTGCGGGTAGTTTATGGCTTTTGGGGTACAAGTCGCCGGGCTCTTGAGGCGGGCGAACAGCGCTCTTGTGGTTCGCTGCGGCTCACAACATCTGCTGCGTCTCTCGTCTCGGACGACCGAATAACCTTCGTAACGTGCCTCAGGCACGTGACGAAGGCCCTTTGCCCTCGTGGCAAATGGCTTCGGTCTTACCGGACTCGTTCGCAGGATGTTGTGGCCTTCGCTCAAACATTCGCTTTTGTTCGCCCTTCTCATGCGCCCGGCTCA
>MWDD01000160.1 GCA_002070375.1 bacterium ADurb.Bin157 | reverse complement strand
GATGCAGAAATTCCCCTAAAAATTAAGGTTGCGCAATTCTTAACGTATCAATGCCGTTTAAAACAGCACGATCCATTGAAGCGACCTGTCGCCGCATACGCGCAATTAATTCTTTTGGGGTTGTGGGAGCACTTGTGGAATACTGCATATCAAATAATGCAAGTATATTCCTGTTTATTTTTATAGACATATCGATTCCTCCGTGAATCTTATGAAAAATACCGCATCCTTGCGATAAGCTGAACATATTCAAAAAAACGTTTATGTCAAGGCGAATTTATATTATTTTATATGTTTTCGTTTTATATTGAAGGGTACCCCTCTTCATACCCAGCATTTGCGCTGCTTTTGACTGATTATTTTCGCACTCGTTCAATATTCTGATTATCACATCTTTTTCAATGCTCGATAACACATCGTCGATGGGCTTGCCCGCCTTAACTTCTTCATAAACCCAATCAAAAATATTACCACCGCACGAATCACTGATTTCGCCTTTAATTTCGTTGGGCAAATTGTCTAATTCTATGCAGCTGCCCTTTGCAAATACCGCTGCCCCTTCAATCACATTTTGAAGTTGTCTTATATTACCGGGCCAAGCAAACTTCTCTAATGCCTTCAATGCCTCGCCGGAAAGTTTTAAATCACATCTGCCAATTTTTTCGGCGGCTTGCTTCAAAAAAAACACAGCTAACTCTTTAATGTCTTCGGGCCTTTCTCTTAAAGGTGCTAAGCAGATATTAACCACATTGATTCTATAAAACAAATCTTCTCTGAACTCTTTATTGGCAATCATTTCTTTTAAATTTCTGTGGGTTGCCGCAATTATTCTTACATCTACCTTTATGGGTTTATCTGACCCTAATCGCTCTATTTCACGCTCTTGAATAGCCCTCAAAACTTTTGCCTGAGTATTAAGACTCATATCGCCGATTTCATCTAAAAAAATGGTTCCGCCGTGCGCCAGCTCGAATTTTCCACGTTTTCGCGCGACTGCCCCCGTAAAAGCTCCCTTTTCATACCCGAAAAGCTCGCTCTCAATCAAATTTTCAGGCAAGGCCGCACAATTCAGAGCCACAAACGGACAACTCGCCCTGTTGCTCTTTCGCTGCAGATATTCTGCCGCCACCTCTTTGCCTGTTCCCGATTCCCCTTGTATCAGCACAGTTATATCACTCTTAGCCACCTGCGCAATCTTTTCTTTTACCGCCCGCATTGCCTCAGAACTGCCTATAAAATGCTCTTCGTCGCTGACACTTAAAAACCGCTCTTCTAAGCTCTTTTTTTCGTATGCCAGACTAAACCGCTCACAAGCCTTCGCCACAATTACTCGCATCTCATCTATATCAAAAGGTTTCGAGAAATAATCATAAGCACCTTGCTTCATAGCCTCTATCGCAAGCTTTTCGCTGCCATACGCCGTCATCAAAATAAATACAACCTCGGGATCAGCCTGTTTTGCCGCCTGTAAAAATTCAAGCCCCGTCATTGCCGGCATGTTGTAATCGCTTATTATGACCTGAAATGCCCCCGGCTCGATGAGTTTAATCGCATCAGAAGGGCTGTCGCAAGTTCTTACAGTATAGCCCTCCTTTCCTAGCGCCGCTTTTAAACTAAACAAAATAGATTTTTCGTCATCAACAACTAAAATATTATGCTTTACAAATGCCATTTGCTGCCCTCATTCCCTTTTTTTGTAAGGCAGGAACAGGCGAACGCTTGTTCCTACGCCTACCTCGCTTTGAACCTCGACGGTGCCGTTGTGCAAATCGATTATTTTTTTTACAATTGCCAACCCAAGCCCCGTTCCACGCTGACGCGTTGTAAAAAACGGCTCAAATATTCTGTCGAGCGCCTCTGCCGGAATACCGCCGGCATCATCTTTAACATTAATGATTATACCACCCTTTTCACTGTCATCATATGCCTGCACTTCAATTTTTCCGCCCGTCTCGGGCATGGCCTGAACTGCGTTGATAATCAGGTTTAACATTACCTGCTTGAGCTTTTCGGCATCTGCAAACAAACTTATTTTTTCGTCATAACACCGCTTCAACTCAACCTTGTTTCGCTCCGCTTCATGATTTACAAGAGCCAATACCGGAGCAATTATTTCACCTAATACAGTGTCTCTAAAACAGCTTTCTTCAGGTCGAGCAAATTTTAAAAGCTGAACTACCACCGAATTAAGTCGATCAACCTCGCTCACTATGACTTCCGCGTATTCTCTGCGCGAGTCGCCCTCAGGAAACTCTTCTTTTATAAGCTGCCCCAAAGTTTTTATCGAAGCTAACGGGTTTTTAATCTCATGCGCGACACCCGCCGCCAGTTTTCCGACTGAGCTAAGCTTATCGGCGTGATATAACTGCATTTCCGTTATTTTCCGCTGCGTTGCCATATTTTCTATACTTGCAATGTATTCTTTTACTTTTTCTCGGTGTTCTCTCAGTGAATCGGCCATTTTATCGAATGAATCAGCCAAACTGCCCAATTCATCATTATGAAGAGAACCGATTCGAGAGTCTAGATTACCCCCGGCAATTATTCCGGCACTCTTTTGCAAATTTTTAATGCGAGCAAGCAAAACTCGTTCGGTAAATATGACTGCAATTATCAACGCCGCAATAAATGTCCAAAACGAAACATAAAAGTGCCCGGCATTCGCCTCCGTTATAAGAGATTGCATTTTTTCCTCAGAAACCGCCGTGTAAATATAAACCGAATTGCCTTCTGACGTCGTTTCAAGAACCTCTCTGCCCAATGAATAAGCAATTTTTCCCGACAACAATGACCAAATCGTATCTTTGGTGTTTTGAGAAACATAATGATGCTGCGCCAATTCTTCTCTGATTTCGTTTCTCATAGAAGAGGCAAATATATTTTCTTTTACAGCCAAAGAAATATCTGCCTGCAAATACCCGGCCATCTTTGTTACATAAGCATCATTCAGCTTTTGCCGTAAAAGCAATCTTCCCAAAAGCTCTCCATATTTGATAATCGGTACTGAAACCGTTAAAAATACGCCGTCCGACTCACAAATCAAAGCAACGCGCGATAAATAATTATTCGTATCTTCGCGACTCAATACAGGCGATTCTTGAATGTTTTTGGCAAAACTGTCAACACGCTTTCCCCTGGCTAACACCACAGATATATCATAAATCATGGTGCGAGCCGTTAAATGCGACAGCTCTTGCTGTAATAGATGTTCAAGCCCCTCTGAGCATAAAAGCACAATTCTTTCGTTTTCTGAATAAAGCATAGCTAAATTCAGCAAAGCATTTTTTTCGTTTTCCCAATACGTTTTGACAGAGTCTTTTACCGCCAGCACCCTTTGCTGAAACATTTCACGCATTTTTTCGCGTATGAGCTTAATGGAATTTTCGTTTGATGTCAAAGAAAGTCCGCCCAACAGCAAAAGCAGCAAAAGAATAACTTTAAATCTCAATGAAACATAAAAATTCATGACTTAAATCTCAATTTAAATGCTCAGAAGAATAATAAAGCACCCATACTTTGAAAACGCCCGAAGAAGTTTTGCCGATTGTGACCTCTATATCGCCCCAGTTCCCCTTGGGATACATAAATAATCTGGCGCTGTTGCCCTTGATGTCCGCAAGAGTCGAATCAACGGGCGATTCACCGAAACTTCCGCCCCTAAGACCCGCCACATTGGCATTAAAACCCCTCAGCCTTAAGTCACTGAATTGATGTTTGTCTTCATTGTATCCGGTAAAACTTGAATCGAAGCCTAAATCGTCACAATACATGGCAAGAGCAAAGTCTTCAAAAAACTCGTTAAAATCAGTAATTCCCGCCTTACCCAGCAAATT
>MWDD01000159.1 GCA_002070375.1 bacterium ADurb.Bin157 | reverse complement strand
GGTGGGCGGGGGATCTAAACTGTCCTAAAGAGCGGCGTCCGCTGACCCCGGCTCCGGGATCGCGGCGGCGCAACAGGCTGGAGGCGGCCAGGGCTCTGACTGGTCGCCGATCTTCCAGCAAGCGGCTCCGGGTGCGGCCTGCTTCATCTGTGCTGGTTCGCAACGAAAGTCGTTGCGAACCAGCACAGCGGCCCCAATGTCCTGACTGCCAGTGCGACCGCTGACAAGGCGAACAGAAAAAACGGCGGCCAATGACAATAAATAATAAAGGCTGAAACTAGGCACGGCAGGCAGGGCATTGCACGCTCCTGCGGAAGCCCGAAGGGCTTTCCGAGACCTAGCCAAGAGCGAAGGCGGCGAAGCTGCCGAAGCGTTGTGGCTAGGTCAACAGGACGTGGGCCGCGTTCCCTCAAGCACTGGTTTCCCTTTTTTAAATTTTGCTCGATGATGCCCAACAGATTGTTAAGAATATCTTTAACAACTATTGTGGTTGAGCATAGTCAAAGTTATGCTGTCATTTCCAAGGTTGGCTGCAGAAGCTTATTGACATTACTTTCGGCAAGACGTTGCAAGGCTATGCTTTCCATTGCGATATTCAACATAATTTTGCTGCCAAGACCCTTTTTCAGGACGATATCTTTTATATTGTCAGACATATTGGCAACAGCTTCCGCCTGAAGCTCCGCCTTAGATTCTTCAGATAATTTTTCAATATATTCCTGGGCGCGTTTTTTGTTTTCTGCCTGTTCTTTTCGGCGCTTCTGTTCGGCGGCTTCATTTTGAGCTATTTCTTGCGCCTTCATAACCTCTTGCGCTATGATTTGCTGAGTGGCTTCTTCGTCTTCCTGCATTGCAAGGCCGTAATCATTCTGCAAGGCTTTCAAAAGATAGGGCCGGTAATTGCTTTTCGCATTTTTGTTGGTATAGCGAATATTCCGGGCTACATAATCAGCACCACGCATTTCATAAAAAGCGATGACTGGTTCAAGAATAGTTTTCTGAGAGCGCCGAACAAGAGGCAACAGTTCAATCAAGCTCTTGATTTCAGGCTTATTAGGTATTGCAAAAGTTTTCTTGGTGGTCTGTTGAGACATTAAAACAGATTTTGAAACAGTCTGTTTTTTGAAACACAAAATAGTCTGACCAGCCTTTATTTGCCGGGTTTCTAAAAGAATTTGAATGTCAGTGCAGCGATTGATACGCTTAACCGCCGTTTTGATTTTTGGAATAATGTGAGCTGGAAAACGTTCTTTCATTGGGATCTTTTCAGCCATTTTGATAGCGTTTATCTCCCAGGTATCGCGACCATGAAATGATTTGGATAGAACTTCATAGAGCCTTGTAGCCAGTGGGGAACGCAACTTTTTGAATTCTGCGAAGTTGATATACTTAAAAAAACCTTTGCCCATCATCATTGTCAGGAATTCTTGAGAAAATCTGATATGCAGATTTTTTGTTGCCTTGTCGATTTTCCAGGAATCTATAACGCCAAAGTTAATTGAAGAGTAATGCTTACCATCATAGAAACTGCCATCAAACTTAATAGCAACCATTTTCCAGCGTTCAAGGCTATCTTCGAGCCGATCATACCAGACCTGAGAAGGTACCAAACTGCAATCTTTTAAAATCTGGTATCTGGTTAAAACCATTTCCGATGCATAGTTGCTACGTTGACTCTGCAAAAGCAAATACAAAAGAAAGATTCCATCGGTTTTAACAGGAATTTTGTAACCAGCCCGATAAATATAACCTTCGCGATCAGACCAGGTAACACCGCGACTGTTTTCTGCCAAACATTCATCTTGAAACCATAATGGGTATTCCAAAAGGTTTACGCTATGTTTAATTAAATTTTTATCCACCTGGTTGCCTCCGCTAAAATCATTGTAGTTTTCTAACTCGACAAAATAGCATAAAAAGAGGGCTTTTGGAAGTGAAAATTTTACAATAAAATTTAACAGCAACTATTGTAGTTTCAGAACAGTTCCATTTCTGTAACGCTCATTACAAAAGGGTTTGGGGTGGGTGTTTTTAGGTGGATATATTTTAGATGGTTGTTTGAAGTCGAATGGCCTAATTTGCTTTTTCGTTTTTCATGTATCACATCAGTAAAATTATGGGTTATATATTGCTTTTTAAAACAAGTGATAGTTAACATGGTTTTTGTGATAGTTCGCTTCGGCGACACCTGTGTTAATGATGGTTTCCAATTACCTAAAAGTATTAAAATTACTAAAAACATACAAACATGGAATTTACACTAAAAAAATATTCTGCTTCTTCGTTTTTTTTTGTCTGTTTGTTTGTTTTTTATTTAAAAATCTCCATGGCTCATTTTGAAACCATAATGGGCATTCCAAAAGGTTTACGCTATGTTTAATTAAATTTTTATCCACCTGGTTGCCTCCGCTAAAATCATTGTAGTTTTCTAACTCGACAAAGTAGCATAAAAAGAGGGCTTTTAGAAGTGAGGATTTTACAATAAAATTTAACAGCAACTATTGTAGTTTGAGAACACTTTTATTGTAGTTTGAGAACACTTTTATTGTAGTTTGAGAACACTTTTATTGTAGTTTGAGAACAGTGCTGTTCTTGCGAACGCTCATTACAAAAGGGTTTGAAGGGGGTGTTTTTTGGTGGATATATTTTAGATAGTACTTTAGATATACTTACGACTAGCGAACTTATAAAATTTGCAAACAAAATTAGGCGGATTAAATTGAAAGTTCGTTCGTCTGTTTTTTTTTAAAAAAATCATTCATAAAACAGCTAAAAAATAAATTATTAAATAAGTCAGAGGTCGTTTTAAGTCGAAGAGCCCAATTTGCTTTTTCGTTTTTTTTGTCTGTTTGTTTTTTATTTAGAAACTTACATGGTTTTTGTGATAGTTCATTACCAAAGTTTTTTTGGGGCATTATTTGGAATGCGATACTTTTTATTTGTTTGTTTTATGAAATTTCATTCTTATGGGGTAAATTTCAATTCTTTTTATTGAGACGGCAAAATGTTCGTAAAATGAGTTTCGATTCAAAATAGGGCCACGTATGGCCTTGTAAATCGGTTTTTAGGTTGGAGTTATTTATGTAAATTAAGATCTGGATGTTGCTGGAACCCATCTGTAAAGTGTTGGTATTGAAACTCCTAAATTTTTGGCGATATCTTTTGGGAGTTCACCGGCTTTGAAAAGTTTTTTAGCAGCTTCGATTTTGCTATTTGTCATCAATCGTTTTCTGCCGCCAATTCTTCCTTTTTGTCGAGCTGCTGCGAGGCCGGCGCGAGTTCGTTCGATTATCAGTTCTCGCTCCATTTGCGCGAAGCTTGCCATAACGTGAAAGAAGAAACAGCCAATTGTGGTTGATGTGTCTATTTGTTCTGTCAGGCTTAGGAAATTTATTTTTTGACTCTCAAACTTCGTTATCAGATCTATCAAACTTTTTACTCCGCGACCCAGGCGATCTAATTTCCATATAACTAACGTATCTCCGGGACGAAGATGTGAAATTGCTAAGTTGAGCCCTGGCCTGTCAGCCTTATTGCCGGAGATTTTGTCTGTAAATATTTTTTCACAACCAGCTTTTTCGAGGGCTGCAGTTTGGAGTGAAAGATCCTGATCTTGGGTTGAAATTCTTGCATAACCGATTAACATTAAAACCTCCAGGTTTCAAAACTCAGTTTGAGTATAACGATCAAGCAGCTGGTAATCAAGAATGATTTTCGAGAATGTAGAAGGCCGATTGTTTCGTTTTCCAGATTCTCGAAAATCGTTTTCTTGAAAACGAAGGTTTTTGATAAAAAGAAATATTTCGCTTATTCTTTATTTAACTGTTATTGTTGTCGA
>MWDD01000158.1 GCA_002070375.1 bacterium ADurb.Bin157 | reverse complement strand
GAAGCCTACGCACTGGAAACCGAACGCATTGAAAATCGCTATAACGCCGCTTTTGAACATTACACCGCACTCGAAACAGAAAAAGAAAAACGGATGCGAAAAAGTAAGGAAATCCGCGCTTTTATCATAATGTTGAAAAAGCAGCCGCTGGCAGTAACTGAGTGGAACGAGCGACTTTGGATTACTCTGCTCGATACCGCTACGGTTCAGCGCGATGGTAAGATTGTGTTTCGGTTCAAAAGCGGCAGAGAAATAACAGATTGAAATGATATTTCAGCACTATAGTAAACCATGCAGCTGTATTGTACACAAAATGGTTGTTATTTCAGATATATTATTTATTTGATGGATTTGTGTAATAGTGAAATAGAGACAGGGGTAAACTCTATCAACCCGTCCTCTCTCATTTTAGCAAGTTCTCTGGATAAAGATGTCCTTTGAACGCCTATTCTTTCAGCCAATGCCTTTTTTGTCATGCTAAGCTTGATTATATTTGAGTTTTGCTTTTTGCATTCATAATCAAGGTAGCTTATGATACTCTCACGGATTGTCCTATTCACATAGTGCTTTATCCTATCACCGAGGATGACCGTGTGGTCCGATACATACTCAAGATAGCTCTTTAGAAATTCATGATTATCTGAAAACAAACTGAATAGACGATCCTTGTTTATCTCTAAAATCAAAGTAGCTTCTTTAGCCGTGACGGTCATCGGATAATATGGGTTTTTTGAAAACATCAGATTGCCGCCAAGAACATCACCATATAAGAACGCTGATTTTGATACACTGGCCATCAACATTAGCGTTCTTGTTTTATGCCCGAAAGTGGCTTAAAATAAGGCTTTTCAGCTATTTAAGCACATAAGCGAACCCCGCTGCAGAGCAATTCTGCGGCGGGGTTTTGTGCTTTATATAGGTTTTGTGGCTTTTTTGTCGTTGTAATCGTTAAACAGCTGGGGTAATCGTTGAATTACTGGAGTATTCGTTAAACTACCGAGGTAATCGTTAAACAGCTAAACAAACAGTAATTTTAAACTTGGGATTTTATCATTTTTACAATAGACACTCTATTCTAAAAACGAAACTCATAATATTGTTTTTAAATTCAGATGAAGTATTTCCAGCCAAATTCATGAAAGCGGCATATACTTTTTGTAAGAAAAACTTCTCATCAGTAAATCTAAGAGCTATGCTTTTGCGACTTTGACTGGAGGGGTAACATAGAATAATCTTTTTACAATTCAACATTTGACCATAAAAGGCCATTTGATAAATATCTGGATTGTGAAAAGGAAGAGATGTCTTATTTTTCATGTCAAGAACGGCGCGGGCAGTTGGTTTGCCATTCCTTTCGGAAAAATCATAAAGAAGATCGGGTATATAAGCTCTTTCAAAATACATATCCGTATCTGAACAAAACGCATATACTTTTTCTTCTGTCCAAAAAGTGAATTTTCCAACTGAAGAATATTCCATTAAAACTTTTTTGATAAAATCCTCGTATACCTTATCAAAATTAATAAGTAAACTCTCACCGCCAGAAGTATCTCCTTCAGTGGACAATGTCAAATCATTCAATATCATATAAGCAAGCGAAACCGCTTTCTTGCAATACGCAGTATTCTTAGTGAAAGAAATATTTTCCGGTACCTTAGAATAATCTACATTTCCAAACTGCCGAATAATATAAGACAAATCCGAACTATTTGTATAAGATTCAATCTTTTTTGCTGCCGCCAAGAGAAGTCTGTTTATTCCGATATCTCTTGTCAAATCATCAAAAGAGCAATTGAAAGCTTCTCGTTTATGAATTTTGACATTTAATACTGTTGGAATAATATTTAGCTTTCCTCGAATAAAATTCAAATCATCATTGACTTCTCTATATTCTACCGGCAATCCGCGATGCACAATTGACAAAAGTTCTTTAATATACATAGCAATAAGATTTACATCATTACCCGTTTCAATATCATACATAGGAGTATCAAGATCGGTGTACTCTGCAGACAAATCACGCATTTTTGAATATTGTTTGCCCTGTCGGGCAAAGCTGCGTGCCTCGTACATAACACCGCCTTCAACAAAGCTGCGTGTCTGCGGCACACAAAGGACAAGCGTCGCATCAATTCAGAGCGTGAGCGAAAAGGCATCGTTAGCCGCCGCAGACAGCGGCATCCTTGTCTTTCGCCCGTTTTTGTGCAAAAAGCAGTTTTGAAGAGCTTTCGGATTACCGGTTGCTTTACATCTTTGCAAAGATGCCCTTGCACAAATCAATAACCATAAGAAAAGAACCTCCCTTTTGGGAGGTTCTCAGACTGAAGACAAAGTCCGTCCGAAAGGGCGGATTTTGTTGAGTATATGGGTAAAATATGGTATAATGAAAGCAAGAAAAGGCTTGAAAAATCAAGGGATGGTGAGTGATTTGCTGAGCAGAAATCAAAGTGAAAACCGCAGGCAGGTGAATATGGTTTGTATAGAAGACCTTGTACCCGAAAACCATATTTTGAGAGATATAGATAAAGCAATCGATTTTAACTTCATATATGAAGAGGTTAAAAATTTGTATTGTGAGGACAACGGTCGCCCGTCGATTGATCCTGTGGTGCTGTTTAAAATTGTGATGATTCAATATACCTTTGGAATCCGCAGCATGCGCCAGACAATCAAGGAGATAGAAGTCAACATGGCATACCGTTGGTTTTTAGGCTATGATATGCTTGAGAAAATACCTCACTTCACAACCTTCGGAAAGAACTACATGCGTCGCTTTGCCAGCAGTAACATATTCGAAAGGATTTTCGAGCGGATTTTGACAGAAGCGGTAAACGCCGGATTCGTTGACGCAAGCGCAGTGTTTATCGATTCAACCCATATTAAAGCAAGCGCAAACAACAAAAAATATACCAATGAGCTTGTTAAAATCGAAGCAAAACATTATCAGAAAGAGCTTACGGAGGAAATCAATAAAGACAGACTGTCTCACGGCAAGAAACCTCTCAAAGATGACGACGATGACGATAATAATGGCAACAATAACCTTGATTCAAGCGATAATCATCAGACAAAAAGCATAAAGCAAAGCACAACCGACCCCGAGTGCGGACTTTTTCACAAGGGTGAGCATAAGGTGGAGTTCGCGTATACTGCTCATACCGCCTGCGACAAGCATAATTTCGTTCTCGGCTGCGATGTGTCGGCGGGCAATGTACATGACAGTGTGATGTTTGATGATTTGTATAAGGATGTGGTTTCAAGATTTCCTCAGATAGAAATGGTAGGCATAGACAGCGGTTACAAAACCCCATGGATAATGAAGCAGGTATTCGACAGCGGCAGGCTTCCGGCAACCCCTTACAAAAGGCCGATGACCAAGCAAGGTTTTTTCAAGAAGTATGAATATGTGTACGACGAATATTATGACTGTATCATCTGCCCCAACAATCAGGTGTTAAGCTATTCCACAACCAACAAAGAGGGTTACCGGGAGTACAAAAGCAATCCCGAAATATGTAAAATCTGTCCCCACCGTTCACAATGCACAGAAAGTAAAAACTGCCAAAAGGTAGTAACACGGCATGTCTGGGATGAGTATATAGAGCGAGCGGAGGATGTTCGCCTTTCTCCGAAAGGAAAGGAAACATACAAATTAAGATGTGAAACAATAGAGCGTGTATTTGCAGACGCAAAAGAGAAGCACTTTATGCGATATACACACTTCAGAGGTTTGGCAAGGCTGAAAATGCAGGTCTTGCTCACTTTTGCATGCATGAATTTGAAAAAGCTTGCCAAATGGAAGAAAAAGAACGGACTTTTAATGTCTGACCCTTTGTTCATTTTGCTGCTTTTTGGCTTTGGCAGGAAAATCCGGGTAACTGTATAAAAATTACGAGGTATTGGTCGGTTTTCCGTTTCCAATACCTCATTTGTCTTCAGTCTGAA
>MWDD01000157.1 GCA_002070375.1 bacterium ADurb.Bin157 | reverse complement strand
CAACAAAAGGCACTTGATCATCTTTTATTGCTGTGGGCTTTTGTGGGTTTCTTTCAAGCTGATTAATTATGATTAACTCATGTGATGGGTGATAAGCGCGGAAGTAATATCCACCCTTCATCAAAGGGAATATATTAATATTAAAATAACCTTTTTTTAATATTTCAAGTAATTCACCTTCATCAGTATTTGGCCACCGTTCTAATAATTCTTTGCCTGTAATATAATCGCTTGCCATTGCTTCTCCCTCTTAAAGCTCCCCTGGTTTATCCGGGGAAACGGGAAGGGGAATCTCCCGCTTGTCGGTTGCGCTACCTATCCCCGGATTATACTTTAAATTGTGCCTGACTTTGTGCCCACTATCTCCGATAATGCGCCAATTCAGGCCAACATCTGCCAACTTTGAACAATTTTAAAAATATCCTTTATCTCCTTATTTATCATTACAAATTGCCTTCTTGCAAACATTAATCAAAAATTCCTTCCTATGACTTAAAATCCCTCGGTCCTTGAGGCTGTGCGGGTTCAATTCCCGCCCCAGGCACCAGATCACTTTTTCATACCCTTCTTCTTTTTGAGGATTAAAAAAACATCCTTTAACAACGAATCAATCACGCAACATCGCATAACCATTTTTTGCAGATCATAAAATGGTAGAAAACTTTTTTGCTAACGATTCTTTTTTCTTTCAGGAAAACAGGGAATAAATCCCGGAATCGTAGATAAACTCTATCGTTTAATTGATACAAGAGTTTAAAACTCAAACTTCAGACCCGGTTTGATAATAGCATAAGAATCAAAAAACAAAATACCACACAGCGAAAGACCACACAATTGAAGATGCAAATGCAATCACTGATAAAGCATCAAACATTTTTTCGATTTGTCTAGCGATACAATCAACAATGTATGAGAGGGAATGACGCTTGCTAATACTCAAGCGGTATTACTGGTAGTCCCACGGGGACTTGAACCCCGGTTTCCGGCGTGAGAGGCCGAATTATAGCATTTCTTCTTAATTGCCTTTTGCATACTCAAATTCATCTAATCTTAGCAAAATCAATACTGTCAAGGCTTCTAACATTGCCCTTGACATACCGTAAAAAAAGTTTATATTCAAATCAAGGGTTGGAAATGGGGTTGGAAATTGGCTTGTAGCTTTTAAAATTATTGCCACAAGAATTTAAACCCGCTACGCATATATCACAAGGGGGAAACGATGAAAAGGCATAAGACAGAATATAAGGGCGTTTATTACCGTCTAGGTGACCGTCTAAGCGCAAAAGGCAAGGAAAAGATATTCTACATAGTCTTCAAAAAGAACGGCAAAGTTTATGAAGAAAAGGTTGGCCGTCAACATGCCGATGATATGACCGCCGCAAAAGCCAGCAGAAAAAGAAGCGCAAGGATTGACGGCAAGATTCAATCCCGGAAAGAGATCAGAGAGCAAGCAAAGGCCGCAAAGATAGCAGAGGCCGGAAAGATGACTTTATCCCGGTTATGGGATGAATACAAAGAAAGCAAGGGTGATACTAAGTCAATCAATACGGATAAAGGCCGTTTTGAGAAATACCTAAAGCCGGACTTTGGCAACAAAGAACCGCACAAGATCATAAGGCTTGATGTTGACCGCTTGCGTGTCAATTTGCTGAAGGAAAAGAAACCGCAAACAGTCAAGCACGTCTTAGGACTGTTAAAGAGAATTGTTCATTTTGGCGTGGCGCGGCAATTATGCCAGAGCCTTAATTTTGAAATTGAGGCCGTCAAAGTTGATAATCAGAAAACGGAAGACTTAAACCCGGAACAGTTAAAAAACCTTCTAAAGGCCATTGACAATTCAACGGATATTGAGGCGGCAAATATCATGCGCCTTGCTTTATATACTGGTATGCGCCGGGGGGAAATGTTCAAACTGACATGGAATGACATTGACTTTCAGCGCGGTTTTATTTCAATCAGAAATCCAAAGGGCGGTGTCAGTCAGAAGATCCCCTTGAATGAACAGGCGCGGCACGTTTTAGAAAGTCACCCGAAACGACAAAAAAACAAAGATAAAAACAATCCTGAATATTATGACCATATATTTTTAAGACCGGATAACAAACCCTTTACGGATATAAGAAGGCGTATCAATCCGATCAAAGAAGTGGCGGAACTCCCGGCAGACTTTAGGCCGTTGCATGGTTTAAGGCATACATACGCTTCTATGCTTGCTTCTAGTGGCAAAGTTGATTTATATACATTACAAAAGCTATTGACTCACAAATCCCCGGTTATGACTCAAAGGTATGCACACCTTAGAGATGAGGCATTAAAGAACGCTTCAGCATTGGCCGGACAAATTATAGAACAGGCAACAAATACAAATGTAGTTGAATTGCACGAGGGGAGCAAATGAGAATCAAAGAGAGAATGAATAAAGATAAGCATAATTTGATTATGCCCCCAATTGGAATTATAGACCTTACGCCGTTATCTGCTAAACAGGGGAAGTTTTTAATGACTGTATCACCTAACAAGAGAAAAACAATAAATAGATTAATAAGCATAATAAATAAATTTCTAAAACGCTAAGAGAGGAAAAAGAAAATCCGGGGATAGTCAGGCCAGACGAAAAGCGGGAGTTTCCCCTTCCCGTTTCCCCGGATAAAACAAGGGGTGCTATGAGAGGGAAAGCGATGCGGCAAGAAGAAAAGGACAAACTAAAAAAACATGGCAAGCTTTTTTGCGATTTCGCCAATGCTAAAACAACAGATGATATTTTAACTTCATTCTTTTCCAACGTTCAATCCGTGTTTAATTTTTCAAGCGACTTTACAGAGAAAGCATTAATAAAATATCCAACAATAGAAAAGACAATTGGCAAACTATCTGATGCAGACAATGAACTCTTGAAAATGTTTTTGAAAAGAGATGAAATTTTAATTTCATGTAATTCAGCCTTTAATAGAACATACTTTTTTATAGACAAGTATGATCCTATAGATTCTGTTTTTAACATTTCAGAAATGGAATTGTATTATGATAAAACAATGGACGAGCCTGATTATATAGAAAAACCCTCTATTATTCCACTTGCTGAAATTGACAAATTAATTGGTCAACTTGATGAAGACTTGCCATTAGATGAAATTAAAAATGACTTGATGGCACTAGTCAACATTTGCAATCAAATACATGAACGTAAATTAGGACGAAAAACCCATTGTGTAGAAATTGAAAATATTTCCAAAGACTATAAAGGAATTAAAGGTCTTCATAATCACCTTAGAACTACACAGGAAAAACTCAAAACTATCCTTTTACAAATCATTGAAACAGAGAATGCTTATGAATCTGAAGGATTTCGTAGTATGCTTTCACGGTACAATTACATTGATAAAAAAATACTTATTATTAATCAAGACAAAGACAGGTTAATAGAAAAAGATATATTTGTCGAAAATGATTTTTTGAAAGATATTGGCAAAATGCCATACCAAGATTTTTTCAATGCCCCTATAAGTTATTGCTTTATTGAATATCTTAAACATTCTGAATATAGAGGGAAAGAAAGACTAACCGTTTGTCAAAAATGTAATGATATTTTTATTAAGTCAAAATTCTATGACTATCAATTCTTTTGTCCTTCATGCTCCCGCAAAAACCGCATGACACCCGAAGAAAGAGCCTCATACATGCGGGGATATAGAGCCAATCCCATAGTAAAAAAAAGAGAACGTAAACGCTAATCTGAAGCTAATAGACCGCTTTAATAATTAGCGTAAACCGGGCAATTCTATGTAAACTTGGCAATTGGTCAGTTTACGCAAGTATATAATTTTACGCCACTTTCCTTGATTATTACCCTATTGATTGTTAATATAACTTAAAGCATACAGCTTACGATTTTGTTATTTTTCGTAACCGCAAATCACTTTAAAGGAGAAATGAACAATGGATGTAAAGGAACTTTTGAACAAACCGTATTTGAATGAAAAAGAAGTGGCGGCAATCACCGGCAGGGGAATTTCGACCTTACGCAATGACAGATTTTG
>MWDD01000156.1 GCA_002070375.1 bacterium ADurb.Bin157 | reverse complement strand
TGCGTCAATGCTCAGCTCCGCAAGGAGCTGAGCGGAATGCGTAGCAACAACGTCCATGGTTCCGGTTTCATAAACCAAATAGTTGCCCTGCGCCTTGACCATGTATTTGCTTTCGTCGTAAACGCCGCCTTTAAAGTATGGGTAAGTAATCACCCGAAATCGGTATGGGGGTGTGGTCACCTCTTCATCGTCCACCACTTTCATGGTCTCGTTAAGGTATATCCATTGAGATTCAATTTTATTGCTTAAAAAACTGATGATAATTCCGTTATAGGTTCCGCTATAAGTGCCTGCAATTATAGTGGGATTCACAATATAAGGCCATTTTTGGTTTGCTGTTTCGCCCTTAAACACTTCTCTTGAGCTTTGCGCCACCGCCATAGCGTAGCTTACCCCCGAAAAGGCCGCATCTTCGGCTCTGTCGGAATAGTCACTCATTTCTTGAACCAAGCCTTCCACATCCATTACTTTAAGATAAGAAACAGACACCGTCATGAGCAGTCCAAGAATAAGAATTATTGTCATTGTTCCGGCCATTGCTTTTTTGCCGCACTTTAGCTTGCACATCTAATTTAACCCCGGCGCTGTCAGAATCATAGTTTCGCTGCTAATTTCAGTTGCTACGGTAATTTGAACGGTCCATGTAGATACTCTGTTGACACCGAAATACTCAATGCTTCTTGCCAACACACTTGTTTTCTTTACCGAACCGCCACCTGTGGTCGTAATCAACACATTTTTTTTTAATACCATATCAGTATCCAACCGGACAGTATTGCTTGCAGTGCCAATAAGATAAATAATTTTTGTTCCGGCTGCGCCCGGTATGGGCTCAACGACAGCAGTAGCCCTATTTAAGTCTTGCTTCAATAAATCAAAAGTCATTCTCATATAATTTTGCGAATTTACTTTTGAAGTGCCTTTTTGCCAAATCGTCGAACTGTAATCGACAAAGCCGATAACAGCAACAAGCATCATAGACATTACTATGATGGCCGTAATTACTTCTACAATAGTGAACCCGCGTTTACATAGTTTCATCGTCGTCTTCTGCCGTGTAAGATTCAGAACTCAAAACACCCATCGCGTTAATAAACACTTTAACCCTCGCGTTTCCGTAAGCAAAAATCACGTATACCTCATCTATATTAGGTATATCTAAGTCTTTAAAAATATGATAAGCACCATCTGTCGATGATAAAGGCTCAGAAACCAAATAACCCGTCGGGTAAAAATATATAATCTTCTTAGTAGCGCCGTAAATCATGCTGACACTGCTATCTACAATCATTTCATCGGCTTCTAAAATGCTTTCCCACTCCGTTGAATCATACGCAGTTTCAACGCTCAAACCGCTTGAGCTATCTAAAGTATCTGCGTATATACCATCATCATATTTAGTGCAAGCCTCTATTTTATAGGCATTAACATAATTCGCGTCTAAGTTAAAAATCAGTCTGTGCAGCACGCTTTCTTGCAAAGCTTTATACCGCGCCAATCTAACCCCCGCGACAAAGCTTTCGGCCTCTGCGGCCACCTTTTGAGAGGCCATAAAACTGTCTATCGCCGGCAAAGCAAATGAGGCGGTGACAGCGACCACGCATACCACCACCATCATTTCTGTAAGAGAATAACCTCTGTTTGTCAAGGTTTCTTCAAAGCAAACCATGCCAGTGTTGCTGTCAGAGCCAAGAAAGCGATTACAGCCCGCGCCATAGCGTCTGATTGCTCAGAATTCACAACAAGTTCGTCGCCCTTCACGTTCACGTACGCTTTGTCCCAGGGGCTCAGCTCTATTTCCTTTTCGAGTATTTTGTTACCGTAAGTCGCTTTTAAAGCAACTTTCTTAGTTTTCTCGTTTTCAGGGAAAGATGTTATCGAAACTTTTCGATATGCGTCGGTTATTGCTTCTCCGTCGGCCTCTACAAGACTCAATGCAGATGTTTCCACATGAATCCCGGGTCTGTTGATTGATTCAAGCAACCCGGGCGCTTTGTCTGATAAGCCGACAAGAACCATTATACAAACACCTGTCAACGCGGCCCCCGCTATCAAGCCCGACGAGTAAAGAACGCCGTTTTCTCGTTTTTCTTCAAGGTGCTTGTCGTTTGTGCGTTTTTCGAGTATCCACCTTATGATGCCGCCGAACATTATCGGAACAGAGAGAGAAAGTGGCAGATAAAGCCCTACCGCAAATGCCAAAGAGTTTATTCCGAGAAGCTCGACACACAAAGCAATAAATGCGCCGCCGATAACCAGCGTCCAGGGCAAGCTTCCGCCTATAACGCCGTCGACGACAAGCTTCATAAGGTTCGCTTGCGGAGCGGGCAGTTCACCCGCCACAATTGCGTCTTTCAAAAAATACATAACAATTCCCATGGTTAGTGCTGATGAAAGAACTCCAAAAAGCTCGCCTATTTGCTGATATTTGGGCGTTGAACCGATTAAGAAGCCCGTTTTAAGATCTTGAGAAGTATCTCCGGCTATTGCGGCGGCAATACAAACGAATGCGCCGACAGTAAGCGCGGCAATCTTAACATTGGGCATATCGCCCAAACCGGCGAGAACAAAGATAACACAAGTAAGCAGAAGGGTTGCGATTGTCATTCCCGAAATGGGGTTTGAAGATGACCCCAATAAACCGACGATTCGCGATGAAACAGTTACAAAAAAGAAACCGAACAAAACAATAAGAAAACCTGCCAACAAAGACAAACCGATTGCACCTTTAAATACCGACAAATACAAATAAACCGCAGACGCAAGCGCTAAAATAACGGCTCCGCCGATTATAATGTTCATTGACAAATCTTTGTCTGTTCTTTCTTCGTTTTCTGCTTTATTTTTTCCGATTTGAGAAACGCCGGCTTTAAAGCTCGAGAAAATCACGGGAATAGACTTAATCAGCGAGAATATACCGGCAAATGCAACGCCGCCGGCGCCTATATATCTGATGTATCTGCTCCAGATTTCGCCCGGAGCCATATCTTTGATTAAGGTCACAGTTTCGGGATAAATCGGCGTGTTGGCATATTCACCAAAAAGGTAAATAAGCGGAATCAGCACAAGCCAGCCCATCATACCGCCGCTCAGCATGATTGCCGAAATTTGCGGCCCAATAATGTAGCCCACACCCAATAACTCGGGCGTAACTTCGGCGCCGATTTCAGCTCCTTTAAAGCCGGGGATATGTGTTGTAGGCTCTTTGCTCCAGAGACCGAAAAGCCTGTTGTGCATCAAAGCTTGATATAAAGCGCCGATACCCATTCCTTTAAACAAAGTTTTTGCCTTTGAAATGTCACCCTGCCCCGCAACGAGAACTTCGGCACAGGCCGTTCCTTCGGGATAAGGCAATTTGCCATGCTCTTTAACGATTAAAAACCGCCTTAACGGAATCATAAAGATTACACCGATAGCGCCGCCCACAAAAGCTATTGTAGTAATTTCAAGTTTTGAGGGTTCCATTCCCCATAAGAAAAATGCGGGTATAGTAAATATAACCCCGGCAGCCAATGATTCTCCGGCAGAACCGACGGTTTGCACTATATTTGTTTCGAGAATTGAGCCGCCTTTAAAAAATATTTTAAATATGGCAACTGCCATTACCGCCGCAGGAATAGAAGCAGAAACGGTAAGCCCGACCTTTAGGCCGAGGTAGGCGTTTGCCGCACCGAATATTATACCGATTAAAATACCGATTAGTATTGCTTTTACGCTAAATTCGGCAGGGGACTCAGAAGCGGGAATAAAACTGGGGTAATCTTTGCCGTCTAAAACATCGTAAGCCTTAGGCGACAGCTTTTCTTTTGAACTCATTGTCAACTCCAATATTGAAACTGATTAAAATAATATCACAAGCAGAACATAATTTACAAAACCTTTGTTGTCAGATATAATTCTAGGACAGATACAGAGACAGGGAAAGGAATTCTGCGATGCAAACTAACGAAGGCTTAAGCGATTCTCTTGCTTTGAAGGCGAACTTACAGCAAACCGCTGCGGTTATAGAAATTCCGGTTGAATACAAACCTCTTTTGGAATCAATTGAAAGCTACTTTGGTGTTCACAAACGC
>MWDD01000155.1 GCA_002070375.1 bacterium ADurb.Bin157 | reverse complement strand
TTCGGGCAAAAACAAGTTTTAAAAGATGTCTCATTCGTTCTCGAACGCGGCGACCGCTTAGCCATAATAGGCGAAAACGGCGCGGGAAAAACCACGCTCATGCGCATTTTGGCGGGTGAAGACAAATCTTGGGGCGGAACCCTCGAAACAGGCTACCGAGTTCATTTTGGGTATTTTGCCCAAGACGAAGAAATAAGCTTTACCGGAGACGAAACCGTATATGACCGCATGACAAGGGAATCCCCATTCGATGCTATTCCCGAAATTCGCAATATTTTAGGTGCATTTTTGTTTTCGGGAGACGATGTAAATAAAAAAGTCAGAATTTTGTCGGGCGGTGAAAAAAGCCGCCTCGGATTGGCGCGTATGATGCTTAGGCCAAGCAACCTGCTCTTACTCGACGAACCGACAAACCACCTCGACATAAACAGCAGGGAAGCACTGTTAAACGCCCTCGAAGAGTTTCCGGGCACAATAATAATTGTATCTCACGACAGGTTTTTCTTAGACAGTCTTGCCACAAAAGTTTTGGGCATTGAAAACGGCCGTGCACGAACATACAAGGGAAACTACAGTCAATACATGCATTCAAAAAGCATGAGAGAAAGCGACCAATCCAACGCAACACCGACAAATGACTCTGATTACGACTTTCAAACTGACGATAAAAAGCAAAAGCAACGCGAAATAAACAAGCAGCAAAAGCAGCTTTCCAATAAACTTCAAAAACTTAAAAGAGAAATTGAAGAAAAAGAAGAATTTGTTTCTATGGCAGAGTTACGAATTGCTCAGATTGAAGAAACCCTGGCAAACCCGCCGTCAACCTTTACTGCCCTGCAGATAGCAAAAGAAGCGGAACTGCACGCGCAAGCCCAAACAGATTTAGAGAAGGCTATAAGTGACTGGGAATCTTTGTGTATCGAAAACGAAGACACAGCAACAGCACTCGAACGTCTTAGAAACAGCTGAGGGAAAGAATATATGAGTAACACGAGCAGCAGTTCAAAAAGTGAAGTTCTCGAAAGAACAAAAAGCAAAAACACCAAACCGCCCATGTATAAAGTGTATTTACTGAATGACGATTACACAACCATGGATTTTGTAGTAGAAATATTAGAAGCAGTTTTCAGACATTCGCCGGTAACAGCCGCTTCTATTATGCTTAGCGTGCATAAAAACGGAAAAGGACTCGCAGGTATCTATACTAAGGAAATCGCCGAAACGAAAGTGGCGCAAGTTCATTCTGCGGCGGCGCGAAGCGGGTTTCCCTTAAAAAGTGTAATGGAGAAAGAATGATCAGCAAAAATCTCGAACAAATTCTTACTAAGGTCATAGAGGAAGCTACTTCTGAATTTCATGAGTATCTTACCGTAGAGCATCTTTTACTTGGAATGGCAAACGACAGCGAAGGGCGATCAATACTTAGCGGCTGCGGTTGCGAAGTTGACGAATTGAAAGAACAGCTTGAAGAACACATGAAAGAAAATGTTCCTGTATTACCGCGAAGTTCTGTCAGAGAGCCCGTAGCCACATTAAGTTTTCAGCGTGTAATGGACAGGCTCATACAGCACATTCAATTTTCGGGCAAAACATCAGCCGGGCCCGGTGATTTGTTAATTTCTATTTTAGAAGAAAAAGAATCATACGCTGCTTATTATTTTAACTTAAAAGGAATCACCAAACTTGACGTCATGAGCTATGTATCGCACGGCACACCCGACGCCGAGGAAGACGGTGATCGGGAAGACTATTACGAAAGCGACGACGAAGACGACTCACCTGTCAAAGGCGATGTTTTGCTCAGATTTGCCACTTGCCTGAACGACAAAGCGGCGAATGGCGAAATAGATCCTCTTATAGGTCGTCGCGCCGAAGTTTCTCGTGCTATTGTCATCATGAATCGACGGCGCAAAAACAATTTAATATTTGTAGGCGAGCCCGGGGTGGGCAAAACTGCCATAGTAGAAGGCATTGCTTTAAGAATTCATCAAAAGCGAGTACCCAAATGCCTTAAAGACGCCAAGATCTATTCGATCGACATTAGCGCCATGCTCGCGGGGACACGCTACAGAGGAGACTTTGAAGCGCGATTAAAAGCCACCGTAAAAAGTTTGGAAGCAATACCCAATGTAATAATGTTTTTAGATGAAATTCACAATATAATTGGCGCGGGTTCAGGCTCAAAAAGCGGCCCCGACGCAGCCAACATGCTCAAACCGGCTTTGAGTTCGGGAAAATTGCGCTGTATCGGCACCACCACCTTTGAAGAGTTTAAGAACATCGAATCAGACAGAGCTTTATTGCGCAGGTTTGAAAAAATTGATTTATATGAACCTGACGAAGCGGAAACATATAAAATATTACTCGGACTAAAGAAAGTTTACGAAGATTTTCATGGCATAAAATATTCAAAAGCAGCTCTAAAAGCAGCCGCAGAGCTATCGGCAAAATACATAGACGAAAAGTTTTTGCCCGACAAGGCCATAGACGTGCTTGACGAGGCTGCGGCCATACAAAAGCTCAAAAGCAACTCGAACAAAACTGTTTTAAAGCGCCATATAGAAACAACTGTGGCCAAAATTGCAAAAATCCCGTCGAAACGCATAACATCGTCTGAAAGTGATAAGCTGCAATACATTGACACAGATCTTAAAAAAGTAGTGTTCGGGCAAGACAGCGCTATAGATTCAATTGTAAGATCTATAAAAATAGCCCGCGCCGGCATGAAAAGCAACGACAAGCCGGTTGGTTCATTCTTGTTTACAGGCCCGACCGGAGTAGGCAAAACCGAAGTGGCAAAACAATTAGCCGCATTGCTTGGAGTAAATTTTTTGCGTTTTGACATGAGCGAATACATGGAAAAACACGCAGTTTCGCGCTTTATAGGTGCGCCTCCGGGCTATGTTGGGTTTGAGCAGGGGGGAGCGTTAACAGACTCAATAAGAAAACACCCCTACTCTGTTTTGCTGTTAGACGAAATCGAAAAAGCTCACGAAGATATTTTTAACATATTGCTTCAAATTATGGATCACGCAACATTGACAGATAATACAGGCAAAAAAGCCGACTTTAAGAATGTAATTTTGATTATGACCTCAAACGCCGGAGCGCGCGAGATGGCAAAGGGCAGCATTGGATTTACCCACAGCACAAAAGACGTAGAATGGAAGGGCAAAGAAGCGATAGAAAAACTTTTTACGCCCGAATTCAGAAACAGATTAGACTCAATTATTCCTTTTAACACACTTGGACTTGAAAGTATAAAACTTGTGGTAAATAAATTTATCAACGAGATGAACGAGCAGCTAAGAGAACGCAAAGTTATCTTGGAAATAAGCGATTCTGCGTTAACATGGCTTGCCGAAAAAGGCTACGACCCGGTATTGGGAGCAAGGCCCATTTCGCGGCTTATACAAAGAGAGATTAAAGATAAACTGGCGCATGAAATTCTGTTTGGAAACCTCAAAAAAGGCGGAAAAGCAAAAATTAGTAAGCCGGATAGTTCTGAAAATATTGAAATTAATACAATAGCAAACGTAAACAATACGCCGTCCTCTGCCGATTAGTTCAAAGACCTGACATATATTGTCGGCGTCTTGTTTACAACTGACAAAAGAGGAATACTATGCGCAGCAAAGCGATTAAAACGCTTGTTTTACTATTTTTTGTTCTTAATTATGTTGTTGCTTTTGCCCTCGATTCAAACGAGATGTTTGAAAACGGCAAAAGAGCCTTTGATTTGTCACGATTTAAAGAATGCGTCGAAATATTTGACCGACTGCTTTATATATGGCCTGACTATGAGAAAAAACCGGAAGCGTTGTATTTCAGGTCTATTGCGGCCATAAGAAACACAAAAGACAAAGTTAATGAGTACAAAGCAGAGTTAGTAGATAAAATAGCGAAAGACTGCGAAACAGTCTTTTTGGAACTTCCCCAAAACGACTTGTCCGAGCTTAAAGCGGCAATATCAATCGGGAAAATGGAATCTGAACCCATTGATTGGTCAGAATTTGATAAAATAAAGCCCGCAGAGCTTAAACATGTTTTATTAAGAAAACATCACCCGTCCCCTCAAAGGTTTCCTGTGCA
>MWDD01000154.1 GCA_002070375.1 bacterium ADurb.Bin157 | reverse complement strand
TGGTTATTGTCTTGAGGAAACACCTGATCCCTTTCCGAACTCAGCAGTTAAGCTCAAAGACGCCAATGGTACTGCAAGGGCAACTTTGTGGGAGAGTAGGTCGCCGCCAACACTATGAAGACCTCACAGATAACTCTGTGAGGTCTTCTCCTTTTAGCTTGTATTTTTTTTCTTGTAATTTCGCTTATTTTGAGATTATATTCAACGTAGGTTATTATTCTATTACTGAGGTAAATACTTTGAAGCTTAGTTCTATTTCGTGGCTTCGTTTTTTTGTTTTTTCTTTCTTTTTTGTTGCTTTAACCTCTTATGCCGGCGATTTTCCGAGTTATTTCGACTTGCGCCTCGAAAACCCATTTGCACGACCATTGAATGAGGCCGATAAATACAGCAACAACGGTATAGTGACACCCGTTCGAGACCAGGGATACTATGGAACTTGTTATGCTTTTGCCGCTATTGCTTCTTTTGAGTCGAACTTTTATAAACAGCTTAAAGAAAAGTATTTAGAAGATCCTCAAATTGAGTTGGTAATGCCTGATTTTTCTGAGGCATATTTGTCTTGGTTAAGAGGTGCTGCTCCAACTGAAGAACCTAATTATACAGATGCTTTCTTTGATCATATGTTTGCTTATGATGAATCTTTACCTATTCATTCTGAGGTTGTTTCTGGCGCGAATGACTTTATGTCAGGCGAATTAATGCGTCGCACCACAGGTGTTGCATATGAATCGGATTATCCCTATTCAGGCACAAATTTTGAGCCTGTAAGAAAAATTGCTACAAACTCATTCATGCTCCATGATTTATTTAGTGTTGAGGCAAGACTTGATTCTCCCGATTTTTATAGAGTTGTGCACCCCGAATTACCGGATTTGACGTCTTATAACAATAGCAAAATCAAGCAAATGATCACCGAAAACGGTGCCGTTTTCATAGCTTCTTGTTTTAGCCCGCAGTATGTAGATATAAACTCCGGTGCTACATTTTGTCCCGGCGATAGTGCAAATCATGCCATTACTATAGTCGGTTGGGATGATGAATACGATTTTACCGATTCTTCTTTGTCAGTTAAGCCAAATGCTCCCGGTGCTTGGCTGATAAAGAACAGTTGGAGCGATGAATATGGTGACAACGGGTATTTTTATATTTCTTATCAAGATACTTCGTTAGCTCAGAGCGCTTCTTTTGTGGCTGAGACAGATCGTTTTAGATACACTTCTTTAAATAGAAACGACAAATTTGGACTTGCTTCATATTCCGAAATTATTTGTCCTTACGGCGAATATAACATTGCCAGCCGCTTAAAGGCAGACGGCCCACAATTTGTGAAGGCGATAAATTTGCCTCTTCCCTTAGATTCCATGTCTTATGAGCTGCAGATTAGGAAGCGTGCCACAACACCGGGCACCGGGGATATTGTTTACGAGCAAAACGGTCGATTTGGTGAAAATGGTATTGCAAACTGGGCCGGTATAAGAACTATTGATCTTGATAAATTTGTTTACCTGTCTAAAGGGGAAGAATATTTTGCGGTTGTTAAATTAGTTGCTGCGAATGGTGAGAACAGAATTTTACTTCCTATAAGTCTGGCTTCTTTAGATTTTTTCACTTCTAATGAGTTTGTCGGTTACGATAAAACTTATTATAAAATTGAAAACGATTGGACTGATTCTGCAAGGTCTCCCCACTTTGAAGGGAAAGATGAGAATATCAAACAGTCTGTATCTACTTTGCTCGCTACCTATTCAAAATATAGCAATTTGCCAAACGGCGGTAATTTTACTTTACTTGATTTGAACGACTCTTCAGCCAGCGCTACTATTTATTTAGGTCGTGCCGACGAGCTTTATGAAGGCGATGCCTTGAACCCTTCTCGCACCACTCTTTCTGATATGACTGCCGAAACAGACTCAGATTCTGTTTATGCCGGCACAATATGGGGTGAAGGTAAGCTTATAAAAACCGGATCTGCAACTTTGACCATAACCGGGCGCCCCGATTACACCGGTGGCACCGACGTGAACGACGGCCGATATCGCGTTGTTAACGGCACTCTTTACGGTGATGTGAACATTCTCGCTTCAGGCACTCTACAGGGCAACATTACAATCAATGGCAAAGTAAGAAATGACGGCATAATGATTCCCGGCAATAGCATTGGTCAAATCGTTGTTATTGGCGATTACGTGCAAAACGGCGCTCTTTCACTCGAAGGTTCACTTTCTGGTGGTGACAAAATCACTGTGTTAGGCGATGCAACAATTAACGGCGCTGTGAGCCTTGAGCTCACTGAAGGTTATTACCCAAACGGCACTACACCAATTGATATTTCAAAGTTCATCGTTGCAGCGGGAAGTATTGATTATTCAACAGGTTATGCTTTGATGCCGGTTATTTCTTCAACCGCAGTTTTCCCCGATTATTTGAACATTGTTGTTAACCCTGACGGCACCATTACCGCCACTCGCGATAAAGCAAAATTTGAAGCTTCAGTGTTGGCAGGGATTGGCACAATCGCAGGTAAAGATGTAAGTTCGCTTGTTTTTGCCGCTAAGCCTGTCATTGGTGAGGCACAGAATTTAATTGCAGACCTCGAAAACGGCATTGTCAAATACGACGATGTAGGCGCAGTTGCAAACCCTGAATTGCACAATACTTTAACTTTATCTTCAATTAAGCGAAATCAGCTTATTTCAAAATTTATGAGCGATAAGCTGATTAAGGACGCAAGTGTCGGTATTAGCAAGGCAGACATGGGTGATATTAAAAAAGACGAAAATGCTTTTGCTTTCCAATTTAAAAGCGAAGCCGTTCAAGACAAACGAACTGAAAGTGCAAAATACAAAAGTAACGCTTATGGAACGATATTCGGCTATGAAGAATTCAAAAACGACTGGGTTGGCGGTTTGCACTTTGGTTTCATAAAAGATGATGTTGAAGTTACCTTAGCAAACAAAGAAACCTCTGAAACAGAGTCTGAGTTTATCGGTTTTCATTGGCGCAAAGAACTAAAAAAAGGTGACAGATTTTTGTATGGTTTTGCGAGAGTAGGCCGAGAAAAAGCCGAAACAACCCGAACTGCTGTATTAGGTGCTTATGGCGGAAACTATGACAGCGCCTGGAAGCAGCATGTGAAAAGCATCGAAGTCGGATACGGCAAGATGAATAAAACTGAACGCCATAGTTTTGTTCCGATCATTTCGCTCAATTACACAAAACTTGACCGCCCCGACATAAGCGAAACAATTGCCGGCGGCAACGCCTTTGCTTTGAACTTTAAGCGCAACGATTATAATTTATTGTATGCAAATGCTGGGTTTGCATATAACTCTTCAGTTAGAGATAAAAATATGTATAAATTAGATTTAGGCTTAAGTGCTGTATACAGTAGCAGCATGCTTAACAAAAATCATAACTCTGACTGGGGCATGTATGGCGCAACTGTTGAAAATTCGTGGAAAATACCTGCCAGAGATGGATTAGACCTTGCTGTGAGCTTTGATTACAATACTAAACACGGATTCTCAGCGATTGTTTCTTATGCTGATACTGTTCTGAGCGAAGGTTTTTCCAACAAGCGCGTAAACTTTGAACTTAGTCAGAAGTTCTAAACTATAAGCACATCAAGCAGTCGGGATTGTTTTCGAATTGCTTATTAGATCTGCGATACAAAAGCGTTGTAAATGTTTTTGGTCAGCATTGCGATAGACAGCGGGCCTAAACCACCCGGAACAGGGGTTATGCATTTTGCTTTGCAGGTTTCTTTAAGCTCAACATCGCCTACAACCCTGTAACCGATTTTTTTAGTTTCGTCTTTTATACAAGTGTTTCCTGCATCAAAAACGTAAGAGTTTGCTGACAGCCAATCAGAATCAATTATCCCGGGCAAATTGCAGCACGACACAATTATGTCGGCAATCTTTACAAACTCAGCTAAGCGCTTTGAATCGTGATCGCAAAATATTACGTCAGCATTATCTAAGTTTGAAAATACATTTAACAATGGCTTCGACGTGATATCTGACTTGCCCGCGATTAAAATTGTTTTATTATTAAAATCAACATTGTATAACTCAAGAATATAAAGAATCGATGCGGGCACACAGGGTATATGCCCGCCTTTTCCGAATACGATATTAAACGTG
>MWDD01000153.1 GCA_002070375.1 bacterium ADurb.Bin157 | reverse complement strand
TTATTCCCTTGTTAACCGCGAGGTCTATGTCATGTCACGCGATACCGGCTCAAAAACCCCCGCCGAATCGACCTTGAGCAGCATACACTGTTCAAACTGCGGCGGCCCCTTAGCCTCTTCTCTCGATGTAAACTGCACCTTCTGCGGATCTCGCATAAACGATGGTTCCGAGTGGCTTCTCGAAAAAATCATCAAAGAATTTGATCAGGAATACCTGACCGTGGTTCATCCGAATTTAAACAAGCCCGACGCAACCAAACAACCGACGCCGCTCGGGCAAAAGCCTCAAAACGAGCTAATTATGATTTCCGCTCAGGTTCTTATGGCCGACGGCCGCATCGACGACAGCGAAATGAAGCTTTTGCAAACAATTGCTCAAAAACACAATGTCTCAGATGCCGAATTAAACGAAATTATCGAAAATATCAGGCAGGGTCTGGTCTTTGTGCCCGTGCCCGCCGGCGGCACAGTCGCCTCTTTGGGGCTCATTCGCGACGCCGCCAAAATGGCCGCCGCCGACGGAGAAATTTCTCCCGACGAAATAGAGGCAATCATGAATCTGGGCTACCAGCTCGGCTATACAAAGTTTGATGTAAAAACAATCATAAACAAAGAACTCACAATCTTAAAGAACAAATCATAGGTATCGGCGGTGTAAATTATGCCTTTTAATCTGTTAAAGCTCTTTCTCATTTTTATTTTATGTGTGGCCGGCACTGTCGCGCTCATAGCCTTTCGCGGGTTCGACACCGTCGACGCGAGAACAAACTTCACTTTTGACGCCGTTTATTTTTGTGTTGTGGCGCTTTTATCGCTTATAATCAGGTTTGCCGCCGGAAAACAAAAAGCCGTGAAGCCTCTTTTATATCTTCAATACGCTTTTTCGCTCACCTACACATTTTATTGTCTATTTTCACCGCAATCCTTTATTTTTGCGATAGTTGAGTTTGCCATCATTCTTGTTGCCGTCTTTATCAGTTACACCAATATTTTGCCCGGTCATTTCATTATCGTAATTACCGTTCTTTTAACCCTAAACGGCGTAATGCGCCGCGGCAAGCTGTTTTACGCGTTTATGCAGATCCCGGCCGCGCATTTGGTTTGCATAACACTCGCCATAATTTTTGCCAACGGTTTTCAGGCCTTCATCAACTTTATTTCGGGCGATAAACTTACTAAGCTCGACGAGTCAGACCGCCTCAAAGCCCTCAAATGGTGGTTCTTTATCTTCCGCGAAAAATTCGAAGAAAACAAAGACATTGACCTGGACGTGAGCAAAATCGAAGTTCGCAATATTTCCAAATCTAAAACCTCTGCCCTTAAAGAATCATCGTTTCTGCAGCTGCAGTCACCCGAGATGCTCTCTGCCGCTCTCACCCGAATAACTCAGCGCGACGGCAATTTCTCTTACGAATCCTTCGTTAAACGCTCTGAAATCGTTTTTCGCAAAATAATGGCAGCCCTTTCAGAAAACGCGCCCCAAAAGATCGAACACCTGGTCTCAGACTCTCTTTATAATCGCTTCACCTTTATTGCCGACTCAAAAAAACGCACCCCGGTTATCCCCGTTGACCTTGTGATCAACGAGCTTCAAATCGCCCAAGTCAACATCGAAGGCAATTTCGACGTTCTGCAGCTCTTTGTTCGCGCCGCCTCATACGATTACACTCCGTTACCGCACGAGACCGGCCTCACTCCCGAAGCTCTCAAAGCCGACAAATCCAAAACCCTTAAAGAAACTCTTCATTCGCAGTATTACACCTTTATCCGCAAACCTTCCGCTCGCACCAAAAACGCCCCGGGCCTCTTAGAGGGCCAATGCCCCAACTGCGGCTCTCCTATTCAGATAGGGCAGGCCACTCGCTGCCCCGTCTGCTCATCGTTTATCCGTTCAGGCGACCACGACTGGGTTTTAACCAAAATCACCGAGGCTGCCGCTTATTCCTACACCGAGCCTTCGTTAGTGCCCGGATACGCCGAAATTACAAAAACAGACCCCGCCTTTTCTTTGCACAACATTGAAGACAAAACCGCCGTCACCTTCTGGAACCTTCGCACTGCCGAAAAGGCCAAGCATGGCCCTTCCCAAAAAATCGGGGCCGGCACAGCTTCATTCGCGTCTTTCACCGCAACTTCGCCCGTCTTAGATTCTGTTTCTTTAAAAGCCGTTTCTTTGGAAGGGGCCCTAGACACCTGCTACTTACTCGTTTCTTGGCACGATGACGCCGGTCGCAAATCGCTGCGCGACGTTTATGTGTTTACGCGCAAGCACAACGCCAAGACCAAAGAAAACAACGCTTTAAGCAGCAGTCACTGTTCAAACTGCGGCGGCCCCATAGCCTCGAGCGCCGAGGCCGTGTGCGCCTTCTGCTCGAGCCCCCTGATCGACGATTCAGACTGGCTGCTCGCCCGTGTAATAAAAGAGCGCGACCTCGAATACCTCGACATTCAAAGCAAGGCAGCCAAGTTGCAGCCTGCCGCTGCCGATATTTCGGCCCAACCGGCAATAACCAACTCGGCGAACGACATAATTATGATAACCGCGCAAATACTGATGGCCGACAAAGTCATCGACCCCGCCGAAATGCTGATGCTAAAAACCATTGCCGCCCGCCACTCAATTTCAGAGGCCAAGCTCAACCAAATCTTAGACAGCGTAAAAACCGGCAGAGTCCACGTGCCCGTGCCCCGGCCCCGCTCTGTGCAAGCCCAAAGCCTAATAAGCGACGCCGTAAAAATGGCCTTAGCCGACAAAACCATCGCCCCCTCAGAGCGCGAAGCCCTCATTAACCTCGGAATGCAGCTCGGCTACACCAAACTCGACGTAAACCAAATCATAAACCGCGAACTCACAAAACTCACAAAACCAAGATATTAGAATAGGAACTAAAATGATTTCAGTAGTAATCGCCACATACAACGGCGAAAAATACATAACCGACCAGCTCGAGAGTATAGCCGCTCAAACAGTGCTTCCCGACGAGATTGTAATAGTTGACGACTGTTCGTCTGACACAACTTTAAAGCTTATTACCGAGTTTGCCGCTCAAACAGGTATTATCGTAAAAACCGTGGTAAATTCGCACAACTTAGGCTCTACAAAATCATTTGAACGCGCCATAACGCTCTCTTCCGGTGACATAATCTTTTTTGCCGACCAGGACGATTTTTGGGTAAAAAACAAAATTGAGCGTTTTATGAAAGAATTCGAAAATAATTCTGTCGCCCTTGTTTTTTCTGACGGAATCATAGCCGACAGCAATTTAAACGATTTAAACCTGACTAATTGGCAAAAGATTCACATAACAAGCGAACGGGCCGGCATCTTGCAAAGCGACGACGCTTTTTTGCTCTTATCTCACAAAAACTTCGTAACCGGCGCCGCTATGGCCGTCAGACGCGAGGTCGCTCTGGCAGCGCTGCCGATTTTAGAACATAACTGGCACGACGAATGGATAACGCTCATTGCCTATTGCTTAGGAGACATAAAAGCGGTAAGTGAAAAGTTGTTTTATTATCGTCAGCATGACAACCAACAAGTCGGAGTTTTAAAAAAAGCCCCGAAGCGCAGTATTTTTTCTTTTGAATATATAATAGATCATTTTCATCAAGTTAAAAGGGTAGGGCGCATAAACCAAAAAGTTAAAAAATATGACATTTTGCTCTCTTATGTTAAGCAAAATAAGAGCACAAAAGAAAAAGCTTTGACTTTGATCGAATCGTGCAAATCATTTTATTCGACTCGCTCAAATTCATTTTCAAAACCAAGACTGCTTCGAATAATGACACTCCTCAAATTACTGTTTAAAGGCGACTATCATTCTTGGTCTTCTCGCCCGTTCGAAGAATTTTTTTATGATCTACTGGCGAATAAACGATAATTTGCCTTGTTTTATTTGTTTATATTGTTTAGTATTATTACCTGTTTTGATTATCTGCCACAGAAAGGTCTAAAATTTTGTTCAGTTTTATAAAAGATAAATTAAAATCATTACCGCCTGCAAGGCACATTCTGCTTTTTGTTTCATTAGTATTATTATTTTTGGCGCTGGGCTTAGACACAAAACGTTACGAATCTCTTCAATTAGCAGGACTATGCTCTGTTTACTGCCTTTTGCGCGAAAAGCCCTCTTTAAAAAGCTTAAAAAATCCCGCCATA
>MWDD01000152.1 GCA_002070375.1 bacterium ADurb.Bin157 | reverse complement strand
GACCTTTCCGATTAAGTTACCTCTCACGCTTCGGACTGCTGCTGCTGAAAAAGCGAAGGCCTCCGGGCTTAGCCTTCATGATTATATACTTGTTGCCATTAAAGAAAAAACTCAGAGATAACAATCATAAATGATTACTAACTAACTTAGTAAGTTAGTTAGTTTACGGGGCCTACGGTATTATGGAAAAACCTAAAAACACTTATATAAAACGTGTCCAAAAAATACTCGAGGAGTATGAAGAACCCGACCTCGGTTTTGTGTCCCGTAGCCTGATCCAGACAACCTTGCCCCACCGCGACCCAGGCAAGGTTAACCAATATTCAAGAACAGCCGGAAAACTCACCTTGACTGTACAGCCTTCTATCACAATGATAAATGGCAAAGAAGTTAATTTTGGCATACCATATGGCTCAATCCCACGCTTGATACTAACTTGGCTAACAACAGAAATTGTAAAAACAAAAAGCAGAACAATAGAGCTCGGGGACAGCCTAAGTTCCTTCATGAAAGAACTCGATATGCTGGCAACGGGGGGAAAATGGGGAACCATTCCTCGGCTAAAAAAACAGGCCGAACGGTTGTTTCGGTCAAAAGTTACGTTATATGTACGCCATGACTATGGCGTAAGCGAAAAGGAACTGCCCTTTGCAGACGAAAGACACTTTTTTTGGGATGCAAAAATTCCTGAACAAAACAGTCTTTTTAAATCATTCATAGTTGTCAGTGATAAATTTTACAATGAGATTATAGAGAGACCTGTTCCCGTCGATCTGCGAATAATTAAAATACTTAAGCAGTCTCCAATGGCAATTGACCTTTACGCTTGGCTGACATACCGCAACAGCTATCTTCAGAAAGAAACCCTTGTTCCCTGGGAACACCTTGCACAACAATTCGGCTCAGATTACAAGGAGCTGCGTATATTTAAGTTTAAACTCGTCAAACTTTGCGAGAAGATGCTCGACTTATATCCAGCAAAGTTGACAGCTAAGGATGAAGGGTTGTTGCTCTATCCATCAAAAACCTCAATAAGTAAAAAGTCATAGTTTTCAACATTTTACTGTTTAAACCAAAGGTTTTCCACGCATATTTGGTAACGCTTTTACGCATATTTGGTAACGCTTTTACGCATATTTGGTAACGCTTTTACGCATATTTGGTAACGCTCTCGACAGGAGAGCAATGCCCATTAAGGGTTTGCTGTCACCCCTTGTAGTTTCTTATAGTCCTTATAATGTCTTGTAGTAGTTACGGCGGCGATGTTTATAACTTTAACTAATTTGTTCTGTATGGCAAGTGAGCAGAAATTTATTATAAAATTTATTTAGAATGTTTAATAGGTGTTGAGTGCCTACTTTAGAAATATCTTGCTGTTTTTTGTTTTCGCAACTTAATACCAAAACCTCTTCATCTTCCACTTTATCTCTCTGTAAAGATAGAGCATTATTTATGCGGTAAGGTTTTTTTGTTAATTGGTTTTTTGCAAATGTCTGGAGTATTGCCATAAAATATGACAATTCAGAAATACTATTTATACTAAATCGATCAAAACAAAGAGTCGTAAAAACGTAGCCATGTTGTGTAATTTTAAAATCAATAAAGTCGTCGGTATTGCCCTTAATGGAAAGAACAACTTCATCGAATTTCATGAGAATGTTTTTTGAAATATTCACAGCATGGGATTTTATTGTTGTTATATTATATTTTTCATTCATGCATTATACTCCATAAAAATTTTTCTTAATCTTTTCCGCAGATCATACTTAAACTTTTTGTCACTCATAATTATGTGTTTGATGGTGTCTATCAATTCATTCAGTTTTTTGATTTTCGATTCAATAGCGGCACGATCGTTAAGAAGATTTTGCTTTTTGTTTTCAAATTCTGCCTCATATGATTTTAAGCTATTTTCTCGCAGGTTTAGTTTGTTTTTAATTTCTTCAAGTCTTACGAACTCTTGATTTGCTCTGAAAACGATATCTTCTGCTTCTGCTTCTGCTTTTTTTATTATATTTTTCGCTTCGTTGTTCGCTTCTTCTTTTTTTCTGTCGCAATAATTCCACGATTTATAAATTAAAATTCCACAAAAAATTGTAATGATTATAAGAATAATATATTCAAAGTTCATGGGTGCTCTTTCATGTATTTTTGTATATATGTGAAATGTATCTTTGTTTTATGATATTTTGCAAAATAATCAGCTATTTTTTGATATGATAAGCCTTCTTCGCGCATAACGCGAATATCTCTGTCAAACTTTTCAAGATCTCGCAACTTTTTTTGTCGCCTCGGTTTTTTTATATTTATTTTGTGTCTCTTTATTCTCTCTATAATTTTTTGTTTTATCGTTTCTGTTTTGTGGTTTGTTTCTTTTGTGCCTCCAACAAACTCTGTTTTCCATACCAAATATATTGCCTGCAAAAAACTTTCGTATGTAAGTTCATGTGGTGTTTTTCTGCTTTGTTCCGGTTTTTCTTTTTCAAACTTACGCATTTCGAAAAAAATGTCTCTCTGTTTTTTAAATATTTCAATCCTTATTGCCTCGGGCTGCCGCGCATACCATCTGATAATCTTTTGTTTTGCAGTTTCCGACATTAACATAAAGTTAATATAACAAGTTTAGAATTATATGTCAATAATCGTAGAATAATTAAATAATTAATATAATCTAAATAATTAATATAACTAAAGTTATACTAACTATTCGCTTTTGGTACCAAAAGCGAATTTAAACTTGACATAAATGATGTTTATAGCTAAAATAATACTATGTTTTATACATTAGTCTTGTTGTTGATCATCGTACTGCCAATAATTGGAATTGCTACGATGAAAGGCTTGCCGTCAGGTGAGCCGACCCCGGGTCGTGTCCGGGATAACAAACGCGGTGGAAGTTGCTCTATGCAGAGCAAGCTCCTTGTTGATCCGCAACGGATCAGCGAACTGCTGTGCTATACCTCAGCAAAAAAAAGGCATGGAACTTGTAGCGTCAAGGCTAAAAAACGCGGGTTTACTCAAGTTGATAAAATGGTTTGTGATGAGGGGTAGCATAAATTACCAGGTTAATTTGGTCTTCGTAAAATCTGGTATATTTCAGCCTGGCGAAAGCAAACATTTCGCAAAAGGATCAGCGCGTGAAGCTGGTGCTAAATCGTGGTCCGAGCTCGGTAAGGAATTAAAAATATATAGCTATCGAACTGCCGAGAGCTATAAGGATTCGTGGCATCAAGCTGCCCACTGGTGTAAAGAAAATCTTGGTATACGTGACGTTGAAAAGTTGCGGGGAGATCACATACGAGCTTTTCTTGAGTCCAAAATCACCGATGGTGTCAAACACAGCACTTTCCAGAGGGAAGCTGCCGCCCTGTCTAAGTTTGAAAACGCCTTAAATATGTTTGCTGCCCAAACGGGGAAAGAGGGTGGGTATAATTTTCGGGAAGCTATTCGTGAAGTACGACAGGAAGCCGCGCAGACACTTGACAGGACAGTTGAAACACGGGCATATGAAAGCCCGAACTCTCTTATCTCTTCAATATTAAACGATAGTTATAGAACAATTGCCTCGGTACAGTACGAAGGCGGGGCAAGGATTAATGAGGTTTGGAAAATAGAGACAAATGACCTCAAAGGGATGAAGCTTGATCCATTTTCGAAAGAGTTTAAGGGGTATGTCGAGGTGACAGGAAAAGGAGGAAAAGAAAGAGAAATCGCTTTATCCATAGATACATACAAACAAATTGAGAACATTTTACAAGAAAAAGGCAATATGGAATTTGATAAAGATGAATATAGAAACAGTCTAAAAGAAGCTGCCGAACTTTCAGGACAAGATTATACCGGGTCGCATGGTTTGAGATGGAATTTCGCCGTAGAGCGAATGGAGGAACTGCAAGGCACAGGCATGACATACGAAGAAAGGTTGCAGGAAGTCTCCTGGGAAATGGGGCATGAGAGGGCCGATATTACGGAGCATTATCTTGCCCGATGATTTCTGAAAATATTATGATAGAAGAAATTGCGTTTGTTTCTTGCCCAACGTATCAATCAACCCTTCAAACATAATAGCTTTTACTCCCTTAGCTTTAATTCAGGCAACATTGACAAAATCATCGTTCGTGCTAAAATAATTAAAAGCTTCTCCGACACGGTGAAACCACCAGCCGTACCGTCCCG
>MWDD01000151.1 GCA_002070375.1 bacterium ADurb.Bin157 | reverse complement strand
AACCCATCATATGCAAATTTTGTAAATTTTGTTGAGCCTGTTTCTAAATATGCCCGAGGACGAATTTGGCAATGGATAGTGCCCTTTAACGGTAAAAGCTCTGTAGAATTCGATAAAGAAATTAGAAATGCCAATATTCCTGAGGGAGTAATTGTTAAAGCTGAATATGATGTTCCTTTGTTTTATCCGGTTAAATATGCCTTTCCTCTTGAAGAATACCGCGGTGTTATCGGATACGATTATGCCACGAACTTATCTGTCGGAAAGCTTATCGAAAATATAGTCAAAACCAGCCAAATCCGCTTAAATCACGCGGTAATATTTCGCAACAGATTTTCGCAAGTTTGTTTAATGGTTTTAAAACCGGTCTTAGACAAAAAAGAGAAATTTATTGGGTTTTACTCGGCAATATTGCCTTTAGCAGAGTATTTAAACATCATTCTGAATGGAAAATATGATAACGATGACATCATACTAGACATATTTGATGCAGACACCGAAAACATGCAAGACGTGCTTTGCAGTTTTCCGGATTCTTCAATTGGCGAAAGCCGTGAAAAGACTGAATTCTCGGCGTTATATCCTGCTTTTATAATGGGAAAAAGTTTGGCAATAAAAGCTTCGCCGGGTAGAAATTTCTCTGATTACAGAACAGAAAAAGCAGAAGAAATATTAAGAATAATACTAGGGATCGGCTCAACTTTATTGCTCTTTATTTTAACGTTATTCTTGCGTGCCAGACAAAAGCTTTTCGATGATGAAATTGAAAGAAGAATGCATGATTCAAATGAAGTAATAGATGAATTATCAAATTATAATGTACTTTTACAAGAATTAAACAAGAAATCCGAGCATTTAGCAGTATTGTCAGCCTCGGCAAATGCAGCAAAAAGTCAGTTCTTGGCAAGTATGAGTCATGAAATTCGAACCCCAATGAACGGAATAACAAGTATGGGTGAATTTTTGTTGGAAACAGATCTTAGTTCTGAACAAAAGCAATATGTAGAAATAATTAAATCCAGTTCAGAAAACCTTTTGCATTTAATTAATGACATTCTTGATTTTTCAAAAATTGAAGCCGGAAAAATGTCGTTCGAGTCGATTGATTTTAATTTAGTAGATATAATTGCCGCTGCCGTGGATTTAATTAAAATTAAAACAACACAAAAGGGACTTTATCTGAATACAAAGTTAGACCCAAACTTGCCGGTTAAATTAAACGGTGATCCAATGCGTCTTAGACAGGTTATTTTAAATTTGTTGAGCAATGCAGTTAAGTTTACGCACGAAGGCGGAATCACTCTTGAGGTGGTTTGTAAAACAATTGTTGCCGGTGATGTCGATATTGAATTCACTGTAAAAGATACCGGAATCGGAATCGAAGAAGAGCGAATTCCAATGTTGTTCGATGCTTTTACTCAGGCAGAGGGAGCAACGACAAGAAAATATGGGGGAACAGGCCTCGGCCTCGCTATTTCCCAAAAAATTGTGAGCTTGATGGGCGGAGAATTGTCTGCAAAAAGCGACTTAGGAAATGGATCAGAGTTTACTTTCAATGTTAAAATGAAAAAGCAAAGCGATTCATATGTTCACAAAACCCTCTCTGCACTTAAAAAGTCAATCGAAATTTCTGAGTATAACAAAATATCTTCCGCAGAGCGGATTGATCCAAAAGATTTTAACATTCTTTTGGCTGAAGATAATCTTACAAATCAAAAAGTTGTTGAGGCTATATTTAAAAAACTTCCATACAATCTTGATATAGCAAATGATGGTAAAGAAGTTCTTAAAATGCTTAAAAACAAAAGATATGGACTGATTCTCATGGATTGTTTGATGCCTGTATTAGACGGTTATCAAACAACAAGACTTATAAGAAGCGGCGAAGCAGGAGAAATTAATAAAGATATACCTGTAATTGCAATTACAGCCAATGCCATGACAGGTGACAGAGAAAAGTGTGTGGCAAGCGGAATGAACGATTACGTCGCCAAACCGGTTCAGCCAAAAGAACTAATTTCCAAGCTGAAAAAGTGGGCTAATACCGATTACGGTATATCGGGGAAGATAAATAATTTAAAGAGTAATAGAGGCGCAAAGTTAACTAATAAACCTGAAGAATTCAATGTTAAGAGTGTTTTAAAAAATAAAAATTTGCTTGTTTTAGATAAAGCAGAACTTAAAAAACGAATGTTAGGCGATGATGCTCTGGTTAAACAGGTTTTAGAAACCTTTAAGCAGAGTTTGCCCGACTTTTTAAAAGAGTTCAATATTGCGGTATTGGAAGAAAATCTTGAGAAAATAGCTAAAACAGCCCACACCATAAAAGGTGCTTCTGCCAATGTGTCTGCTTCAGCGATAAACCAAACAGCTAAGGAAATTGAACAAGCAGCAAAAATACAAAATCTAAAGCTTGTTATTTCTCTGCTTCGCACTTTAGAAAAAGATGTTTCCAATTTTATAGATATATTTTCGGGACTATGATACAATCTCCGCGACCTGATTACCTTGCGGAGACAGAAAAATGAACAAAAAACCCGATTCCCTGAGATTTATGGATGTTTTTAACATGCTGTTTGGCTCGATTTTGCTTGCATACGGCCTTGTAGCATTTAATACTCCAAACGACATAGTCCCTGCCGGTCTCACGGGTATCGCCACAATTCTTTATGCTGTTGCTAGAGTTCCTATCGGTATCACTCTTTTACTCGGAAACCTGTTTCTGATATTTTTGCAGGCCAGAATTATTGGCTCAAAGTCGGCCGGAAAAACTCTTTTCATTACTATTGTTAGTTCGATAGCAATTGACTTTTTAATGAAGTATTCAGAATCTCTCAAAATCGTTACAAAAGATCCTTTGTTAGCATGCTTGTTCGGCAGCTTAATTTGCGGAACCGGCATTGCAATGACTTTCAAAGCCGGCGGAAACACCGGCGGCATGGATATTGTAAGCCAAATAATGCAGTTTAAGTTCAGAATTCCTATCGGTGACACTTTGCTTTTCGGCAATGTGCTGGTGACTGTTTTGGCCGGTTATAATTTCGGTATCGAAAAAGCTCTTTACAGTATGATCTACGCTTTTTTATCAAGCAGGGTAATTGATGCGGTGCTTGACGGTGTTTCTATTTTCAGAACAGTATTTATTATAACAAAAGAACCCGATGTTATAGGCTGGGGTATCATTGAAGACCTTCGCAGAGGAGTAACCTCTCTAGAAGGTACCGGGATTTATTCAGGTAAGCCGGTGAATATGCTTATGACTGCCATTAAGCGCGGTGAACTGAATATTCTGAGGCAAATTGTATACAGATATGATCCCAAGGCTTTTATAATTGTCGGAGATGCAAGACAAGTCCTCGGGCAGGGGTTTTCAAAGCTTGAAGATGAAGTGCGTTTTGATGCTGTTGAAGTAGAACAAAAGAAAATTGAAAGCTTGGAAGGTTCAAATAGCGAATAATATGGCATTGATTTCATTGAACAAAGTTTCGATTTCTTTCACAGGCACCTCTATTCTTGATTCTGTAGATTTGCATTTGGAAAAAGGGGAAAGGGTTGCATTACTTGGGCGCAACGGAGCCGGTAAAACGACACTTTTAAAAACAATAGCCTCAATAATTACTCCTGATTCCGGAGCGGTGCAAACAGCGGTAGGCTCACATATATCGTATTTTTCTCAGGATATACCGGAATACGAAAATGAAACTGTTTTTGAAATAGTATCTAAAGAGCTTGAACTCAAGCTGGCGAAGACGAGTGCGAAAACTGATGAAGACGGAACTTGGAGCCAAATTGACGAGGTTTATAAAGTTATTTCTAATGTTTCTTTATCTCCCGAACAAAAATATTCTGATTTGTCGGGGGGCCAAAAAAGAAGAGCTTTATTGGCGGCCGCTCTTGTTAGCAAGCCTGATGCAATTCTGCTTGACGAGCCCACAAACCATTTGGATATTGAGAGCATAAACTGGCTTGAAGACTATTTGCAAAGGCTTAATATAACAATAGTTTTTGTTACTCACGACAGAATGTTGCTCAGAAAACTTGCAAAGAGAATTGTTGAGCTCGACAGAGGCAAACTGTATGACTGGGAATGCGACTATGACACGTTTTTGCGTAGAAAAAATGAGCTTCTTGATGCAGAAAGCAAAGAATGGGAAAGATTCGATAAAAAGCTTGCGTTGGAAGAGGTTTGGATAAGAAAGGGCATACAGGCTCGACGGACAAGAAACGAGGGTAGGGTGCGTGCCCTCAAAAAGATGCGCGAAGAAAGAAA
>MWDD01000150.1 GCA_002070375.1 bacterium ADurb.Bin157 | reverse complement strand
GCGGTTATAGAAATTCCGGTTGAATACAAACCTCTTTTGGAATCAATTGAAAGCTACTTTGGTGTTCACAAACGCGTCAAAGAATTGCTCACAGAATTAAACCACCCGTTTGTAAATTGGAACTTTGTTTCAGACAATATAAAAGCTTTTTCAGTAAACGATTTTACAAAGTTCAATCATCATGAAAAAGCTGTAGAAGCCATAAATTTGGTATTTAAAATCTATTTTACCGTTGTTGAGTCAAAAGCTAAGGACGAAATAAAAGACAAAACTCTTAGATTTTTATTTGATTATATTTGTACCATGCTTTCTGAAAGCGGTGACAAGTCTGAGCGAAATGTCATGCTTCTTGAGCCTGTTTTTAAAAAGCTTTTGGAATTAAGTGAGCAAAGCGGTTCACTGCTACGCAAATGTTCTTCATTTATAAAACCTCTTTTTACCCACCCGAGAAGTTCGTCTTTAAAAGATGTGCCAAGCTTTGGGGCCCTAGCTTCATCAGCATTTAAACAAACTTACAAGTATTGGTTAACTTGCGAGAATATTTCTTCATGGTTTGACCGTGATTCACGTGCAGGACTTACCACAGCTGTAAACGAAGATTCGGAAAAAAGCAGAATAGAAGTTTTAAAAAAGCTGGTAGAACCTTTATCGCACAAAAACTTGAGAATCTTGGCAGACAAAATTGAAAGCTTGAGTTTTGAACCCGAAAATCTAGCGGAATCCTTTGTAATACTTTCTGAGATACCTGATTACAACCAAATACTCAATGCCTATATTGTTATTGCCGACCAAATTGAACGTGAGAGCGCTTTTTCAAAAATGAAGTATTTGATTAAGCTGGACTTTTTGTTCAATATAATCAGTTCATCTGACCTTCAAGAAATACATTCCACAGCACTTCAAGAAATAAACCGCTCTTTGAGCTTGGGCTTCAAAGAAGAATCACGCGATGAATTAGATTCTTTTATAAAAAAGATTTTCAAAGTTCTGCGTGATTGCGCGAGTGATAAAAAGTTTTGCAGCATGCTTTTAAACAGTATGCTTACCATGGCCAAAGAAGTTGTAGCCCTTAACGACAGAAACTTATTGAATATTTTGTCAGACGAAATAATCGAATGCGGGTTTCAATACCCGGAAGTAAAAGGAGCTAATTCAGAATGGCAGGTTCAGGTCAACCCCGATCATATTAAAAACATCAGAGTATGGATGGAAATAATTGCCCTAAAACCGGCATGGACACGCAAACTATTGTCAGCCTTAATTATAAACCTAAAATTGGGCGGAGTTTTAATACGTGACACAGATTTGTTCCAAAGAGACATATCCGCCTATCTCAACGCAGGGCTCTCACAAAGCGAAAACCTTTCTAAGCAGCTGGTAAGACTTTTTCCTGTATTCTTCAATGAAATAGGCGCGGAAGGCGAATTGCGTGAAGTATCTACAAGAGCCGATGAACTGTGCTCTCGCCGTGACAAGCTGGTTCATTTTATACGCAAAGTGTCTCACGTCGAGAGCAATAATATGCTTGTCCGCTTTTTGGAAGCTGCATTCCATTATTGGGCCGAAGAAAATAAAGAAGCCATTAAGCCCTTTGTCCCCGCCGAAGTATATTCGCAAATTGACCCCGATGAAGACTACTACAAAGGCCTTAACAAGTCTTTTAAAGTTCTTTTTGCCGCCGTTAACGGCGACACTTCAAAATTTCTTTTGCTTAAACCCGAAAAGATCAAAGAAATAATTGAAACCGGCGATGCCGACGAACGTGATAAAATTCGTGCGTTCAGCCTGGTAAGAATGTTTCAGTTATTAACAAAAAAATATAATCCACAGCCGATTGATCTTATTTACGACCTTGAAAACTCGAATCTTTTTGAACTTGACCGCATTAAGCTTTTAAACAATCACATCAGTCACAAAAACTTCAAAGAAGCTCTCGAAATGATAATGGAGTTCAAAGACAGGCTGACAGAAATAATTCTGTCACCCGAAAAAACCGTTGCCACCGAAAACATTTATTTTAAACGCCATATAGCTGCCGGCATTCCCTCTATGTACGGCGTCTACAAAGAAACAAAATTCGATGCCCTGAGCCTTTCTATGCGCCTTGAAAGCTTGGGTGTTTCTTTGTTCGAGCAATTAGTTGAGGGCATCGATTTAAACTTTATTACCAAGAGCACAATTATTAAAATACTTTCGTTTATGCCTTTGTTTTTGCAGGCTTTACAATTAGAGGGAATACCACCGCACAAACTTTCAACAAAAGTTAACATGCTCAGAACAGGCACAGGAATAAAGCTATTCTCGATAGACCAGTATCATGACATATTTTTAAACATGTCAAAGGCCATGCAGGGTCTGATAAAAGAGTATTACATTGACACTCACCGCAACAATTTTCAAATCATAATGAGACAGATGATTAAACACGGTCATGAAGACTTCAAGAATCATGACCCAAATGACAAAACTCTGCTATTCAAGCTTTCTGAGAATTTTTTACGGGCGCAGCTTTCTTCGGCATTTGGTTTACAAGTTTTTGACACCTTCATCTCAAAAGTTATAAATACCCTGCAATCAGAAGTTGAACGTTTCAGAAACAAAAAAGCCATACTTAATTTATTGACAACATATAATCCGGATTTAACCGTAACTCAGCTTCACGACGAAAACTCCGCCATTGACAACCAAATAATGCTTGGCAACAAAGCTCACTGGCTAAAACGCCTTTCTTCATTCGGATTTCCTGTTCCGAAAGGCTTAGTGATAACCACAGAAGTCTATCGCTGTACAGAAGCTATTTTAGGTTACAAGAACATCTTAAAAAATCTGTATAAACGAGTAACCGATGAAATTTATAAACTGGAAAGAGCTACCGGCAAAAAATTCGGAAACCCACAAAACCCGCTCTTGCTTTCGGTTCGCAGCGGAGCTGCCATTTCTATGCCGGGTATGATGGATACGTTTTTAAATGTTGGCATTAACCGCGAGATATGCGAAGGCTTAAGCCGTCAAAAACATTTTGAGTGGGCTGCCTGGGACTGCTACCGCCGCTTTCTCCAAACTTGGGGCATGAACGAAGGCTTAGACAGAAACTTTTTTGACAGAATAATCGAAGATTTCAAAGTTAAGTTTTGTGTTACAAAAAAGCTTTTATTTACGCCGATACAAATGAAAGAAATAGCATTAACCTATTGCGATGAGATAAAAAAACAGGGCATAAAAGTATCTGACAACCCTATGGAACAGCTTAAATACGCTATAATCCAAACGTTTAAATCTTGGAATTCCGAAAGGGCGAGACTTTTTAGGCGCCAGATGAATATCTCAGACGAATGGGGAACAGCGGTAACAATACAAAAAATGGTATTCGGCAACTTAAATGAAGAATCAGGATCAGGAGTTACCTTCACCAGAGACCCCGATAGCCATGACAGCGAAATTAAGCTGTTTGGTGACTTTTTCTTCGGTGTTCAGGGCGAAGATATTGTCTCGGGGCTTATTGAAACTTACCCTATTTCTGAGGCACAGAGAATAAAAGAACGCCGTAATTCAGATATTTCATTAGAAAGCCATTTTCCCAAAATCTACAACAGACTCGTCAAATTATCTACAGACTTAATCAAACAGAAGGGTTTCAGCCACCAAGAAATTGAATTCACATTTGAAAATGACACCTCTGAGGGTCTTTACATACTTCAGACAAGAGATCAGTATCAAGAAGAAGAATGCTTAAAATTCTCGTTTAAAAATACGCCGGAGCTTCACCGGCAGGCCGTTGGAAACGGAGTAGGCATAAGCGGCGGCGCGTTGGCGGGCAGAGTTGTATTCAGCGAAAAAGAAATTGAGCAATTTAAAGCCGTTGATCCTGAAACCCCCTTAATACTCATACGTCCCGACACAGTGCCCGAAGACGTTAACCTGCTATTGCAAGTCGAGGGGCTGCTTACCGCAAGAGGCGGCCGCACCAGTCACGCGGCTGTTACGGTTCCGCAGCTAAAAAAAGTCGGTGTTGTAGGCTTTAACAAATTAAAAGTATTTGAAACAGAATCCTATTGTTTTATGGGGTCACATAGGATAAAATCGGGTGACTACATTAGCATAGACGGTCGTTCGGGTTCCGTTTACATAGGCTTGCACGAACCCGACGATTCATAATATGAAGGGAATGAACTTATAATGAAAAAAATTGTCGAATGTGTTCCTAACTTTTCTGAAGGCCGAAACCAAGAGGTTATAAGTGCCATAGCCGATTCGATTAAAAGCGTAAAAGGCGTTACT
>MWDD01000149.1 GCA_002070375.1 bacterium ADurb.Bin157 | reverse complement strand
GGAACAACAAGTTTCTCTTCTCTTACTGTAACAAGAGATTCTGAAACAGATTTGGACGCAACCTGTTCTTCGCTGACTAATCCGGGTACCTACAGCATAAGAGTTACTGCTACCGGCGCAAATGATGAAAAAATTACAACAGACGGAACCTATAAAGTTTGTATAAACAGTAAGCCTGTTATAAATACATTAGATGTGTCGCCGCTTCTTCCCCTCGGAAGACAAGCATATATGGTCGGCAACGACAATAACTTGACCTTCTCGGTTGATACAAGCGATTCTGAAGACGGTAACAATAAAATCGGCTCATCAGGTATCGGTTCCATAAATTATTTCTACTCGACAAACGGTGGAACAACCTATACTCCATTGCCTTCGAACCCTTACACTTTCCCTGCCAATGATTATAAAATTAGCGTGATAATTACAGACTCAATGGGTGCAAAAGCCTCCGAAACAATGGATATTGTTGTGGCCAATGTTCCTACAGTTACTTATAAGGCTCTTGCAGGCTACAACCCGACACTGCTTTCTAACTCAGAGACCGAAGGTTACAGATTATGTGTTAATGTTACCGGAATGAGCGATAAGAGTGAAATTCAAGAAGTTAAATGGGAATTGAAAAACCATTCTTCTCCTGCTCCGGCATTCTCTCAGATATCCGGCGTTGACCAGTCGGTTGATACAGATCCTGCGGGTGGGTTTGATTTACTTTATTACTTTAACAAGATTACGACTTCGGCTACTTATACCATAAGAGTTACAGTCACCGGTGAAGCCGGAGTAAACGGCTCCGCAACTCATAATCTGCACATTAATCAAACTCCTTCTCTTAATTCTATTTCGGCAACCCCCGAACAAACCAGATACACACCTTCCGATACAATTACTTTCACAGCCAAAGCAGTTGATAACGATTTGTATGACAAGTTGAAGTTTGAGTGGCGGATAGACAACGGTCCGGTGACAACGCATACAAATGATTCGCTCGAAGCTACAAAGTATGACACTTTTGTAGTTGACTGCGCAGGTTTTGCCAATAAAGCATACGACATTAAGTGTAAAGTTGTAGATACTATAGGTTCATGGTCAGAAAGCGTTTATAGCATAACTGTTACAGATAATATTAACGTTTCCTTTAACCCATCCGTCGGATCTACAAACCCAACTTACAGGTTAACTACAAACGCAGCGCCTTTCCCTCTGGCTACTACAGTCGCAAACAGAACTCCCGCACAAATTAAAACAGTGCTTTGGCAAAGTTCTCTAAACGGAGGCTCTTATTCAACACTGTCAGGTACTCCGGCAATAACTGCCTCAGGCGGTGCAGCATCGAACGTTACATTTGACTGTTCGCCTATAACCGGTCCCGGAACATATACGATAAGAACCACGGTTACAGGTATATATGATGAAACAGCAAGCGCTACACATGTGCTTTGGGTAAATCAGCCGCCGACAATAAATTCGTTATCCGCAACCCCTTCTAAGACAAGATACGACAGCGGCGAGGCTTTGACTATAACCGCTTCGGTTCAAGATAACGATGCTTATGATGAAATAGAGTTTAAATGGGAAAAATGTTATAACAACGCCACTGCAACCGTCAGAACTCAGAGCAACGGAGCGGTCACTACCGTTAAGACAGACGCCTTGGTTATTCCGACAATTACAACTCTTTCTCCCGGAACGACTGTGTTTACATGCACAGCAAAAGATACAGGCGGAGAAACAGTTAAATCTTCAATCGAAGTCTTTGTTAATACCCTGCCTACGATTGACGGAGTAACAATAACTCCCGCTCCTTCTTTAACTTATAACACCTTACCGGTGTATGTCACAGGAACTTCACAGACTCTCACGTTTGGTTTGGATAACGCACTAGACCCGGAACTTGCTAATGTTTTCCCAAATGAAGATGTCAGATGGAAAGTCGGAGAATCCGCAGAAACTACGGGCCAGGAATTTGTGAATTCATTTACTTCACCGGGTAACGAAAGAGTTACGGTAACCCTCTATGATTCATTCGATGCCACATGTACTGCTTCTGCCACATTCTATATTTGGCAATACGCAGATGTTGAAACAGTAGCAGGCATTGTGGACATTTTTGGCAGAGAAGATCATGTTTACTTCCAAAAAACAGACTCGATCAAACAATATGCGCTGGTTCCCGGTGGCGGAACGTATTTCAACTATATTGCTTCTTTTGCTACCGAAGCCACAGTTCTTGGTGGAGCGGTCAAAGAAAATGGCAACGTTATTGTATATAAAGAGTCAATCAGAGAATATACCGGTAATGACACCGGGGTAACAGAAATCAGCAATTTGGCTACAACCACCACAACTCTCAAGAGTCTCGCTTATCCTATATATGACCAGACTGTGGCGTATGCCATAGATGTAAATGGTGCGCTTATCACCTTCAGAACTTCTGATGCTGTGACTACAGCGAGAAAGACTTATGGTTCTGCAGCAAAAAAAGTTAAAACGGCGGACACTTCTTACGGAAATGTTTTTGTTGCGGTTCCCGACCAAAATAAGGTTTATGTTTACGACGAGGGTTTAACTGAAAAGAGCGGCTTTACGGTAACAAGCCCCGTTGATATGGCAACCGCAGAAGACCATTTGTTTGTGCTTAGCGTAGATGCAGTAACTCAAAGCGTTCATATCTTCTCTAAGAACGGGACACTCAAGACTTCTGTAAACATGGGCTTGACTGCGTCAGCCAAAGCAATACACTATCATGACGGCAATATTATAGTGCTTGACGGAACAACACTGAAAATACTTAGGCTGGGATTCCCGGTCGGTGCAACTAAGTGGTAAATAACTAAAAAAAGCCTTCCGAAAGGAAGGCTTTTTTTTTATTTTGAGATTGTAAGTCTTAATATGTTATAATCGACTGATGCTTGAGTATATGGGGATAAAAAATGAGTAACTCCGTTCATCTGGGATTAACGCAAAAACTGACTCAGAGTCTTAAGATGACTCCTGAAATGCAGTTGGCTATCAAGATTTTGCAGCTGAATAGCATAGAATTAAAAAATCAGATAACTGAGATTCTTGAAACTAATCCTCTCATAGAGCTTGATGAAACTAAAGCATCATCAGAGGATATGTCTATAGACAAACTCACCGAAGGAGAAAAATCCCCGCTTCAAACTTCAACTCAGGATTCTGCCGAAAATGGGCGTGAAGATTTTGAGGTTGACTGGCAAAAATATATTGAAGATTCTGAAAGCAGTGATTTTAAGGTCGGTTCAGGTGTTTCCGGGGCAGATGAAGAAACCTCTTACGAAAACTATGTAAGTAAAAAAGATAATTTGCGGGAACATCTTTTAAAACAGTTGCCTGAATTGAATTTAAATACAACTGAACAAAAGGTCGGCGAATATCTGATAGGCCTCGTGGACAGAAACGGCTACATTAGGTTTACAGATGCTCAAATTGCTGATCAGCTTAAGATTGACGGTGAATTTATCGGAAAAGTGCGCAAACTTTTGCAGGAACTTGAACCTGTGGGGGTTGCAGCTTATGATTTGAGGGAATGCCTGCTTATTCAAGCTTTAGCCGACGGTTATTCAAATGACGCGGTTACCGAGGTGATCAATAATTATCTTGAAGAAGTTGCGAATAACAAAGTTTTGAACATTGCCAAAAACAGCGGTTATGATATTGCCGATATTCAGGCTGCAATCGAAATTATTAAAGGCTTTAACCCAAAGCCCGGGGCTGCGTTCCCATCTGTCAGCGGCGAAGAAGTATATGTTACGCCCGAAGTCTTTATAGAAAAAGTTGATGGTGAATACGTAGTTTCCCTTAACGAAAGAGATTTGCCCGTATTAAGAATTAATAATCTTTATAAAGAAGCTATTAAAAATAAAGAAGTTACCGAAAAAAAGACTTATGAATTTATTAAAGCCAAACTTGATGCGGCTCAATCGTTTTTAAAATACATAGACAAACGAAAAGAGACAATCTTAAACGTTACCAAAGCTATCTGCGAAGTTCAAAAAGATTTCTTTGAACAGGGAATTCTTCACTTAAAACCTCTGACATTGCAAGATGTGGCAAGTAAAGCCGGAGTGCACGAATCAACTGTCAGCCGTGCAACGAGCGGTAAGTTTGCTCAAACCCCACGCGGGTTGCTGGAATTGAAGTTTTTCTTTTCGGGTGCTGCAAATACAGGCGACGGCGAAGATGTTTCAACAATGGCCGTAAAAAAAAGAATCCAAGATCTTATTAAGGGTGAAAATCCTAAAAAACCTTTGTCTGATAACAGT
>MWDD01000148.1 GCA_002070375.1 bacterium ADurb.Bin157 | reverse complement strand
TTGATTCACCTTGCGAGAACGTGCCACGGCGTAAAACTCAATTCGGCACAGAGAGCAACAGCTTTTTTGCATGAGAGTTTACATATCATGTCGGTTCTGTACGGGTTGAATTTGACGGAAAAGCAAGTGAGCCAATGGGAAGTAGTTTTGTATCAATATCTCCATGACAATCATCTTCGCTTTTAAAGGATTAGTGAGAGCAGAGGAAAAGAAGTGAGTTTTGACAATCATTATCCACATAGAAAGGATAGACGTAAAAAATACAGAGGGGCAAAGGCGGTTGACAGAACGTGCAGAAATCACGGATCGTGTCCTTATTGTGCAAAAGCAAGAAGATATAAAATAAAAAAACAGGAACCTATTGCACTGGAGATTGAATGAGCAACAAAAAGAATCAATACAAAGTTTTTAAAGTAGTTGAGGGAGAAGTTATTGAGCATAGCTCGCACAATAATTTTGAATACGCTGTTATTCAGCGTGACCAGCTAAGGAAGAAGGGCATTAGCTCAATGATGATGTACAGGGACCAGATAGTCGAAACAGATGTAAAGAAAATTAAACCTATGAAGGAGGGGATATGAAGGTTTATGTTTATAGCAACGACAAAAGCAAAATAAAATTATTTACAAACGAGATAAAAGGCATTGAACACAGTCAAGACCTTTGCCCGTGGAGATTACTGGGCACAACCGAATTACCCATCGAGAAGCCGAAAAAGACGGTGGTTAAAGAGCATATCGGTTATTCAAGGGAGCATCTTAAATGGGCGCTTGGCTTACCGGGTAACGCCAAAAACATCAAAATTATTTACGAAATTGACGAGGTGGAAGAATGACGGACAACTATAAATCACTTAAAAAAGTATTAGATTTGGCTTTACAGCAAGCCAGTGAAGGGAAGGGGAAAGAGAGACACGCAAACAATGAACCTTTTACAGAACAGCTTATTTTTCAGATTGAAAAATGGGTAAAGTCTTTTCAATTAGGCCAGGCAATAAAGAAGATTGTCGAGTGCCAGAGACTTCCGAGGTCTATGGCACAAGCGGAGATTTTAGGCGCAATTAATTATTTGTGTGCTTATTTTATCGGATTGAACGGAACAGAAAGTCTTTTTGAAAAGCACAAGAGAATCAAGAAAAGCGAAGTCGAGCAATTTTCAGTTTTAACACAACTTACAGAAGGAAAGGAGAAATAAATGAACAAAGTTATTTTGATGGGACACTTAGGGAAAGAACCTGACTTGAAATATACACCGGACGGAAAGGCAATAGCCAGTTTTTCCCTAGCTACAACAAAGAAATATAAACAGGAATCTAAAACAGAATGGCACAACATAACGGCATGGGAGAAGTTGGCTGAAATATGCAGTCAGTATTTAAAGAAAGGTAGTAAGATTTTATGCGAGGGCGAAATCAACTACCAGTCATGGGAGAAAGACGGACAGAAACACTACAAGACAGTAATTACTATTTCCAATATGGAAATGCTGGACAAGAAAGAGAAAGATGATTCTCCGTTCTAATTTTTTTACACTACGACAGGGGCAAAATCTTTCTATATCGCATTTTAAGGCTTAAATGTCAAATCATACGCAGGGCAAGATAAAACTCAATACAGGTCAATTTCAGGCGAAATACGACATAAATAAGATAATAGCCGAGGCCGAAGCAAATCCCCCGGACGAATACTGGGAATTTGCGACAGATCAAGCGGAAACTTTACTTTTTTTAAAGAAACAAATCCAACAAGAGGGAAAGATTAAAATTGAAATATAGAGATGATATTTGCAGATTAACAAATTGCGTAAATCTTAAAGTATGTAAAGGCTTGTGCGGTTTTCTAAAAGATGTTGTCAATAACCAATCAAGCGCTAAAGAGGTTTTACTTAGTAATCTGGTCAGTTCTGACAATCTGGAATTTAGGGATTATAAAGAGACGCTTGCAGAATTAGCGGAAGATCGGGCGGTCAGGGACTCCCAAAGAAGGGAAAAATTAGCTGCTATTTTATCCGCACCAAATACCAGAGAGAAATTTATCAAGTTAGCTTTGATGGCCGGATTTACTCAAAAAGAAGTTTCCATTTTTTTTAAATTAACCCCAGGTCGAATTTGCCAGATAATAAAAAAGGGGGATGATTAGTCCCCCTTGTGGTTTTTTCTTTTTTTTATTTTACCCTTGTCTGATATTACCAGCAAATTAAAATCATACAGAATATAAATATTAAAACCATACCAGCCGCATCCGCCGTCATTTCATAATATTTCCTTTTCATATTGCCTCCCGTTTTGTTTTGTGTTAAGTTGTTTTGCCCTTGTCAGAACCTAACCGCAAACTAGGTGGGAATCCCATCCCGAAAACTGGCAGGGGTTTTTATTCGTTAATAATAGCCCTCACATCATAAAAGAATTTAAGCAAGACTTGATATGGTAAATGAGCTTCTTTCGCTTCTATTTCTTCTTTCTCAAGCTCAGCTATGCGAAACTTAATAAGATCAACTGACATTTCAAAACCGTCATGGTAAATATTGCCTTTCATTTTCCTTCCTCCTCTTTTTTTAAATTCCATTTGTAGCTCTTGCAATAAGGACACGCTGCCGGTTTGTCCTTTGCACTTCGCCATGTGTAGCCGCATCTTAAACATTTATGCTCTTTTTTTGGTTCCATTTTTTCTCCTTTTTTATTTATTGTGATAACTTAATATTATTAATTGGCATACTACGCAGCGACCGACCATCATCAGACATATATGTGCCGTTTGTTTCGACTTGTGCTACCCTGACCTAAGCTCAAACTTAGGCGGCATCCCTGCCGGGCAGGGGTTTATTTACCGTCAAATTCGGGAGCTAAAATCCCATAACCGCCCCAGTCTGTATAGATTCTTTTTTCCGCCTTGCTATTATAGCCAGCCGTCCAACTATCTTCAATTTTCAACGCATAACCTCTAGCATCGCCATTAACGAAAACCGGAACGCCTTTTCTTGTGTAGTTCAAAATCTTGTCAACGGCTTTTAATATCGGTTCGCATTTTTCGTCAAAATTATCAGTAGTTACGCCATTTACTCCATTGCAGTAATCTTCAGCAAGTTTATGAGCCTTAACTTCTAAGCTGTGTAATTTTTTAGCAAGTTTCACATTATCCAGGCCGGTTTCAAAAATGGCGTTAAGGTTTGCGCCGTGGTTCTCTATCTGCTGATACATTCTTTCTTTTTTATTCATGGCTATTTCCTCCTTTTAATATTTAGAATATTCGTTTTTTGCCTGATTCCAAAAATAAAACCGTGCTACGTTCTTTTTTTGTCTATCAGGAGACTTGCTCGTTATTTTATTAACAAGATACCCGGCGCAAGTGTAAGAGCGATCAAGAGTCTCGCTACCACCAAGCCGCCTAAAGAACGGAGCCGCCTCAACATAGTTTTTATAGTTTTCTCTTTCCATTTCTCTTTCTTCTGTTTTTACCAATTCATAAACGGTTTTTCTTCCCTCTTTAAGTTCAAAATGTTCTTTTATCATTTTGCAATACATGGTGAAACCTCCTTTTTTAGTTAATCCCCTCTATAATGCCCCCAGTGGAGGCACTAACAAGAGATTAATTAAATATTAATTGCCTTATCTTCCGTGAAAGTATTTTCTGTATCAATACAAATATCAGTATTCTGGAAACTGGCATCAGCCCGGCAAATTTCCCTAATAGTGTTTATTAAGTCATTATCATCATTATATTCTGCAATTTTAAAAGTAATTATCTGGGGGCTTAAGCAATCCCTATCTGTCGTAAATTTAATACGTCCATCCTTTTCAATTCCTATAAAATATTTCATTGTGTTCCCTCCTGTTGTATTTGCCTTGCGGCTGGTTAAATTGTTGTTGCGTCTTGAATGAATTGATCTTTTAACGCTTTAGCATTGGCCTGATTTCTAATTGCAATAGGTGAATTAGGTTTTAAACTCTTTATCATTTGATAATATTCAATTACTGCGTTTCTGAGTGTCAAGATTTCTTCTTCTGTGAATGTATAAGTTTTAGTTTTCATTTTTATCCTCCCTTTTTCTTTATTTAGTATGGCCGGGGTTTGCGGCCCCGGCCTGTGGGGGGTTATTTAAAATCAGGGTATCCCGGTGCCTGATCTCTGTCGATGTACCAGTACCAGTCATCGCCCAGAGTACATCCGCACGATGCGCATTCATCACCGGGGCAATACCGTTTTCGGTCGTAGTCCGATGCGCCACCGTCTCCAGCGCAATGATTACAGGGCCTCCCACCCTCTTTTTTGTCTGTTTTTTCATACCGCAAAATTGCTTTTTCCGCTTCCTTTTTGGTTGCAAAATTCTCGATGATATTTCCCGCTTCTCT
>MWDD01000147.1 GCA_002070375.1 bacterium ADurb.Bin157 | reverse complement strand
TAGAGGTTGTTCAAAATGGTAAGCACAAAGCATAAAAAGATTTACGACAAAATTTTTAAAGACCCGATAACCCCTATTGACTGGCCTAAAATAGAGAGTATGCTTGTTGCACTTGGCGCAGAAGTTGAAGAAACAAAGGGTTCCGGTGTTTCTTTTTTTCTGAACAATGTGCAAGCGAACTTTCATCGGCCACATCCAGGCAATGAGGCCAAAAGATATGTAGTTAAAAAGTTGCGGGAATTTTTAACAGCGGCGCAGGTTCGCTTCGATTCTGATGACGGAGGTAACTGAAAATGAAAACCATTGAATACAAAGGATATGTAGCAAAGATCGAATTCGATGATGAAGATCAGATATTCGTTGGTGAAGTTATCGGAATTGATGACATAATCGCTTTTCACTCTGAAAACGCGAAAGAAATTATTCCGGTTTTCCATAATATGGTTGACGGGTATCTGGAAACTTGTAAAAAACGCGGATTAACCCCTCAGAAAAGCTTCTCTGGCAAATTCGTTGTAAGAATTCCACCGGATCTTCATGCTAAATTATCTGTCCTTGCCAACTCTGCCAATAAAAGTCTGAATACTTGGTTGGAAGAACTTCTGAGGATTTCTGTTAAAGGAAGCATTTTAAATAAAATATAACTCTCTATATGGCCAGTTAATAATTATGAGCGAGATAAAAAAAGGCTTTATTTATGTGCTTGCTAATAGCATGATGCCAAACATTGTGAAAGTTGGGCTGACTCAAAATGCGCCTGAGACGCGTGCTGCAGAATTATCTAGTGCTACCGGGGTTCCAACACCCTTTATATTGGTTTATGAAAAATATGTTTCCGACTGTGTCGCAGCTGAAAAATTTGTTCACACGTTACTTGAAAGCCAAGGTTACCGGGTGGCTAAGAATAGAGAATTTTTTCAAGCTCCAGTAAAAGCAGTTATTGAAGCCATTCTTGCTTTACCAGATGAGTTGATTGCTGATTCCAATAACCAATTTTCAGGCTCATTTGCTTCAAAAAATGAGCCCTGGCGTGATTTGTGGGATCACGCCGAAACATTATGTTTTGGTAAGAATGGCGAAATTCAAGACATTAAAGAAGCCGTCAAACTTTATAAAAAAGCCATTAAGTTAGGTTGTAAGCTCGCTTATTACCGTCTGGGCACAATCTATTCTGGTATTTTTCGCGATATTGAAATTAATTTTGAAACGGCATTTGAGTATTTTAAAGCTGGTGCATATAAAGGCCATGACTTTTGTTGGTTGTCACTCGCTAATCAATTTTTGATTAAGCACGAAATAGATAATGCGATCAAATCTTTAGGAAAGTTTATTTTAAGCATTATAGAACGGCCTGATGAAATCATTAAGAATAGCCTAGGCGTGGATGTTCCAAGTTTACTAACTTCAACTAGCATTAGGCTGTCAACCGTATGCGATAAAATAACTCTATTTTCGGAACACCAACCGTTTAAATCAACAACAAACAACCAATTGGGTCTCGTTTTAGAGCTATTGTGCAATTATTTAGCAACTAAAGACTATTTGATTATCGGCCGACTTGCTAAGCTTGGTATAAATTTTGACGCTAAGAATGAACAAGGGCAAACTTGCCTTATGTCTTTATGCGAAATATCAAGTGATCTGTCACTTGTTAAAGCTGTTGCCAAACATTCCTGCCTCAATGCGTTTAACCCCAGAGGACTTACTCCTCTTATGTTTGCCGCTGCAAGTGTTCGCACAAATATATGCAATTTCTTAATTAAAGCAGGGGCCTGGGTTGCTCAACGTGATATGGTTGGCGAAACAGCGGCTTATTACTGGCGGACTTATGGTAAAGAAATGATCCCCGATTGGCTTTCAGAGTGTTCGGCCAGAGGTGTGGCCGAAACAAGAATAGTTGATTTTAACCGTCTAAAAATATTTGCATATACTAAGCAAGACGAGAAAATACTTTTAAAGAAAATTCTTCTGGAAGAGCAGGTAGTTAAAGACCAATGGAAAAGCCCGGCTCATCAAAAGAAAATGGCTGACTGTATTTCAAATTTGCAAAAAGAACTGGAAACAAATATCAGAAATGTGGCCTCCAATGCATTAAGCGCCACTGTTGAAAAGACTTACAAAAGAAAATAATTGCTTTATTCTTCTATTTATTGCCACCACTTTTTATGCAAAATTCTAAGCTATTTATCTGCATAATTATACATAGAGGTCACAATCAAACTGCAAAACATCAGCTGGTTCGACCAAATAAAGACATCTCTATGTCTTGGTATTAAGAGTTATAAAGGATTTGCAGGCAACAAATAACTTGATAAAATAAACCACGTCTGGTAGTTTTTTGGAAAGAATGATTTGGAGAGCTACGTGAAAACTCAATATAAAGCTTTTGTCCTATTTATCAGTCTTGTCTGTTTTAGTTATTTAATTGGCTGTGGCGGTGGTGGCGGTGGTGGGGCTGTAGTTGGTGCAGTTTCGTCCTTAGAAAAGACGTATTCAATATTAGGTAGTATCTCAATGCCGATAAATCAGTCGGCAACTGCAACTGCAAATATTCGATGTGCTCGGTCATACAGCGGTTTTCAAGCAAAACTTCTTAATTCTGCGGGTGTGGAAATAGTTTCTGCCGTATCAATAGGTAATACTGGTGACTACATGTTTTCCGGTGTTCCTGCCGGGTCGAATTATCAGATAGTTATTGCTTCTCCTGCTAATAAAACTCTCTTGGTTAAAATATTGGATTCTGTGAGTAATGATCAAGCCGGGCTTAGTGTTGATGTTAATTCAACAGCGGTCTCTTCTCTCGTTTTATCGAGCAATTTTGCCTTAACAGCTGCACAAGTTCAAGCTGCCTCAAATAAGGGTGATGTTAATTTATCAGGTCTTATAAGTGCTGTTGAAAACTGGTTATGTGGTATTTTAATCAACACATCTTCAAGTGTTTTGGCTGTTGTCAAACAAGAAGTTGGCCAGTCTGCAATCGACCAGATGATTAATAATGTTAACAAGCCTTCTTCAGTAAACGACGCAACAGTCCCTATTTATACCGTTGCTCAAGAATTTTTTCCTATTCAAAAAGGGAACAAGTGGGTTTATGACGTCGTCATCAGTGAGAATTCGGTAGTGACCAATACAGAATACTCGTTTGAGATTCTTGATCATACTTGGTTAGAGCAAGGTTCTACTATTATACCGGATAAAACGACTTGGCTGGCATCTTCTTCTGTTTCTCTTTATGGAAGCAATGAAGTTAAGATCTTTTTAGATAAGTTGAACAATTCCATTAAAATGAGAGGTCTTATATTTTTGCCTGGTGATGATAGGGAAATTGCAGGTTCACTAGGCACAGCTTTATTCACAGGTTTAATCGAAAGTGGCACAATTTCCTTTTCGCAAGTTTCATCGACACAAATTAAAATGAGTTTTTCTGGCTCAGATGATGACTCGTATTTTTCTTTTTCAAGGTCGTCAGAATACATCTTTACTAAAGGCGTAGGTATTACACGGTTCCGTGATTCATCCAAATTTGCTGGTAGGACTACAACTACTTCTGGTTCTCTTAAAAGCAAGACTTTGAATTGAAAGGCAAGCTGATTGGAAATTCTTGAAAGTTTTGAATTTAAAAACAAAATTTACGAAATTAGAATGATTGTTACCAACCACAGAGTAACTGTTAGAGCATATCACCAAGACAAAGAAGCTAATCGTTTCTCTTATAGTATTGACAAAGAAACAAGCAAAGATTTCATTCAAACTCACGGTAGAGATGCTCTCAAGGAACTAATACAGCAAGCTAAATCTGATATAATAGGGATTTGATTGCTCAAAATCCAATTAGCAATGCCTTTTTATGTATAATAAACGTTTATTAATTGGTCGTGCCGGATTAATCAGAACAGGTTGTTGATTCTCAACGAAACGTCCCGGTATTTTCTCAGAGAATTCTACCAGATACAGAGTCCGGTTTAAATCAGTATTTGAAAAAGCAGTGAGGCCCGCTGTTTTACCAGCAGGCCTCTTAGCCGTATACCGCCCGGGTTATTCCTTGATACCGAGTTCCCACCCGATATCTCCGCTTCACCCGTTTGCTTGCATATATTCAGTCGACAGGATCATTTCTGATGTAATGACTTTCTCATTTCTCAGATGCGCCTCCATACATAGGTTAAATGCCAATTTCATCAGTTCTCGTCTGTTGCCGCCGCAGTTGGCGGTAATGAGTTCCATAGCCTCGCGGTCGAACAGATTTGTCGGTGCTTTTGCTTTTTCCATGCGGAAGTTAAGCATAGCTTTTGCATCATCCTGAGCCAGAGATTTCATTTTAAACACGCAGGCCAGCCTTGACGACACCGCCTTCTGGCTGGTTAATCTGGGGTTTAGGGAGCAACGGAACAGAAAACTCGGTTAAGGATTATTCATCAACTTCGACATCCCGTAATGGTCGGAGTTCCCCGCGTTTGATTGCCTCCGGCACCGCAAAAGAATAGCGTCCCAGAATATTGATATGTTCTGAAATCAATGGTGATAACCGAGAAACCTCATCCTCAACAACGGGATAACCATCCTGTCGAAGTTTTGAAAGAGCGGCATTCATATAAATC
>MWDD01000146.1 GCA_002070375.1 bacterium ADurb.Bin157 | reverse complement strand
GCCAAATGCTGAATTGCGCCTGAAATACCGACAGCAAAGTAAACATGCGGCCTGACCGTTTTTCCGGTTTGCCCCACCTGTTGGTCTTTTTCTATCCAACCTGCATCAACAACAGCGCGCGAGCAGCTCACTTCGGCGCCGAGCACGTCGGCAAGGCCCTTAAGAAGCGCAAAATTCTCTTTGCTTCCTACGCCTCTGCCCCCTGACACCAATATTTTCGCGTCCATGATGTCGATTTTGCTCACAACTTTTTTGACCACCTGAGTTACTTCAACATATTTATTGTTTGCAAGCAGTTCTATTTGCGGTTTTTCTATTTTCGCCTTCGCTCCGGCTCTTTTTGAAATTCGCTGCATAACGCCCGGTCTTACGGTTGCCATTTGCGGTCTGTGTTCGGGCGATATAATCGTCGCCATAATATTGCCGCCAAACGCGGGTCTTGTCATTCGCAAGCCCTTGGATTGCTCGTCTATATCGAGTTTTGTGCAGTCCGCGGTAAGCCCTGTTTTAACCCTTGCCGAAACACGCGGCGCCAAATCTCGGCCGATTGCGGTTGCGCCGTACAGAATAATTTCGGGTTTGTATTTTTCTACGATTGTGGTTATCGCGTGCGCGTAAGGCTCGGTTCTGTATTCCTTTAATTCTTCGGAATCAACCAATATTACCCTGTCTGCGCCGTATTCTGCCAGGCTGTCAGCCAGTTTTTCAACATTGCTGCCCAACAAAATGGCCCCTACTTCTGTATTTAAGGTATCCGCCAATTCGCGCGCTTTTCCAAGCAGCTCATAGGAAACACCGGAAATTTGAGAATCTACTTGCTGAACAAAAACATAAACACCTTTGTAATCCTGAATATTCATCATTTCTCCTTATGCTGCGCTGCTTAAAAAACGAATTTTTCTTTAAGTTTTTCCATAATAAAAGTAGCAGCTTCTTCGGGTTCAAGAGAAGCCTCTTTAACACCCGCCGCCTTCAAACTTTTTGGAAAAGACTGAACAACACGAGTCGGGGAGCCTTTTAAGCCAATTTTTTCGTCTTCGACTTCTAAGTCTGCTCTGGTCAGTTTTACAACTTCCCGGCTTCTGAAAGCATCAAAAATGCCTCCCGGTGTCATATAGCGCGGTTTGTTCATTTCTCCGAGCGCTGTCAGCAAGCAAGGCATTTTGACGCGCACGGTGTGGTATCTGTCTTCGTATTGTCGCTGCACCACAAGCGTGTCGCCGTCTAAATCAATTTTTTCGGCATAAGAAACGTTGGGAATGTCCAAATGTTCTGCCAGCTGAGGCCCGACCTGCGCTGTATCGCCGTCTATTGCCTGTCTTCCGGTAATAATCAAGTCATATTCCATTTTTCTTACCGCAGCCGCTAAAGTCGTGGAAGTTGCCAACGTGTCTGCCCCACCAAAAGCGCGGTCTGTGACCAAATATGCTTTGTCTGCTCCCATTGCCATCGCTTCACGCAAAACAGCATCAGCCTGGGGCGGCCCCATCGATATTACGCTGACTTCGCCGCCGTATATTTCTTTTAATGACAGAGCCGCTTCAAGGCCGGCTTTATCATCGGGGTTTATAATACTCGGAACACCGTCGCGAATCAGCGTGCCCTTAATGGGGTCAAGCTTAACTTCGTTGGTGTTGGGAACCTGTTTTATGCATACTATTATTTTCATATCTTAATTCCTTTGTCAGAAGTGGTTACAGAAGGGCTGCACTAATTACCATACGTTGAACTTCGCTTGTTCCTTCGTATATTTCAGTAATTTTCGCATCACGCATCATACGCTCGACTTCATACTCACGGGTATAACCGTAGCCGCCGTGCAGCTGCACCGCTTTGGTCGTCACTTCCATTGCCACTTCAGAAGCATAAAGTTTTGCCATAGCCGCCTCAACAGAGAATCGCTTTTGCGAGTCCTTTGCCAGAGCCGCTTTATAAACAAGAAGTCTGGCGCATTCGACCTTAGTTGCCATATCCGCTATTTCGAACTGAGTATTTTGAAATTTAGAAATAGCCTGGCCGAATTGTTTTCTTTCTCTGACATAAGCGATAGTGCTTTCTAAGGCGCCTGCCGCGATACCGAGAGCCTGAGCCGCGATACCGATACGCCCGCCGTCCAACGTGGACATGGCAATGCCGAATCCCTTGCCTTCAGCGCCTAACAAGTTTTCTTTGGGTATTCTGCAATCGGTAAAAATCAGTTCGTAAGTTGACGAACCTCTGATACCCATTTTCTTTTCTTTCGTGCCAAAAGTAAAGCCGGGGGTGCCTTTTTCGACTATAAACGCCGAAATGCCTTTTGTGCCCTTGCTCTTGTCTGTCATGGCAAAAATCACGTAAATATCAGCTTCTTTACCGTTGGTTATGAAGATTTTAGTTCCGTTGAGAACATAAGAATCGCCGTCGAGAACCGCCTTTGTCTGCTGCCCCGCGGCGTCTGTCCCTGCATTAGGCTCTGTAAGCCCAAATGCGCCAAGTTTTTGCCCATTTGACAAAGGAACCAAAAATTTGCGTTTTTGTTCTTCGGTGCCGTGTTTTAAAATTGGCTCGGCACACAAAGAAGTGTGAGCCGAAACGATAACGCCCGTAGTTCCGCAAACTTTGGACAACTCTTCGACACAAATAGCATAGGCTAAAGTGTCGCAGCCCTGTCCGCCATACTCTTTCGGCATAGGTATGCCTAAAAACCCAAGTTTCTGCATTTTTTCTACGTTAGCTGCAGGAAACTCTTCGGTTTCGTCGACTTCCTTTGCCACCGGCTTAACTTCGTTCAGGGCAAAATCTCTGAACAAGGTTCTCGCCATTTCGTGTTCCTTACTTAGAGTAAAATCCATAGCCTTTTCCTTTATTGATTATTACTGTCTCACGCAAAAAACGCGCGATTTATTACTTATATTCGTAAAACCCTTTTTGAGTCTTTCTTCCAAGCAACTTACCTCTGACCATTTTCTTTAAAAGCGGGTGTGCGCGATACTTTTGGTCGCCCGTCTCTTCGTGCAGCACGTTCATTATCGCAAGAACGACGTCTAACCCAACCAAATCGGCCAAGGCCAAAGGGCCCATCGGGTGGTTCGCCCCCAGCCTCATCGCCGCATCGATGCCCTCTGCGCAGGCAACGCCTTCTGCCAGAATCCCGATTGCCTCGTTGATCATCGGCATCAATATTCGGTTTACCACAAAACCCGGTGCTTCAGCGACCTCTACCGGCTCTTTTTTAATGGCAACCGCAATTTCTTTAATTTTATCGACAATCGCCGCGGGCGTATTCAGCCCCGCAATAACCTCTACAAGCTGCATTCTGTCGGCCGGGTTAAAAAAATGCATGCCCACAACGGGCCGCCCCAACCCCGCGCCAATCTCGGTTATAGACAGCGACGACGTGTTTGTGGCGAAAATACAATCATCGCCCACAATCGATTCAAGCTCTTTAAAAGTCTGCTTCTTAACGTTCATATCTTCTAAAGCCGCTTCAATAACCAACTGCGCGTCTTTGCAAATAGCCTTTTCGCCGGTTGTGATTCTTGCCAAGAGCCCGTCGGCAAAATCTCGGGTTACTTTTTCTTTCGCAACAAGCTTCGCCAACCCTGTCGCGATGCGCGTCTTGCCGTTCACGGCAAACGCTTCATTAATATCGCACAAATAAACATCGAAGCCCTCACATTGCGCAAACGCTTGAGCAATGCCGCATCCCATGGTGCCGGCGCCGATTATGCCAACTTTCATCTTCGTCTCCTTGATCAGCTGTTAAAAAATTCTATGTCTTTTCGTCTCTCGACAAAGGCTCCCATTGCCGCCCTGCGATCGTTTGTTTCAAAACATTCGCCAAATAAGCGCGTCTCAATTTCGGTGCCCTTGTTTATGGGAAGCTGCGAACCCGAGTTTATCGCTATTTTGCTTTTTTGCACTGCTATCGGTGCGTTCTTAGAAATAATACCCGCAAGCTTTTCTGCGGCAGGCATAAGCTCGTCTTGCGCGTAAACCGCGTTAACCAAGCCGATGCGCAAAGCCTCAGGGGCGTCTATGTTGCGCCCGGTGTAAATCATTTGCTTTGCCATTCCCATGCCGACTGCGCGCGCTAAACGCTGAGTGCCGCCAAAACCCGGAACAATGCCCAAACTGACTTCGGGCTGTCCAAAAATAGCTTTCTCTGAGCATATTCTGAAATCACAGCTTAAAGCCAACTCGCAGCCGCCGCCCAAGGCGTATCCGTTAACGGCACAAACCACGGGAAGCACATAATTCTCTATTTTTGCAAAAACATCGTTGCCTTTTTTCCCAAAAAACTCGCCCCCGGACTTATCCAAATCTAACATTTCTTTAATGTCAGCGCCCGCTACAAAAGACTTTTCGCCGGCTCCGGTTATAATTAAGCAACGAACTTCGTTTGTGTCAATGCTGTCAAGAATTTGTTCAAGCTCATTAAGGACAGCAGAATTCAAAGCGTTTAAAGCTTTTTCGCGGTTTATTGTTATAATACCGACTCTTTCTTTCTGCTCATATATGACAAATTCCATCTGTTCCCCCTAGTTTTGTTTATCATCTGCCCAATATAAACACAACTTTTTGCCAACCGCACTTAAAAGCTAGTATGCTATATTTTGCTCAAAATTTCCACAACAATTA
>MWDD01000145.1 GCA_002070375.1 bacterium ADurb.Bin157 | reverse complement strand
ACCGTAATCCTATCATTCTGCTTGCGGCCATCTTCGGGTGATTCTTCGTCCGGGTCGGCCACAATGCCCTGAGAATCGGCCATTATCGCGTCAATATCAAGTCCAAAGTTGATAAAATCAACATCCGGCATTGCTTCCATTTCTGCAAGTAGCTTTTCAATATCCCATGCCGATAAGTCGTGTGTTGAGTTGTCGATAAGCCGTAACTGCCTGATTTTATCGTCGGGCAAATCTAGCTTAATCACGGGCACGGTTTTCAGGCCAAGCTTATTGCCCGCCCGAAATCTCGTATGCCCTATCACGATAACCATATCTTTATCAACACAAATCGGCTGAACAAAGCCAAACTCAGCGATAGATTTTGCAACAGCATCAACCGCCGCGTCATTCAATCGCGGGTTTTGCTCGTATGGCTTAATTTCGGCAAGTTTAAAGTATTCTATGTTCATGAGGTAATTTTACCACATGCGGCCTTTTCGCGCAATTTATAATTTTTACGCGCCTCTTTTGCAGCCCGGTAGGTGTCATGTAGGTCTTTAAAATCACGCCTTAGCCAAACGAAAACGGTCTGCCAGTGAACAATCGGCAGGTTTAAGTCTTTTGCGGCGAGCAATACCGCGCTATGCTTACCCCTAACGCTGCAACCATCGGCAATGTAGGCGATAATCTTTTTGAGATAATCGCGCTTTTGAGCAACACCCATGCGCTTATCGCTTGCCCTTCGTGAAGCCTGCAAAATCTTCTTTGCCGCCTGATACTCTGCTTGCATTTCGGGCAGGTCGCGCAAATAATTGTAAATGGTTACATAATTCACGCCTGCAAGCTCTGCGGCTGAACCTTTGCCCGTTACCGGGTAGCCTTGTTTCAAAAAGTCAACAACTTTCTGCAAAATTTCTTTTTTTTCTTCGGTAGTTCGCATAATACCCCCATTTGTATATTTTTATTTTATCACAGATTGAGTGAGTGGCCTATTTTAATTTGAAGATTTTTAAGAAATATATTTACTTTTACGGTTGTTTTATGTTATTATTGTTTAACTTTAAACCAGAAAGGATTTACCATGAACATCAAAGAATTGAGAAAAAAACAGGGGCTAACACAGATTGAACTTGCAAAGCGTGTCGGGGTTTCGATGATGACGATTCAGCTTTGGGAGAGAGCTTCGACAAAACCGAACGAAGAAAATCTGAAAAAGCTGATGGAAGTTTTGAACGTGTTGCCATTTGCTGAGGAATAACTCATGCACAGAGGCTTTATAACTCTGCATAGAAAAATCATTGAATGGGAATGGTATTCTGATACAAATGTATTCAGAGTATTTACGCATTTAATTCTAACTGCAAACTGGGAGCCGAAAAAATGGCAGGGTATTCTCGTAAATCGCGGCCAAAAGGTAACTAGCATACAACACATCGCCGAAGAAACGGGATTAACGCCACAATGTGTGAGAACTGCAATAAATAAGCTAAAATTAACAGGCGAATTAACAAGCAAATCAACAAACAAATATACCGTTGTAACCCTGACCAATTACGACTTATATCAGAAAAAGGAAAATGAATTAACAAGCAACTTAACAAGCGAACTAACAAACGGGCAACAAACGGATAACAAACAACTAACAACAACTAAACAATATAACAATATAACAATTAAACAAAAAGAAGAAAATAACCCTTTCGATTTTCAATCGACGGGTGACAATTCTTGCTCACCAGAAAAAGCGCCTGAGTTTGAATTAAAAAACGACAATCACAAAAAAAACAAAAAGGACTCAAAGCCTAACGCATGGGCGATTTGGATTGACATAAATCGCGAACTTGGCAGAGCCGACCCATTTGCTAGCGGTAAAGACACCAAAGCGGCAAAAAGTATCTTATCGCAAATACAAGACCCTGAAAAATTCAAAGATATTTTGCGGCAGTATCTTGCCGATGACGACCGATTCTTGATGCAAAACGGCCACAGTATTAGCTTTTTAAGCAGCAAAATTAACAAATATCTGAATCAAAGCCATCAACAAAGCTATGACGACGAACAAGGGTGCGATGACGCTATAATCGAGGCTATAGAAGCCGAGTGTTGGGCGAAAAACCCGGAGCTTATGAAGCGGCAGCAAGAAGAATATGAAGAAACAATAGCGCGAATGAAGCGGGAGCGCGAAGAAAAGGCCGAAGAACTGCGAAAACTTAAAGAGGAATTGATATGATTAAATTTTCGGTTATTACGTCGGAACAGCCCGCGTATTTGACGAAGCGGTATCGGCTTGAAAATGGCAAGCCGGTTAAATCATCGGGCGGGCAGATGACATCTGGCAGCGTAAAACTTGTATCGGTTGCAAATATGCTTGAATTTGCGGCGATTCTGCCGGAATTAAAACATAATCAAGCATTGTGCTATGGCGTGCCGAAAGGTTTAATGGTTGGCGCAAGCAAGAAATTAACGACTGAGGCAAACAGAAGCCCGGAAAATCTTAGCAGAACAAACAAAGATTTTTTCTGGTCGAATGAACCCGGTATTTTATTTATCGACCACGATACCGGGCTTGACCGCGAAAACTTTCTTGCGATTATTGAGCAAGCACTACCAGAGGCGCGGCAGGTTGTTAAAATATGGTATCCGTCGAGCAGTAGCTATATTTTCAACGGCAATGAACAAATTAACGGCTTGAAAGGGCAACGGCTATATTTTGCGGTTGATAAAGCGGCAGAAATACCTAGAATTGGCAAGATTATACATCAGCGCATGTGGCTTGCCGGTCACGGACATATTTTCGTTAGCATTGCGGGGGCGTTGCTTGAACGCAGCGCGGTTGATGCTACTGTTTGGCAGCCGAACCGATTAGACTTTGCAAGCGGGGCATTATGCGATAAGCCATTAATTCAAAAGCGCGGCGACCCGGTTTTGATTTCTGGAGCTAGTGACCTGCTTGTATCTGCGACCATAAAAAATTTGAGCAGCAAAGAGCTTCAGACTTATCAAGAAATGGTTCTAAGCGAAAAGAAGCGCCTGAAGCCAGAATCACAGCGCAAGCAAGCCGAACATATTGAAAATAGAATTAAAAATGTGCCAGAGGCGCACAAAAAACAAATCAGAGAATTTTATCAACGGGCATATCAGGGCGGCGTTTTATCAGGTGACTTTATAATAACGGTTATCAAAGATGGCGCCGAAATCTCAATAACCGTAGATGATATTTTGAATAATCCGAAAGATTATCACGGCTGCATTACTCTCGACCCGATTGAACCGGAATACAACGGCTATCACAGAACCGGAATACTTTATCTTACTGAGGGCAAACAGAATCTTTATTCTTTGGCGCATGGCGGCAGAACTTTCGAGCTGAAGCGCATAGACTCAACCGAAAAAATCACCAATGCCAATAAAGTATTAGATAAAATGTTTGAAAGCCTCGAAGAACAAGATAGCGGCAAAAGCATGCCGATTAGTTTTCCGTGGCCGCGCTTAACAAGCTCGACTCAAGCATTAAGAGAGAAAACCGTTACAGTTCTAGCCGGTGCAGAAAAGGCAGGCAAGAGTTTTTTAACTATGAATATTATTAAACACGCACAAGAAATGGGCGTGAGCTGGGCATATTTACAGCTTGAAGATGATGTCGAGGCGTGGACTTGGCGTATGTTGGCGATTCTTGAGCAAAATTACAAGATGATTGATACCGGCAAAGAAACGGTGATGGAAAGAACTGAAGCATATAAGCGACGGCGCGATGAACTAGGTAGTTATGCTATAAATGTAACCGAAAACCCGCGCAACGGCCACAAAAACGCAAAAGGCGAAACAGAAATACCGAAAGTGACCGCCGATAAAGTTTTGAACTGGCTACGCAGAGCATCAAAGCGAGCTAGAATTGTTGTAATTGACCCGATGAGCCAAATTGATTTTACCGGGCGCAATTCATGGGAACAGGAGGCAGATTTTATCAGAAATTGCTGTGCAATCGTTCAAGATGGGCGATGTTCTTTGATTCTTGTTTGCCATACAGTAAAAGGCAGCGGGGCTAATGGCGTTGAGCGTTCGTCTAGCGACGTTCAAGGGTCTGCGATGCTGACAAGGCTTGCTCAAACCACACTAATTCTTGATACTTGTGAACTTGAAGAAAAAGAAATAAAACTTTCTGGCAATACAACAAAAAAGGCCGAAGCAAATAGAATTTTGCTGATTGCAGCGGCGAGAAACGGCCCCGGCACGCGCTCAAAATTGGCATATTTGCAAAACTCTAGCGGCCCGACGTTTCAAGAGATTGGTTTTTTGGCTACACCACAAAAAAAGAATAGGAGCAATTAAAAATGAACAAAGAACAACCTCGCGAAATTATTACCAGAGATTTTACTGCTTACCAAAAGGCAATTATAGACTTGTGCAAAGCTGGTTATAAATGCACTTACGACGGCATGATGGAAACGCATTTATACAAAGCCGGCGATTTTGTCGCCGTGGTGTTACGACAATGATAGGCTCTTGCAAATGCCATGTTTGCGGTAGGTCTGATATTTATCTGAAAACTTCGGGTGATTTTCTTGAAAATTTAATTTTGCTTTGCCCTGAATGTTTTTCAATTTTTATTAAAAATAACGCTTGCAATTCTTCAAAACTTGTATTAAACTAATCGTGGAGGTAT
>MWDD01000144.1 GCA_002070375.1 bacterium ADurb.Bin157 | reverse complement strand
GAACAGCGACAAGTTTGATTTGCAAACTCTTTCTAATGGCGGTGAACCGCTGTTTTATGCGGTTGCCGACGATTCGGGAGCAAAAGAGCTTGGCATTTCGCCTGACCTGCTTAGCGAGACGGCTTTCGGTAAAGTTTTGAAGGCCGATTGCGCGGTTGCATTCAGCCCCGACATCAAACCGGCTTTAAACCGGGAGTTAAGATGATGTTGGAAGTCATGGAAGAATAATGAGTATGTTATTAGCGAAATTTGAAGATTTTTAACATTGTTCGCTGTAAAAAGTGTAGTTGTTGCTCTAAAACTCGTTGTATTTTTGCAATTATGTGCGATAGATCAGATTACTCAAATATAATCGAAGCAGTAGTAACGAACACTAAAAAATTATTAAGCCCTAACATTAGCGCAGAGCTATTTAAATAAGGCTTCTTTAACCTTGATTATTGTTTCTTTGAGGCAAATTTGCTGAGAAGCGGGGTCGTCCCAGTTCAAGACGTTCGCGTAAAGCACAAATGTGGCTTTAAGGTCAGGGTCGTGGAACATGAACGAGAGGTAGCCTTCGGTCGCTCCTGTGTGGCCGTAACCCAGCCCGTCGATGATGTGGCAGCCCAGCCCGTATGACGTGCTTGCTGTGACGGTTTTCCCGTTCATCATTTGGTCTATGTAGCTTTTTTGTATCCCGGCATTGCCCGAATACAGCAGATGCCCCCATTGGGCGAGTTCGGCGGCGGTAGTTGTCAGGTTCCCGCAGGCTACCTGCCACGACATATTGCTTGAAGGAACATCAAATGAGTTCCCGCCAAAATAGTTGTAGCCCAAAACTTTCGGAGCAGGCATTATTTCGTCTGTTCCGATATATGGCAACAGGGATTTACTCAACCCGTTCGGCTTTAAAAGATTGTCGGTTACGTATTTTTCGTAAGTTTGTTTTGAGACTCTTTCGATTATTTTTCCGAGAATTGTGTAGCCGGTGTCGCTGTAATGATACTCATTTAAGGGAATGTCGTATTTGAGGCCGTTTTCGGCAACGGTCTTAATCAACTCGTCGATGGTTATCGTGTAGTTTGGGTTTGAATCTAAAACATAAGCTATGTAATTATAATTCGCGTATGGTTTGGCCACGGTAGTGGGGATATCAGAGTTTGAGAGGTCGAATATGCGCGCGCGGTGTTCAAGAATTTGCCGTATTGTTACAGTTTGTTTGTCGGGAATATTGAAATCCGCTGTATTCGGCAGGTATGGCTCGTTTCTGCCCGGCATATTCGTGCTTAGTGTGTCGTCAATATTAAGCTTTTGATTTTGCTGAAGCAGCATTATTGCCGCCGCGGTAAAGGTCTTGGTTATGCTTGCCGCCCTAAAATAACTGTTTTCGCCCGCACCGTCGGGCATGTTGTGGGCAGCGAAATATGTTTCGTTCGGCGAAATGACTTTAAGCATAAGCCCGCCTTTAAGGTGCGGGTAATTTTTGGTGTAGCTGCTCCATTGATTTGCCAGAATCGCCTCAAGCGCGGTGTTTGATTCTTGCCCTCCGCTTTTGCTGTCAGAAAAAATATCACAACCCGTTATAAAAAGAACGCTTAAGAAAAACGCCATAACAAGCGATACAGCTTTAATTTTTGCAAAGAAAAAATTCATTTTTCACCTCAACACCTTTGAATTAATACAGCATACAACAATTGTTCCATCAATGGGGATAATTATTGTGGAAATTAGGTTAACCGTCTGACGGAGCACTTAACGGGGCCCTTTTGATTGCTGCCCGATCCTTAGTAGAGGTGACTGAGTCAGAACAACTCAGGTTGTGGAATCGACATTGGTAAAGATGGTGAATTCAGCTTTGAGCTCAGCCGGTTTCAACGATAAATAGCAATCGTAATGATCATAGACGACAGTGTTGTAAATCTCACAGCTTTTCATTTGGTGCCAGCTCATTTCCCAGCATTCACAGTATTCATTGTATATAATTCCGGCTAAGGGAAGCTTCTCATCAGGCATACCCGGCATTTTGCCCGGATTGGCAAGATCTTCGTCAGACAATTCGAGAATTTTGCCCGGTAAAATCACCGTGCTTTCAGGTCTGAGGCATGTGTATTTACGATCGCCTGAATTGCAACTGTCGGTATGTGCAAGCCTGGTAGTCACCTTGCATGGTTGCCCATTCAGAGTGATAGCCATCACGCCTTTTTTTCGGTTTATAAGCATGACGACCTCGTATTTCACGCCTTCATGCTCGATATCAGCAAGCTTGATCTGCTGAAAGTCACGCTTTTGCAACCAATCAACCGGCGGATTCGCAGCAAGTTCTCTTTCGGGATCAATCATCGGCTGATAATCTTCATAGGGGTTCTCTTTCGGCACAGATGAATTACCCCCATTATCCGTGGAAACAGAATTTTCATAACCGCGTTCCATTTTGCCATACAGTCGGCGTCCAATTCTAACCATGACATAAATAGCGCTCCAGATACAAAAAGAAAAGAATATGGCCCTCGAAAACGTTTCCTGCTCAAAGACAACAAGCGTCAGAATTGCCAAAAAAAGCGACACAAAGGCAAATCCCGCCAGAGCAAGCATGATCATCACGTTTTTTATTGAAGGCATAGAAAGGTATTCTCCCCTCAGAAGCAAACAACTTAACAGTTTTCCCAGGCGTAGAAATAACTTGTGATACATCTAAAATTCATTTTGGTGGCTTCATTGTCGGTGGGTTTTCAAATGCTGTATGACTTTTTTACCGATTGTTCGGGTGTTATTCTTCTCAAACTTTATGTCAAATCCTTTTTCCTTGATGATTTTTCGTAAAATTTCTTTTGCCACCATCTTTTCGTCTCCTCGGAAAACTTGAATCTGACTGCTGTCTCTCAAAACAATCTTGTAAACAGACCCATCTTTAGATTCAAAATTTACTTCCTCAACAACCTGTCCGATGTCCTCGCCAAAGTATGGATGTGTTACTTTTTCCCTTAGGAGCCTCGCCTTAATATGGCTCACAAAAGCTTTTATCGTGTGCCTAAGGTATTCATTTATTGGATCAATCTCGCCGACCGCATCTCGTTGTAAAATGTTGACGAACAGATTTAGAATTCCGCCTTCTTGACTGCTCCAAAAAAGCCAAACCTTTCGGTGATTCTTTTTTACAGCAAGTTTGTTATATTCCTCTTCATAATGCTTTTTGTTTTCTTCCGGAGTTAAAAAAATCATGTATACAGTTTCTTCTGGCTCTGTTTCAGATAAAATAGCATTGTAATAATCAAACAACTGACTTGCCCTTGCCGCACCGGAGCGGATTTTATTTTCGATATAGAAACTAATTTTATATTTCGGCGCAAGGCTAATTGCGATGTCGATGTCACACCTTTTCCCGTCGTTTTCAAAAGCGGCTTCTAATTCGGTTTCTGTTTTTATAAATGGTTGAGAAAGAACCTCAGTTAATGTTGCTGACTCTGCATGTGATTGCAGCAATTTTAAAAATTCTCGGAAGAACCGGTCTCCGAGACCATGGTCTTTTGTCGTGTCTAGGAGATAACCTAACATCGCCGAAATACTCGGTTCGTGAAGCCGGGATTTCCCTTCTGATAAAACATTGAATATGTTCATTACTTTTTCCTATTCAAGCCGGTCATTTTCTGAAAATTGCCTGATAACTCTGTGATTTACTTTAGACTTTCAACAGATGATTTCAATACGTCAAAGAACTCGGATTCTTTCTTTGTTACCTTGCCGTCGGCATTTATTAATCTTTCTGCCATAATAACCAAGTAGGATAAATCTTTTCTGTCAAAGAATCGTAGCTTTTCAACTTCAGCAAGGTAATCCTTTTTAGTTGGTTTGTGCGACCTTGCATAGCTGAGAATCCGCTCCTTGGGTTCTCCTTGAGCATAATCATCTACAAGTGCTGAAATTATGTTCAATTCGCAATCGTCGAAGTTTCTATCAGCCCTGGCAAGGTAAGAAAGTATATGAATAAAGATTTGCAGCTTCTCTAACTGCGGAGTGCTGAAAATACCGTATTGTTCAATAAAGGCTTGTGGGCTTCGGTAAATTTCTCCCGTTTCGAGAGACACTATTTCGCTGATTCTATCTGTGCGAAAGTTTCTGTAAGCTTCTCGAAGATAGCAAAAACCAGACAGATAATCTATGCCATCACTACTTCTATAGATTTTTTTTACTTCTATTTTGCGAGAGGTTGTTTCGCCCTGTGAATCTTCATATTTCATCCCAACCGGAATGGAAATACCGGAAATCAGAACAATACATCCATCTTGCCATTTCTTCAGCTTTTCATTTGATTTTTGTGGCAGATCAGCCTTTGAGGGATACTCATTGTCTACAAAAGCTATATCCTGAGCCGAATCTTCGTAAATAGTTGAAGGCGTATCGAAATCAATAAGTTTTTTAGGAACTTCTTGGTAACCGGTTACCCACGATTTAAGCTTTAAAATAATGTTTGCAATAGACATTCATTTTTCACCCTCCATTTGCCAAGCAGATTCTCACACAAAATCCGGAAACATTCTAATTTAATGTTGATTATAACTGCATGTGCAGCCCCTGTAAAGATTTTTGAATATAAGCCGTCTGCTCGATTGGCCTGATAGAATCGCCTCATTTCCCCCCTCAACAGCGTTGACTCAAAACAGCGCACAACAATTGTTCCTACAATGGGGATAATTGTTGTGGAAATTTTGAGCAAAATATAGCATACTAGCTTTTAAGTGCGGTTGGCAAAAAGTTGTGTTTATA
>MWDD01000143.1 GCA_002070375.1 bacterium ADurb.Bin157 | reverse complement strand
GCTCCGGCAGCTTCGCCGCCTCCACACCTGCCACCTCCCGGAAAGCCCTTCGGGCTTCCGCAGGTCGCTGCAATGTCCAGCTGACCCGGCCAGGTCTCTACTGTTTGTCATCTATTGTCATTCTTCCGAGTTTTTGCGCCTCATTGTCTCAGTCGCCGCGCCATCTGGACATTGGGGCCGTGTGCCAAACGGTTTTAAAGAACCTGTATAAAATGGCGCAATCCCTCCCACCGCCCCCACTGTTGCGCTTTGCTCCACTCCGGGGGCTCCTGGAAAAAATAACAAAATTTGATTATAAATAATGATAATTGCTTATTTGTAATTATATTTAAATCGTGTTAATATTAAGCTCATGATCAAACTACTTACTTGTTCTGAAGCTGCCGAAGCTTTAAAGGTTTCACAAGGTACTATTCGGAACTGGGTTTGCGCAAAAAAAATCCCTTTTAAGAAAGCCAACGGTAAAGTTTTGTTTTCTGTTACGGAGCTTCAAGATTGGCTGGGAGGGCAAAACAATAAGAAGGCAAAAAAAGCATCATTTTCCAAAGGCAAAGCATTTAATGCAGCAGCTTTAATTTTATCTTCTTGTGGTTTTGAGCCAGAAATATTTACTGTCGACAACAAAACAATAGATTTTAGTGCTATTTTGTCCCGCAATTTATCCTCCCAACAAAAAGCCCTGGTTTCTATTGCGGCTAATCTATATGATTTAAAGCAATATAAAGCAGATTTTTGTGGTAGCCTGTCGCTTCTAGACAGTAACGGTTTGAATCTTGTCCTTTCAGCAATACAGGTGCGATTTTAAACTCAATAAAGGTGTTTTGGTATGCTTGAACAAGAGCTGTTTTATTCTCCGGCGGAAGTTGCCGACATGCTATCAATATCGAAGAGAACTCTGCTTAGCTGGGAAAATAGCGGCAAGCTTGTTCCTAAACAGCATCCAGATGATCAAACAAAGGTTTATACTAAATCTGATTTAGTTAAATTTTTGCCAGGTTTTAAAATGTTTAATACTAATTGGGCCGCAGAAATGCTAACAAAGCCAATTAGAGACTTTTATTCGATAGAATTATTTGCTGGTGCCGGTGGTTTGGCCTTAGGTTTGGAAAAAGCGGGTTTTAAAGCTGTTTTACTGAATGAGATAGATAAAGATGCTTGTCAAACAATGAAGACAAACCGGCCAGAGTGGGATGTTAGGCATGATGATATTGCAAATATTGATTTTAAGCCTTTTGCCGGGAAAGTAGATTTTCTATCTGGCGGTTTTCCATGCCAAGCCTTTTCTTATGCTGGTAAAAAGTTGGGGTTTGAAGATATAAGAGGCACTTTATTTTATCAGTTCGCTAGGGCAGTTAAGGAAGCCCAGCCCAAGGTCTTTTTGGGTGAAAATGTAAGAGGTTTGCTTAAACATGATAACGGTAGAACTCTCGATACGATTAAAGAGGTCATCCGAGATCTGGGTTATACGTTAGTTGAACCAAGGGTTTTGAAAGCTGTTTTCTTTATGGTGCCACAAAAAAGGGAAAGGCTTTTCTTGGTTGGTATTCGCAACGATTTGGCACAGAAATTTAAGTTTGGCTGGCCATCACCATTTAGCCGCATTCTTTTGCTTCGCGATGCTCTAAAGGCAGGCATATTGTTCCCTTGTGATGTCCCAGTAAGTTCAGGGCAAAAGTATCCCAAAAGAAAAAAAGAGATATTAGACCATGTTCCGCCTGGTGGCTATTGGCGGGATCTTCCAGAGGATCTTCAAAAAGAATATATGCAAGGCAGCTATTTTTTGCAGGGTGGAAAAACCGGTATGGCAAGGCGTCTATCCTACGACGAACCTAGCCTGACCTTGACGTGTGCTCCAGCTCAAAAACAAACAGAACGTTGTCATCCAGAAGAAACAAGACCCCTTACTGTTCGCGAATATGCCAGAATTCAAACTTTTCCTGATGATTGGCATTTTTGTGGGTCGCTTTCTAGCCAGTATAAACAAATAGGTAATGCGGTTCCTGTTAACTTGGCTTTTGCCATGGGTAGAAGTTTGATCCGTTTATTCAACGATATAGAGGAAGACATCGTCAGAGAGTCTGTTTCTGACGAATCTGACCCTATAAAACAAATGGAATTTGCCTTTTAGAGGCTCACATTAGCTACTTAAGTATTGCATTTTTTTTGAATGTTTGGTACACCGTTCGAAGAGAGGTGTACAATGCAATATTTAAACAAGGTTAATGTTAAGCGCTCTTTGGCGGAAGAAATTATAAACCCATTGATTGAGGTTCGGAAATCCTCTCCTGACATTTATAGCAATACTGTTGATCCATTTTCTGCTGTTATTGATGCAATGGTCAGTGATATTTCCTTACAAGATTGGCTTGTTCGTGAAGAACAGCGCCAAATTCAGAAGACGCTCCAAAACAAAATTGGTGAGCTACATGAAATCATACTTGGCAATATTAAGGGTTGTAAGCGTTTAAAAGTTGGGAAGATTGTTGACTTGGTCAACGATGAAAAGCGCTTGATTGCAGAAATAAAAAACAAATGGAATACAACTAAGGGGAATCACAAAGTTGATATTTACGATGACATTGAAAGCGTATTAAACAAGCCTGCTTATAAAAACTATACTGGTTATTATGTTGAAATTTTGCCAAGGAACAGGCAAGTCTACAACAATCCTTTTACTCCCCCAGATAATAGGACAGGCACTAACCGCCCAGCCAGACAAGATATACGCCAAATTGATGGTAAAAGCTTTTATGCCCTCCTGACTGGCGATTCTGATGCTATTTCTAAAGTATATCAGCTGGTTCCTGACATAATAGCTGAAATAATGTCTGAAGCTGGTTTGTCACCAAACAGAAAAATCCTGGGCGAAAAACTGTTCAAAGATTTATTTGGTAAAGCCTTTGCATAACATGTCAAACCCTTACATCATCATGCTCTTTTAAACGGATATGAAGTTCGATGGTTGAATCTAAAATGACTTGCAGGGCTTTTATTAAACTTTTTGAGGCTGATTTTCCATTGTCAATAACTGAAGCGTTATCCGTTTATGAAATTAGTCTGGTATGGCAAACAAAAGCATGCGTCATAACTGATTCAGACACCTTTGAAAAAATCATGATTATAGATCCTGAGCATCTTAATGTTAAATACTAGTGTTTTTATTTTTGCAGTTGGCTTAACAATGCTGGGATTTGTTCTCGCCATTGTAGTTGCTCACTAAGATCCCGACGCTCTTTCGCGAGCCAGGCAAGCGTTTGACTGATATCAAATAGATTTTCACACGGGTTTGCAGCCCCAGGTACTTTCTCTCTGAACTCAACAGCGATATTTGATGGTTTCTTGTTTTTATAGTTGCCGCGTATGATTATGTCATATCCGGTCTTTGATATCTGGTAAGCTCTTGCCGCTGCTTTGAACCCCCAAAGCCTTTTCAGCTCATTGTCTACCCAGTCGCTGACCTGATTTAAGGTAATGCGGTGTTTATACCATCTTGCGAAGTTTTCTTTTTCTATTGCAGAATCTCTTAGTCCATTTTTCAAAACCGAATAAACATCTTCTGCATTGAGGTCTCCGACATGCCGGCGGTGTATATCAGATTGGGTTGTGCCAATAATCAACCCGTTGCTGCATACGAATCTGAACCATCCCATGAGTGCCCGGAAGCGGCTGCTCCCGTCTACTGAGTTGAAACATTCAAGACTGAGTGCCATTTTATGCTTTCCGTCAGGCTCTATTGCGTATTTGTCAGGAAGATATAGGCTTAGTGCCATACGCTCTCCGTATTCTGTTATCCTTGCAGATGCTTGAACAGTAGCCGGGTCTATATCATGTTCTTTCAGAGCCTTTGAGGCCACCTCTATAACCTGGTAATGCGAGATCAGAACATAATCTTTAGAAACAACGCCCACTGGTATATAGTGCGGGTCTGTCGGCGTTGGTTTTCGAATAATTGTTTCTAGCCGCTTGTGTGCTGGCAGACCCTCGCCCAGACTGAAGGGTTGCCGCTCAAAATCCGGTATAAACCTTTTTACTTCTTCTAAACTTCCATTAAATACCATTAGCGGTGAATTAAACCATTTTAGCCCGTTGTTTGAATTTTGTGTTTCTTGCATTATCCTCTCCATTTGTTTTCCATTGCTGTGTGCTTTATACTGCATAAAACTAGTCATCAAATCAAGCTTTTCTGGTTCCGTGTGTTGTAAATGAGGTATTTTGTTGGAAATAAATGAATTGAATTTTTTCTGTAAGGTTACTCATGTTTATCGTAAAAATATTGATTTGCTGATCAAATTGTCTGATGAGCACATGGAAAGATCATTGCAGGTATTTTTTGCTGAGGAACCAGTATTTGATAAAGCCTTGTTCGAAGCATCAAGCTACATATCGGATTCCCCCAGGATTGCATTTTCTCTATATGCTCTTGCGATTGTTCACTGTTATTCTTTGGTTGAAAATAATAGAAAAGACATTTTGATGAGATTGCCTGGTTTATCAGCCAAACAAAAGAAGGGGTTATATAAAATAAAAATAATTGATGATGTCTTAAGCTCCTTCTGTTTGGCTCACAATCAAGTTAATTGCTACGATGTTGCTGAAGAATTTCGTCTCGTTAACAATGAAATTAAGCATGACCGTTACAATCTCTCAACTAAGATTAGTTTGAAGAATGGTATTGCTTACGATGCAAACGCTTTAAGAGAATTATACTTGGCTAAATCACAGTGCTTAGAAGAATATCTTTCTGATCTTTATCGTCAAGTCAGTGCCGTTAACACAGGGCATTTTGAGAACACACCTAAGCTGTAATATTTAGGCGGGGGC
>MWDD01000142.1 GCA_002070375.1 bacterium ADurb.Bin157 | reverse complement strand
CGGGCGTAATTCAGCGGTAGAATGTCAGCTTCCCAAGCTGGACGTCGCCGGTTCGAGCCCGGTCGCCCGCTCCATTTAATTTCAATAACTTAGAAGATTTTTTGTCCATAGTAAAATCTTTTATAATAATCATTTCCAACCATATTTCCAACCCGCAAGCTTAAAATCGGCATTTTTCCGCTTTTTTAAATAAGTCTATTTCGGCAAAAGAATGCAAGGATCGAATGTCAAGGTTTCAAGGTTCGGAAAAGGGTTTATTGCCACGCCGGGGGAAAATTTGTCACTACCCCCACTACCCCATGCAGACATTCAAATGCTTTTCTAATTTCTACCTGTCTTAAGGAAAAAAACAAAAAGGATTAGCAAAATTTAATAAAATCTGGACAGTTTTTGAAATTTGCTCTTGCTGTTTTTGTCATTAAAACAGACTGTTTTATTCTGTCTTCAAGAATGAATATTTGCAAACAATATTATATATATAGACTATTTGCATTAACTGAATATTCGCTGATTTCTTATCCGGTTTATCATAGGGAGTTAACTAGAAAAAAGCGGACAATGACTAGTATTAAAAAGACAAAAAAGAAAGCGTGTTTGTTGACTGATAGGCCGGGGGGATCAGCGGTTCATTAAGGAATCCCCTTTTTCCTAGTATAGATAAGCGCGTTTCGCACAAGGGGTAAATGAACATAGGAAAACGACACGCACAAGCAATCAAACAGCCTAATTAGCGATATACAACGACCAGTATAATTGACGAATCAAAATGAACCCCATGCCCATATTTTTTACAGAGCAAATCTTGTTAAATATTTATAATGATAAGTTTATTAACGTACATGAAGGTTTTGAAAATTGTGCAATATTCAACAACTTTATTGCCTGTGAATTGCCACTAAAAAGCGAACAGGAAAGACAAAAAAGGAATCTGTATATATGCGGCCATGCCCCTATGCCCCCCCCGGTGTGCCTGTCTGTCATTGTCATGTTGAATAACAGGCTTTGTGAAACAAAAAGAACTTGATGAAAAATAAACTACGATAAACACTTTTTATATAATCGAAAATTAGGCACTATTCAAATAGTTAATTTTCAATGCATGTCGGTACCCATACGCAATTACAATATTGGTCGCATTCCAATATCAATGTCCATTTACCAGTACACCAAATTGGTTTTATGGGCAGAATTGGTTTGATTGGTTTAATACAATTTAAAGCCAATAGCATGGGGTTTTTTTCTTCGGTTTGAGAATAGTTTGCCCAACCTAAAATAAAACAGGCGATAAGAAGTAATATTATTATTTTACTTTTCATAATGTTCTCCTTTAGTGAGCATTTAAGCGTTATGGGAAAATTGCTTTTTTCTGTTTCCCGTCTTTATCCGTGTAATTAAGTTTACCAGAATCCCTACCAGATCTTAAATATTGGAGTATTGCTTCTGTTTCTTCGACTGAACCACCATTAATCTGTCTTTTAACAATATAAATTGCATCAGGGATAAGTATATTTACATTTTTGAAATCTCTATACAATGTATCCAACCCCTCTTTCATTTGTCCAGTTGTAATTTTAGGCAACATGTATCGTACTAACAAGTTATTTCGGAAATTCCCTTCAACGTTGGACATGAAATTTCCCCATAGTTGTGTTTCCTCTTGTGTAAACATAATCTGCTTATTTTTTTCTTTTTTGTCCTGAGCAAGCAAAACTCTTTTAGCCAATTCTAATAGTTTATTTCCTTCTTGATCATTTTCATCTTCCACACCCCTAAATGCACCAATAGCAACATATGATGAGCCTATACCAAATCCCTGTAAAAAATTAATTTTCGCAAACTCATTTAAATTGTTCCATGCGGTTCCATTATTCTGACTTAAATCAAAAATAAATCCCGGACTTGCAGTCGTCCCAGAGTTTTTTAATTGCTGTTCTAATTCTTTCTTTTGGAGTTCAAGCCTCTCTCGCTCTAATCGCAACGCTTCATTTGCCCGGACATTTTGTTGCCCTTGATTATAATTCTGAAAGAAGTCTTGAACTCCGTTTGCAAATCCCCCCCCGGCACCGGATATGCCACCGCTCCATGCGTTTGGTGTAAATAGGAAAAGCAACACGAATAAAATAAAAAAGGCTTTTTTCATTTTTTTGCCTCCAAGTATTTATAAAAATGCTTCTGATTGTGATTTACGGACGTTTAAAATAATACGCTGATAAACTGGTTTGTCAATCCCCCGAAAGAGTGGGGATAAAAAAAGCGTTTTTTCATAGTCTTTAATTTGCCAATGCTTCCCCGCAAACCCTTTACAGGACTGCATTTCATTGACACTCTACTTGGTATTGGTATTGGTAAAACTATAACTATAACTAAAACTAAAACTATAACTTTGAGTATTGGTATAACTAAAACTAAAACTATATGTCTTATTGTATTCTATCTTTAAGATAATCTATGATTGAATAATGGAAAGCTTCAGGCTTGAAAGTGCCGTCTTTAAATTTCGGTTTTACGATTCTGACATACGCCTCGAAATAACCGCTGATAAAAATCAGGGGTGACATTCTGTCTTCCCGGGACGGTTTAATATTCCCGTTAGCAATTACCCATTGTTCGTAATATTTTGAACCGGACGGGACTTTTTTAAATTCCTTGCCTGTTTTTGTGTCAATAAGATTTATGGCCATAAAAAGTTCCGTTCCCTCATACTGCGCCGGACTGGTGATCTTAAATGTCACAATCAGTTTTGGCGTTCTGTTATGCAAATATACCTTTTCTCTTTTTATGCCACGGACTTTATAAAACCCTTCAGGAATAAGCGGACGGCTATCATCCGCCTCAAAGCCATCATCTTGCATTTGTGCAAATTCATGCAACTGCTGTGTGCTTAATCGTTCCGCAACAAGCATTATTTTCACCTCTTAGTAAAATTATTTTATCTTCAAAAGTTCCACTTAAAAGTAAATCAATCTTAAATTCTATTTCGGCCAGCGTTCCCATTTGTTCAGCGAAACACGCTGCCCCCTGTTCTGTTAATGCGCCCGGATTTCTTTTTACTGACACTCTAACGTTGTGCAACTTCCGGGACTGCTGACAAAGATTCTCATAAAGATTATTGACTGCCGCCTCATAGTTTTTCTGAATCTGCTTTTCTCTTTGGATTGCCGGGTTAACTTTGACGGGTGCGCCCCTGCTGATTCCTAGATAGATAAGAGCCTCTGGAAACGAAATTCCCTTCAGCTTCATAATGAAGGTGATAACATCCCCATTTTCGCCGCAACCCCAACAACGGAAAGTCTGTTTTTGCTCATTGACCGTAAATGAGGGTGTGCGTTCATCATGAAAAGGGCATAGTGCTTTTCCACGCTTCAGTTCAATGCCTTCTTGTTCAATAATACGCCTTATGTCTGGCTTGTTTTCCATTGATTATTCTCCAGCGTTTCAAAATATCCGAACTCTCTATTTTTTCCGTTTCTAAATATTTAATTTTATTGATTAATAGTGTACGAAAATCACGCCCCTTGTGTGTTTGTATTCTCATTCGTACACCCTGCATATTTATTAAGCACCCATTGAGGGAAATTTTCTGTCTTAAACCAGTATTGAACAGAGCTTGCTTGTGCGTTTATTTCCCTTGCCACTTTACGGATTCCCCGGCGTTTAATTTGTGTCACTAGCTTTTTTTTGATTTCGTCATTGTCTTTAAGTTTCTTATCGTAACCGATTAAACTGGCTTGAACGCAATAGGCACACGTTATTTCGTCCGTACATTCACACGGCGCGGGGTGTCCGTTTATGGAAATAATTTTGGGTGCAATGAATTTCATAATTTTAATTTCGTTCATTAGGTCACCTCATCATTTCCAGCTTTTCTTTTCTTGTGATTCTGCCTTGACAATATCAATCACTTTGGAATTTTCTATTGCCTCTTTGATCTTCCAAGCAAAAAGCTTCTCTCTCAATTCTCTGATTTCGTTTTCGGTTTCTTCGATTAAATGCCGCTTGAATAGAATCTTACCTTCAATAATATCTTTTTCGTTTATTCTTCCATTCATGGTTACACCTCATCAAATGTAATGCGGCGGCCTTCGATGAAAGAAAGAACGTCAGACGTTTTATAACGGACAGAACGCCCGGAAGCCCCCATTTTGTAGTAAGGTAAATTGCGCCGACAAAATCTGTCATTGCGTAAAGTCGAAATTCCCCTGCCGGTGATTGCCGCCACTTCTTTTTCATTCAAATACGGTTTGTTCAAAAGCTCTTTTACTTCCACGTTTGTTTTTCTCCTTTCAAAAATAGTTTTGTTGTTTGCAAAAAATAAAAAACCACGAAAGACCTTTGAAAAGGTAATTCGTGGCTTACTGGCTACTGGCTTACTGGCTTTTACTGGCTCGCCCAATTTATTAGAAAAATTTTACTGCATAATATACCCGCCGTTTTTTGTTCTCGTTACCTTGTATTTTTTAGTCAGACCATTTCTAGCAATCTCAAAATAAACAAGAGTCTTATTACCACTCGAAATAAATTCAAAAAAATCCTTAACGTGAATTACTGGTATTTCATCGTCAATATTTATGCTTATTCTTTGATCCATAATCACCTCTGATTATAAAATATTATGCTGGGGAAATGCCGCTTGACTTTTCTTAATGATTTCTTTAGAAAGTAAGAAAAGGGTGCTTAACGGCATACTTTTTAGAGGGTTCTTGAAGTGGTTTCCTAGGCCTAGATTCAAGAGCCCCTTTTTATTTCTTAACTAACTTACTTTGCTGTCTTGTTAATTACAAATTACATTTCTATAAATCAACCCAGATGTCAAATGGTCTGATTGTGGAGCTATTGTCAATAGTTGTGTATGGGATTTAGGCGGCGATCCGTTTTTCTTCAATACCATTAACGAATTTCA
>MWDD01000141.1 GCA_002070375.1 bacterium ADurb.Bin157 | reverse complement strand
GGTGAACGTGGCAAACATGAGGCATCTGTGGGTGTTTGATGAACCGCTGCGGTTCGCCTGGCGGAATGTCTGAATTTTAGAAAGGGGCCGGACAATGGCAAAAGCACAGCTGGAGAACGGTTACACGAAAATAGCTAATGAATTACTTGAAAAAGCTCGCAGAACTTCACGGAACACAAACAGAAGCTATCGCGTTTGCGCTTGAAAACTTATGGCAGAAAGAAGTTAAGGGCAAAATTTAAGGAGAAACAAATGCAAAGGCACAAATTTAACATTTTCCCAGAAATGCAGCCAGAAGACTATATCCGCTTAAAAAACGACATGGCCAAAAATGGCTATGACTCAACTATGCCGATTATGATTTATCAGGGCGAAATTATTGACGGTTGGAACCGATTTAAAGCGTGCTGTGAACTTGGCATAGAGCCTGTTACGGCAGAGTATAAAGGCTCTGACGCTGACGCTATTGAATACATAATGCGAACAAATAAGCGGCGGAATCTGAATAGCTCGCAATGGGCTTGTATCGCGGCGGAAGCCGACGAGATGCTGCGGGCTATCGGTGAAGCGGTGGAGGCCGAGAAAAGAAGAAAGCAAGCCGAAGCTACAAAAGAACAACACGCCACAAGCAATCCAAGGGCAGGAGAAAAACTTTCTGGTTGTGACAATAAATTGACAGAACCAAAACAACCCGAACGCGTTACCCAAAAGGCCGCCGAAACCTTCAACACGAATAGAACATATATTTCAGAGGCCATAAAGTTGAAAGATACCGCACCAGAAGTTTTTGAACAGGTTAAAAATGGCTTAAAAACTATTACAGAGGTTAAAAAAGAGCAAAAAGTCGAACAAAGAAAAATTGAGATACAGGCGCAAAAAGACGCCATAGCAAGCGGTGAAATGAAACTGCCAGAAGGAGTTTTTGAGGTTATTGCAATCGACCCGCCGTGGAATTATGGCAGAGAATACGACCCAGATGGCTCAAGAGTTGCAAACCCTTACCCAGAAATGAATCAAGAGCAGTTACTAAAACTTAATCCGCCATTTGCAGAAAATTCAGTTTGTTTTCTTTGGACTACTCACGCTTTTATTTTTGATGCAAAAGCACTGCTTGATAAATGGGGTTTTACGTATAAAGCGACAATAGTATGGGATAAAGAAAAAATAGGTATGGGCGCTTGGTTTCGTATGAAATGTGAATTTTGCTTAATTGGAATAAAAGGAAAGCCATTTTGGAATAATACTACCTATCGTGATATAATAACAGAAGCAAGAAGAGAGCATAGCAGAAAGCCGGACGCTTTTTATGAAATGGTTAAAGAAATTACCATTGGCAGAAGACTTGAATATTTCAGCCGTGAAAATCGGGAAGGATGGGAAGTATTCGGAAATGATACACAGAAGTTTTAGTATAAGCTTGGAAAAAGGCAGCATTGGCGAAGAAATTATCAAAACAATGCTTGAATCGAAGGGGTGGATTGTTTATCAGCCTTCTACTGAAGGCACATAGCTAATTTAAACGAAGCGGATGTTCAAAAATTAAAAGATTTAAGCCAACGGAGTTATGAATACAAGCCAAATAACGCATAATCTTGAATTAGCAAGGGTTAAAGCCGCTTAATTTGCTTTGGTGTGAATTCATTCTTACCCGCTTCGGCGGGTTTTTTATTGAAAATTGTGGTTGTTTTTGTGATAACCAATCGGTTTTTTGTTAAAAACCCAGAAAAAACCAATCGGTTTTTTAGTATGAAAGCAACCCTTTCTTTCTTTCTTTCTTTATTAATTTCTTAATTCATTTAAGACCGGCAAAAATAAAAATCATTTTACTTTACTTTATTTAAAATTAGTGCTATGATTAAGTAAAATCGAAAGGAGTTAAAAATGTATTATACACGTTCAGAGGTTTTGGAAAAGCTACAAATCACGCCGCCAACGCTTTATGCCTTTATTAAAGAAGGTTTGCTGACAAAGTATCGCATGGCAAAAGGCAGGGTTTTTTTTGATGTTGCTCAAGTTGATGCTTTGGCGAAAGATAGAAATGAAATTAAGGCGGTTGCATGATGGCAAAACCAAAAGAAAGCTTTTACTTTTCGCATGATTGCGGCGCTTGTAGGGATTTGAAAATAATCAAACTGCGTCGTGAATTTGGGTGGGAAGGTTACGGGGTTTTTTGGGCTGTCATTGAAGCGCTGCGAGAAACCTCTAACTATGAAATATCGCTAGAAGATGCAGACGACCTGCTTTTTGAGTTTGGGATCAAGATAGAAATTTTTGATTATTTGTTTAAATGCGGGTTGCTGACAAAAGAAGGTAATGTTTTCTATAGTGAATCGTTAAAGCGGCGGATGGATTTAAAGGAATGCCGCATAAAAACAAATCGAGAAAATGGGCGAAAGGGAGGCAGACCAAAAAAAGAAGAAAATAGAGACTGCGACAATAACGCTACAAATAACGCTACAAATAACGTTACAAAATTTCAAGATGTGCCAGAAAACCCATTGCCGCCAGAGCTTGATAAATTTACAAGCAAGAGCTTTGCGGATTATGGCGTAAGCCCTCAAGATATTCAAAATGCACTCGGACAACCAACAATGCCAGTTAAAGAATCTGAAAGGCCGCTGATACTTGCCCTGCTCTCAGAGGGCTGCGAGCCTGTAGACTTTAAAGAGGCGCTGAATACCACAATAAAAGAGGGTAAGGCCGTGCGAAACGTTAAATACCTACAAAGCCGCATTCGTGACGCAAGAGATATGCGGAAAGCCGGCACTCTTGGCAAAAAAGCAATGACTGACGCTGAAATTTATGCCGAGAACGTAAGACTAGACGCTCTCAGAACTTTGGGGTATAAAGCATAATGCAAGACCGAATACAGTTAGAATCTGCAATAGCTTCTTGTCTACTTATTTCTGGCGGAAAAAACGCGAATCAGATTGATATTGATGCTGATGATTTTGTTTATATGCCCGCGAAAGCCGTTTACCTAACCGCATTAGCACAAGACGCAATCGACCCAGTCGTATGCTTTGCTCATGCAAAATCAATCGGCATGGAATTAAAAATGAGCGCGATAACTGATTTGCTGATGGGAAGTGCAACCAGCGCAAACTTAACTTGTTATGCAACTGGCCTTAAAAAAGCGATTTACGCCGCAAAATATCAAGAATTACGTCGAAAGTATTCCGCAATCATAAAAGACGCTGATGATGTGGTTGAAATGGCGCAAATGATAGCTTACGAAGACCATGCGCTAAGATTAAAATATCTTGAAATTGAAACTGGCAAAAGTCTGATGGATTGTTGCGCCGATTTGATAAGCCGCATTATAAACCGCGAAGAAAACAAAGCGTTGGTAAAAACCGGATGGGATATGATGGACGATTTAAACGGTGGCGGTTTCCTGCCTAACGAAATCGTTATCATTGCTGCGCGACCCTCGGTAGGAAAAACGGCTGCAGCATTGCAGTTGTTGAGAAATAAACAAAATAACCCCGTTATGTTTTCGCTAGAAATGGATAACTCGCAATTTGCCCCGCGATTGCTTGCGCAAGTTGCAAAAGAAAACACCATGCTTGCAGCACGCAACCCCGCTATACTTTCTGAAAATTCGCGCGAAAATTTTATTTCTCACGCCTCTGACTTACTTGAGCTTGCCGAAAATGTTAAAATTTACGATGACCACGACCAGAATATTGACGTGATTAGGCGGCGGGCAAGAAAAGAAGTTGAAAGGGGTGCAAGATTTATCATTATTGATTATTTGCAGCTTTTGGAAGATGAGAAAGCACAAAACAGAGATAGGGCACTTGCAAAAATAAGCCGTTCGCTGAAAAACATGGGAAAAGAACTGCAAATACCGATATTTGTGCTGGCTCAGTTGAATCGTGCTTGCGAAATAGAGAAGCGTTCACCACGGCTTTCAGACTTGCGTGAATCGGGCGCGATTGAGCAGGACGCCAATACCGTTATATTCATTTATGATACCGGCGCGATGTTTGCGAATGATGACGGATCGCCAAGCAATAAAAAACGGGTAATGTTTAAGAAGGCAAAAGGGCGCGATACTGGAACAGGATTAAAGCAGGCAATCTTTAATCCTGACCATCAAACTTTCTATGAGGAAAAGTTAGACTTGAGCTTATTAAATAGGAAAGGGACATAACAGCGATGAAATGGCTAAAACACAAATGGCAACTTCCACAAAAAAAACAAAGGAGAAATTAGAATGAATTGCACGCACGAAACGACTGAATTTAGACGGCAAAGGTATCGCCGCTATGGTTGTGACAAAGACTGGCAGAAGGTTAATCAATGCTTGATTTGCGGCGAAAGAATTCCATATTCCGACAAAAATCCATTTTATCCTGAAAATTTTGATGATGAGATAATCAATCTACCTGCTTATGATTACAAGTTTTTGCATAAAAACGATGGGAAAGAAATAGTTGCAGAAGATTTTAAGTTGCGGAATTCTTGCAAAGTCTGCAATAACACAACCGGATTCGTAACAAAGTCAAACATGCAGCATGTAGCCTATTGCGATAATTGCGGTGCATACGCTTATAGCCCAAGCAAGGTCGACTTGGGAATGAAAAACAACAATAATTGCGACGAATGCGATAGCGCTACGCAGCTTGACGACGGCGTAAGTAAGAAGCTGCTGGACTTTGTTGCAGGTTTTAAGATAGGGGGCAAGAGTGAGTGACGAAAATGCTATTATCGATGTTGACAAGGTTTTTGAAGTTTGCAACGCAAGCTTAAGAGCGGCACGCAGGGAAGATTGCTTTATGCCGGCTCCGACACTGGAAGATTGCTTGATTTGCAGGAACACAAAGTGTTTTGACGCGTTTAAAAAACAAAACAAACTATGGGGGATTACGGATGAGCAAAGCGTCCGCGAATTGCG
>MWDD01000140.1 GCA_002070375.1 bacterium ADurb.Bin157 | reverse complement strand
TTTACTTCCATTTTTAAAATCTCGTGTTAAATACCGTACTGCCCATAACAAGGGTTTTGCAAAAGCAGGGCATTAGTGGTTTATTGAACATTTGTACTACTATTAAACATTGTGCTAAATTTGAACTTTTGTGCCTTGAAGCCCTGCCTTCGCAAAGCACCATACGTTAGTTGCAATGTTTAGTGACCAACTCCGAAAGGACATCTCCGTGACAAGATTGTGGATGACACCAACAGCCAAGCACCTTATTTTTCAATTCGTGTAAATCATTCATCAAATGTTTACCATCTCCATTGGTAATCCATTCACGATATGCCTGTACTGCTTCATCTCTACTACCTACAATATGTTTTGCAAGTGTTTTACCATCTTGCTTATGTGTGAATGGATTACCCCACTTGCTCGGTCTTCCAATATAAACATCATAAGGTGCTTTCTTGCAATGAACAACACTGCAACTAACAGCAGGTATATTCAATTGCGGTTTCTGTGGTTCATTCAAGTTTTCGTTTTCTAATTTCATTTTATCTTAATTTAAAGTTTTGTGCTTCTAAGTCCGCAACTAAGTGATATGTTGTTTTGAGGTTAAGAAAAAAAGCGGAGGCGGACGAAACGCCCCCGCCACATGCAATAAATAAAACCAATCTATCTCCTAACTATCTTATAGGCGCGGTCGACAAGCTCGATGACCTCTCCCCTACCCTTCAGTACCGACTGTATCGCTTCTGTGCGGATTTCGCAACGCGCCACGTTATGCTTGGCGGTTACAGTATCGCGTCGCTCCCACGACTTTTTTCTGCTCATCAGCGAGCGGAACGAGTCGAGAAGGCTCTCGCTGTCCATTTCCGCATACTCCGTAGCTACTGTGGCTACGGTTTCTACCTTGTGGCTACTGTGGCTACTGTGGCTACTATCTTCCTTTGGGGATGTCCAAAAACGGTAGAGCGTGGGCTATATAATTTTGCTCCTCAACGCTTTGAGGACTGCGAATGCAGCCTCTAATCTAATTTTCAATAGTTCTGCATCATAATGAACGTATGGTTCGCTCGTGTCCAACACTATGGCGTTGAACTTTAAATGCCCCAATGCCTTTGTTAGGCGGGGGCAATAGAAGCCTATATGCCCACATGTTGCGTCGGCTGCAACCATTTGGGCGATCACCTGCCAATAGTATTCCTTGCTGGCTTCTTTCAAGCCTTTTGTATCTACTATTGAAAAATACTCAACGACTTTTGCGACCGTGTATGGGCACTTCACTTCGTAAGTTTCGTTGTCGAATACCCCGTCGGGGGTCGCTGCCAAATTCAAGTCAGGCTTAAAAAATGTCATCTCGTTTTTTTCTACGCCGAACATGGTAGAGATAGCCTCTTTTTCGTAGAAGCTACCCCAATATGTAGCGGCTGACTTATGGGAATTGTCAGGCACTTGATACCCTACAACGCCCTCGTATGCGAGACGTTGCAGGTATGTTTCGCCCGCTACCGAAAATTCGGACGTTTTCCCTTTCTGCATCAAGACGGCGAGTTCTGATGCGTTGAATAAGCCTGCCCGATTCCGGTGAAAATTTGTTATATTTTGTTGCTCCAAATATAGCGGAGCTTCTTGTTCTGGGAACATTGTGGTGGTGGTGTTTGGTTATTGCACTACAAAGATACGGCGTAATTTGGTAGCAGCCAAATTATTTCGCACTTTTTTTGGTTCGTTTCACGAATACTGTTTTAGTTGGATACGTAAAATCCGCCTTGCTTGGGGTTGTTCCATTTCTATATATGTATTCGTTATATGCTCGGTCTGAATATAGACCATTCAGGATACCCGAAGAGGTAAATACGACCTTTAAGCCATACCCCGCTGCTCTGAATAGCCTATGTTTTATATAGTCCTTACGTGTCATTTTGCCCTTGACCTCTATATATATAGGATTATCGCCTCTTTTAACGATAACCTTAAAGTCGGGTATATATGACCGTACTTTGTTTGCTTTTGGCACGTCGAAATTAAATACTTCAAATTCGTATTGCCAAGACATTATCTGCCCTCTTTTCAGGCAGTTTTGTAGGTACAGCGCATACAGAACTTCTGCCTTGCTTCTAAAAACAAAGGTTCTGTTACCTATACTTATCTTTATCGGTGTCGGTGTCGGAATATGATTTATCATATCTTTTTCGAGTTGGCAGCGCATGATAGGATAAACAGCTCTTTCTTTATGCTGCCTACGTTTGCGGCGATACATCTTTCCAAGTATTTGTAATACTTGTTGTTGTATTCAAGCATTAGAGATTGGGCTTCCTTGACGGAGTAACCATGCTGCAATAGCTTCTGTATTGGGCTTGTTTGGTTCGCCGTGTTTATAAGGTCGCGCATAAAGGTGCGCACCATACGTAATTTGGCGGCATCTTTTTGGTTATGGTCGTTGGTTAATCCATGTACCGAAGCATCGGCTTCTTTAACAATGGCTTCGTAACGTTCCTGGGCGTCTAACTCGTCCAATTTGCAGAATATATAATATAGTATTCTTGTATATTGTTTGTCAATGCCGCCCGGTGCGCCTCTTTCGGTAACGCATATTTCGTCCGCCTTTTTCTGCAAGTCGGCTCTGTATCGGCGTAACGCCTCGACCTCCTTAACCGCTTCTAATGCGGTTTCGACTGATGGTTCTTTGCCGTTGGTTATATCTATAATATCCTTTATGTGTCGGGCTTGCCCTTGGCCAACATCACGCCTTGTTGTTTCGGCAATTTTTTCAGCGTCGCGGGCTTTTATATACAGATAGTTTCTATGCTTCATGTATCTATCTATGAAGCCATAGAAATTGGCGGTTGTTATAGCCCTCGTGCTGTTATACATGGCGTCGCTCATTATTTCTGCCTTATTTTCTTTTATCATTATAGCCATAATGACAAAATCAAGTAAGCTCATTTTGAGCTTGTGTTGCAATACGGCATCGAAATAATCGATAGCGTTCTCAACGTTAAAAAACGTCTTGAACATCTTATCGAATAAGACGGATATTGCAGTAATAGAAGCGCGAAACACTTCTTTGTCGGCAATGTATAGCCCCAATTTGGGTACAAGGTCGTGGAGCGTTATTATATCGACCTTTTTAGCTATTTCCGCCGCCTCGAATAGCATGTATTGGTTCTTTGGGCTGCATATTCGCAGCAGGTCGGTTAGTAGGCTTGGTATGCTGCTATATTGTGTATTTTGCATTATATGGTATTTTTAATCTTGAATTGTCTTTGCATCTGCTTGCAAACATACCTTTATCGAAAGCCTTTTTCAAGCCATAGGTTTGTATGTATTGCAATATGGTAGGGAAACGCCTATCTTTTAGATAGTCGATTGCCATCGAAATAGCCTTATTGGAAAGCTCCAATGCTATTTCGGCATCGTAGCAGTCAAAGCCGCCAATGTATTGTGCCGATATACTGTTTATATCAGCCATTTGCTGTGGCGTAAGCTCTATACTGTTTTCTGTTCTATCACCCTTAAAGGCGATATATTGTTGTGGCTTGGCGTTGTTAGGAGCTGGTGCTGGCTCTGTGGATTTTGGCTTATCCGAAAAAGCGGTGATTAGCTTTTCGGTTGGTCTTTTTATAGACCTATTGCCATCGCTTTCAAGGGTGATAAGCCCAAGTTGCGACGCCTTTTTCACCACCTTAGAGACGGTTGTCGTACCGATTTGGAGCATATCGGCAATTTTTTCTCTTGAAAAATCGACAACGCCACCGTTGGCGCGGGCACATGACAAAAGCAAGTATATTACTTCGTACTCGCTTATTGAAATTCCAATAGTTTTGGATATATCAAAATCGTAATACGAGTAACGCCACTTGCCTCTAATTGGGGTATGGCTTTGCTGCCAAAGTTCGGTAATTCGCCGAACTTTTACGCTGCCATTAGTCGCCGCCGTGTCGGTTATAATGCCAAGAGATAATAATTTATCAATTGACACTTTTACCGTTTCGGGCGAGCAATTTAGCTCCTTAGCCATTGCCCTTACCCCTAAACAGCAACCATCGCCCAATTTGCCGCTATGCTCTATTATAGCGGCGATTAGGTATTGAGTGGTCGTTATGCCCAACGACCACTTTTTGGCATAGTCTATCTTTATGACCACCATATCTGTTTGGTCTATTTGTGTTATGTTCTTATTTTTGCCGCCATACGGCGGCGTGGGCAGCCCAAAATCTAATTTCCGTACAAACATACCGCCCATTATTTGGGTTCGCCTATGGTCTTGTTTGACGGCAAATTAGGCTCAAACACTTTGCGAACCAAAGCGCGGGCAAGAAAAGGGATTTTTCTTTTCTTGATATTATGGTTTGCTCTTTCTTAATCAAAAGTAAGGCAAATTTTTAAAAAAAAAAAGCAGCAGCCTTTTTGGGGTTTCTCGCGCGTATACTTGTTGCTGCTTATTTCTTTTATTATTTCTTTATTCTTCTTCTTATAAGGAACGCGACGGTCACTGTACGCAAATTGGTACGGTCACTGTACGCAAATTGGTACGGTCACTGTACGCAAATTGGTACGGTCACTGTACGCAAATTGGTACGGTCACTGTACGCAAATTGGTACGGTCACTGTACGCAAATTGGTACGGTCACTGTACGCAAATTGGTACGGTCACAAAAAATGGGCAATATCGTGTTCCTAATACAGGGAACACGATATTGCCCATAATATGGCTCATTATTGGTTCGTACTGTTTTTGCTTATCCACGATACAAAGATACGGTGGCACTTCCAAGTCGTAAAATTTTTTTGACTTTTTTTTTAAAAAAAAATAAGCAAAAAATTTTGTCGTACTATTATATCGCAGTATCTTTGTGGCACACATCATAAGTAAGGGAGCAATAAGATGGACATATCCAATATAAAATTAAGAGAGCGTAGGGAACAAGAATATTTTCTACGTCTTAG
>MWDD01000139.1 GCA_002070375.1 bacterium ADurb.Bin157 | reverse complement strand
CTTCGCCTCCGGCACTCCCTCGCATCCCGAGCCGGAAACGGCCGGGCGCTCACTCGGCTTCCGCATAACAAAGTTCATGCGGAAACTTGCGGGCTGCTCTGCAATTTTCGCAACTTTCTACCCTAACGATACCAACTCTGATCATGGCGGCACTCGATTCTGAAATTATCCGGCCACCCCTTCCGATCGAGTCCGACACCAGCTGTTTCTTTGTCGGGAATATTTTGAGGTTAGTACTAATACTATTTTTCAATAGTACCGTGCATAAAACTCAATAGTAATATAATTTTAACTTAGTCCTAGAACGCTTATAAACAAAGGCTTGACGCGGGTTAATATTTTAGATATTATGGGGGTGACGATAAAAATCTTGCCCAAAATGAGTATTAATTTTTTCGCCAAGGGGAGCTTTTTGTCAAAATTTATCATTAGCGGAGGAGATTTAATGAACTCAAATTATCTATCTCAAAAAAATAAAGCATTGAAAAGCCGGCATTATATCTTAAAGACTAATCTGCCGAATTATTTTTTCAATTTCAGACCTAACGTAGTAAAACGGTATTTTCGGGATTACGGTGAAAATTTCATGTTGATTTGCTGGAAAGACAAATCAAAACTAGATGCTTACTTTATTCCATATAAGGAAGCAAAAAGAATTTTCTGTTCCGAAAACTTGACTACTCAAAACAATACAAAATCTGAACGTTGGCTAGGCACTATTAATGGCCACATTCTAAGTTTAGGCGGCAATAAGCTTCTTGATGTTGAAAAACACTTTAATCGAATAACTTCCTATGAAGCTCTGGTGGGAAAATAATAATCCAGTTAAGATTTTCAATTGTGTTTTTGGAAGCCATCACATAGGATAATGCCTATAAAATTTCTAGGGGGGAACATGAGAAACCATAAACTCATTCTTTTTTCGGGAATTGCGGTTCTTTGTTTATTTGTTTCCATTTCAATTGTTTATGCTGGCGACAATTATATTGAAACTCTAAAAGAGCTTACCGCACTGAAGACTCAAGGCAAAATCACAGAACAAGAGTTTGCATCTCAAAAAAAATTGTTGAAACAAAAGCTTTTTGTTTTTACACAAGAAGCAACAGAAACAGATGAATCTGTTTCTGTTGCTTCTATTTCGAATATTCCTGATTTGACTCAATTATTTAGCCAGATATCCCAGCCATCTCTCAATGAAATACAGCAAGCTGTCAAAAATGGCTCAAATGTTAACAGCGTTGATAGTTCCGGAGACTCCGTCTTGATGATTGCGGCTGCAAATTGTAATGACCCTGAAATAATAAGATTTCTTGTAAAAAATGGCGCTGATGTTAATGCTATAAACAAAGATTTTCTGCGATCTGTTTTAGACCAGGCTGATTGCAATTCTAATCCCACAATAAAAAAACTATTGCTTGAATTGGGTGCTACAAACCTAAAAATAGAAGCTCTGAAGGCAAAACAAGAGCAGGCGAAAGAAGGAAGTCGAGCAAATCAATCTGGTTATACAAATTGGGAAAAAAGAGCTGCAATAAGAGCCGCTTTAATAGCACAATATGAAAAAGCCGGGTTATCTGCCAGTGAAGCTGATAGGCATCTTCAGAGTATCGGACGCGATCCATTAAGTGAGTCTGATATGCCTGACTCTGTAGTTGATAACATGTTTAACGATTTAAATAGCAGGTAGTCATCACGCCACTCCGCCTTAAAAGCGAGGCCGTGATTTCGTCTTGGTCGTTTTGTCATGATGCTCCTGTTCTTATATTTTTATTGCTTCATCACTTTCGGCTTGACCAATTTTTTCAGACCACCGCTGAAAAGGAAACCAATATGACAAAAAAATTTAATGCGGATGATCGTTTAGAGCTGATACAAAAAATTTCTCAAAATCTAAACATAACCTTAAAAAGTGTTAACAGTGCTTATAAAAAGCTCTATACAGACGAAAATGGCAGCACATATTGCATTTTCAATGGTGGTCAGTGGCACAGCATCTATGATTCAATGTTTCGAGAACTGATTTCACGCCAGGGTAAAGATATGTTTATCATCTTAGGCGCATTAGATAAACAAAACAATGTTAAGGTCTACAAAGGAGCATTTCACAGGAATCTCATCCCCGAACTGCCAGAACAGCCAGAAAAAGGTAAACAGTATTATTTAAACTTTAAAATTTCCGGCGATGAGGCAACACTAGACCAACACCCAGAACAAAAACTTATAAAGATTTTTGAATATAAGCCTTCTGGGGATTTTATCAACAGTAATTCTTCTGGGGAGTCAGAAGAAAATGTAGAAATTAGTAATATTAAAAGCAAAAAAAAGCCACACCCACACAAAGATAAAAAGAAAAACATCCTTTTACAAGAGTCGGTAAGCGTCGGGGAATCATTTGTTGGAAAAGTTGGAAAAGAGGGTGCCTTTGATATCCGCAAATGCATAGATTCTGCTTTGTGGCTTGAAGGTTATTTGGATGATGACGACATCCGCTTTAAACTTAGGGTAATGGCTTTTGAGAAACTGGAATTTGATAATGACACTTTGGGCGATGATCTGGAATTTGATTTTTCAGATGGTGTTCTTTGGTTGTTAGTCTTACAAATAGTCAATTTAACGAAGACCACGATAAATTGTGATGACATAAAAAGAAATTTAAGAATTGTAGACTCTGATGATTTTTGCTTTGAACTTGTTGAAGACAGAGAGCTTTGTAGTGATTCCGAGTTTGCGACCAAAGTAAAGCTTAAAAGATTTTATTATGGAGAATTGACGCCAAAATTGACAGCTACAGGTAGTTTGTTGTTTTTGCTTCCGAATGAAGACACAAACTATTTTATAAGTTTGGAGTCGGGTAGTTTAAAGGTTTTATGATTTGATTCAACTGTTTTTGTTGTCAGGGCTGGTGCTTGTTTTAGAAATTTCTATGCGAATTTGATTTAGTTGTATTTCATTATTGGCAATTGTCTTTTCTAGCGCCACCAAAGCCTCTTCTTCTCTAGCAATAGCTTCCTTGAGTTCATCGATTTTTATTACAATTAGCTTTGTTCTTTTTGGCTTGTTTTCCCAGGCTTCTAACTTTTTTTTGTGAACTCCAATAGCAGACTGTATTTTTCTAGCTTGTTTGCTAGTCTCATTGATTGCAAATGTTCGATCATGACTGGCCTTTATTAGTTTTTTGAGTGTATCAGAACGTTCTTGTGCTTTTGAAATTTTGGCTTCTTGATCCTTGTTTAATTGCTCGAAATCTTGCTTTATGGCTTTAAGAACTGCCTCTCCATCTTTACCTTCGGCAATATCATCGATGGCTTTCATGACCTTTTCAAACATTTTTGTTATTCCGCTTAAATCCATTTTTGCCATATTTTATCTCCACACAACTCAGCAGTATTCGGAGCATGTTAACATATCATTGAGTATCAAGCGTTGGTTAATTGTGTCCTTTCGGCAAGGTTTCTTGAAGAGTTGGTATTTATATGATTTTGCTGTCAGCAAGTCGGTGGTATTCCAGTTTTAATGGGTGTTATGTGCTACCCTCTGGAACATTTATTAATGTACGCCGCAGCAATCACGGCCAACCGTGAAGCAGAAAATGAATCCAGCGGTTTTCCCTGGTCTGCTACGGCGACGCTCCAACGCTTTTGAGGGTGTTTTTATAGTTCCATGGAAGCCATAGTTGCGGGTTTTTGGCAGCATGCTTTGAGTTTTTTTGCAGTGTTATAAGATATTGGCTATGGAAAATATTGCTTTGCAAAAGCTTGTCGCAATCAACGCCAGTAAGCCTGTTCAGCAAACTTTGGAAATGGCTGCGTAATTTTGACTGTTCTCAAACTACAATAGTCGATAAAGGACAAAAACATGAAGAAAACCGCTTCTAACGATAATCTTGTAACTAAAATGGAAATAGTCAGAGACCTGGCAAAGAAATCCAAACTCACTCATTCAGTAGCCAAAGACATTCTTAACAATCTGCTGGACATCATCGAGCGAAATTTGAAAAAGGAAAAACGCCTGCAGATCATCGGTTTCGGTTCATTTTATACAAAACTGAGATCGGCCAGAACCGCTATCAATCCCAACACCCGCAAACCAGTCCAGGTTCCGGAAAAGAAGCTTGTTAAGTTCGCTCCAGGCAAAGCCTTGCGCGAAGCAGTAAACAAAAAATAACCAGATTTATGAAGACAAGAGAAGCAGGCCGGGAAAGTGAAACCGGTGCTTGAGGGAACGCGGCCCACGTCCTGTTGACCTGGCCAACACTCCGGCAGCTTTGCCGCCTTCGCTTTTGGCCAGGTCTCGGAAAGCCCTTCGGGCTTCCGCAGGAGCGTGCAATGTCCTGCCTGCCGGTGCCCGGTCTCAGCCTTTGTCATTTATTGTCATCGGCTGGCGCTTTTTCTGTTCGCCTTACTGTCGGTCGCCCCGGCAGTCCGGACATTGGGGCCGCTGTCCGTTTCGCAGTGACTTTCGTTGCGATCCGGCGCAGAAACAGCAGGCCGCACCCGGAGCCGCTTGCTGGAAGAAAAAGATCGGCGACCAGTCAGAGCCCTGGCCGCCTCCAGTCTGTTGCGCCGCCGCGACCCCGGAGCCAGGTTCAGCGGACGCCGCTCTTTAGGACAGTTTAGATCCCCCGCCCACCCAGGGCTGCGCCAACGGTGTTACACAAAGTCCGGGCGGTTGTTCAGCCGGCAGAGCCGTCTGAACACGTCTTCTCATTACCCCCGACAAGCTCCGGGCGGCGCTGTAATGCCTGGTTTCGCTGCCGCAAAACCAGGCACCGGGCAAACCGTTCGCGCAATTATCGCGCCGGCCTCGTGCCGTCACGATAATTGCAATGCTCACTGTCTGATAATCCGCGGTTTATCAGACCTTGCCTCTTCGCCTGCTTCGCAGGCTCGACCCCTGCGGGGCTTTACATCGCGCCTCTCCGGCCTCTGCCTGCCGGGAACCCGGCAGGTCCGGC
>MWDD01000138.1 GCA_002070375.1 bacterium ADurb.Bin157 | reverse complement strand
TGAACAAGAACCTTCAATATTTCTCGCCTGTTTGCCGGTAATTTCTTAACCTGTTTCTCCGCTTTCCCGGAAAATTTTACCTCGGTCATGGGTTAACTCCTGCAATGTCTGAATCTGATATAAATATACCAAAAAATGATATAATAGTCAAATTTATTCTTCCTTATTACTCAAATCGCTGCGTTTGCACTCTTTTTAGCATCAACGCAAGTGTTTTCTGATATCCAGAAAATTAGATTGAACTATTCTTTGAATGATGTTACAAATGAAAAGGCTCAGGTTTTACTAAACCTTTGCACAAAAAAAATATCTTGACAAGAGGAACTGATGAGGATTTACTCCATCCATCCATCCATCCATCCATCCATCCATCCATCCATCCATCCATCCATGGTGCTATTCGCACGATTCTGATTTCAATAGCCGTTTTTAACCATGAGCTGCTGGCGACATTTCGCCAGCAGCTTTGTTTATTTCACTTCAGACAAAGTTTTCGTTAGATTTACAATAAAATTTTATGTGGAGGAAAACTATGCGGGAAAAAATTTTTATGAGCGTTTGTTTTTTTCTGATTCCTTTTTGTTTCTCTGTGGGGGCTGCAGACCTGAAATTAACTACTCCAGATGGGCGGTCTGTATTGTTGAAAGAAAACGGTACTTGGGAGTTTGTAAACTCTACGCAGCAAAATACCACAACGGGCTCTTATCAAAGGATGGATCTCGGTGATCTCAAAATCGATATTGAAAGTCTTATGGGCAAAAAAATACAGGTTAAAGCCATCGGTCAATTGTTCGGTGAAATGTTTTTTATCAAGAAAGACATGATGGATATGAGTCCAATAACCGTTGACATAAAAAACCTACCCCGCGAGCAAAAAAAATATGTAATTCAGAATTGCGGTACTGGCGCAGAAATAACTGTTTATGGAACAGTTAGCAAAGTCATGTTCCAAAATGGTCTGATTGCAGAAAAAATTGAATGGTAACAATAAGCGTAAGCACTCTGAATAATGATCACGCGCGGCAGCAAGGTTTAATTTATTGAAAGTCTGGTTGCGGGGCTGCGCCGCAATTTTATTTACATTTGAGCTAACAAATTAAGGAGTAAACAATGTTCTGTAGCAAATGCGGTAAAGAACTCAATGAAAAAGGCCTTTGTGCCGTTTGTGGCGATACCACTACAAAAGCAAACGAAGTCCTTGCTAAACTCACCAAATCTATACATTTATCTGATGTTTGGATGCTTATTGTTGGCGTTATTTGCATCTTATCTGGTTGGAATATGTTTTATGCCGAGGTCAAGTCACAAGGCTCCGCAATCAGACAAATAATAGGTGTCATAGTTGAATTAGAAGGAGTTGTTCTACTCGTTGGTTATTGTTTATATAAAAAATTAACCGCTTTAACTGATGCATTAAAAAATGGAGAGGCCAAATAAAAATGGGCATTTCATTTCTTGAAGGAAGGGGGGAATAACTATGTCTGATGCAAATCCAAAAAACGTTTCACCTGGAGGCAATGTGCCTTCTTGGGTTGGTTTAATAATTCTGTTATTGGTAGCCTATTTCGTTGGCAACGCTATACTCAAAGAGAAACAAGCTACTGAAAAAGTACAGTATGGCTCTACTCAGCCTGCTAAAGGTAGATAAGCTTTCATAGACATTTTTATTTGATTAGTAATCCTTTGTTAAAGGCCTATAGGAGGAGCGATGATAACCAAACCTTTTGTTACACGCTTTTTATGCGTGTTTGTGTTTTGCGGTATTTTTAGCTCATGTTTGGCTCAACAGGTAGCCATTGTAACTTCAAACGCTTCGCTTACTATTCGGTCTGCTCCTTCCAGGACCAGCGATAAAATTGGTTCGGTTAAATCGGGTGAAAAGGTTGTTGTTTTGGAAAAAACTTCAGCGGTAGAGGTTATTGAGGATGTTGAGAGCGCTTGGTATAAAATTCAATATTCCGGCCAGGAAGGGTTCGTTTTTGGCGGGTTTTTAAGCCTTATTGAAAAAGAGCTTCCAACCAACACCGTTGTCAACCAGCCTATGACGAGCATACCTCCGATTCCGCAAAAAGCAGTCATTCGCTCTGAGCCAATTATCTACAAGGTTAGACCGAATGCTCAACAGGGCAAGGAGTTGCGTGAATGCCTTGCCAATCAGAGAGTAATTGCCGGTGCTGTGCTGATGTATAACATGGACGACCACATAGAAAAATTTAGGTCGTTAACTGATGAAGATGTTATGTCTGCCAGCAGTGTTCTTATATTAGATCGCTATTTGAAAGTGCCTCCTGTAAAACCAAGCAAACACTGTCATTATATGAGTTCCGGCGATTTATCGTCTGATGATGATGACAACGCCGTCTTTTGCAAATATCATGGCGGCTTTTGGGAAGAAAAATTAGTGAAGTTTATTGTTTCTGATGACTTGGAGTCCTCTAGTGATTATATATCAATGGATATTGATGACTTAAAACTTGATATCGCTTCTTTGTCTGGGAAAAAAGTTAAAGTTGCTGCTTTGGGCCAGTATTTCGGCCAAATGTTTTTGCTCAAAAAAGATATGATGGACATGAGTCCAATATTTGTTGAAATAAAAAACATTCCGCGTGAGCAAATGAAATATATTATTCAGAACTGCAATACGGGCGCCGAAGTAATTGTTTCTGGCATTGTCGGCGAAGTTTCCTTTCAACAAGGTATTATTGCAGAAAAAGTTGAATGGTAATTTGGTCGGTTTCGTTGCTATTTAGCAAGGTGTGGAGGCTTATTTATGTATCGTAGTCTTTTTTTATTGGCTGCATTGGTCTGTCTGTTAGCTATTGTTGGTAATCAGAGTGTTAGATGTTTTGCTTCTAATACTGCTACTTTTGACTCTCCTTTGAAACTGGCTCAATTTTTATTTCCAGCTCAATACCTAAATGTTCATAGTGATGCCGAAATTGCTCGGCTTGAGCCCTCCTCTGTTGAGTATTTCGGTAAATCGTTTATGCTATGGTCCGATGAAGATTTTGACTCTTTTTTAGCAGCGGTAAAAAAATTTGCTGAGGAAGGGGCCAGCCCACTGGTTGGGCAAAATGATGTTCCCACGTGGAAAGACTGCTTTGGGTCGGAGCGCACCAGCAATGTGTTCCATAGTGCCGATTTTGCAATAGAAAAATCTTTAGAGTTTGTGAACAACGTGAAGGAAAAAAGCGACCTCAATAAACAACGCCAACAACACGAGTTACAAATGAAAACTCGGCTTGAAGAGGATTTAAAGGAACAACAAAAGAAACAACAAACCTTGGAAGAGGCTATAAAAATTAGCAAAAAGATTGAAACACAGATAGCAGCCCCCAAAACAGACGTTAAGGTTAATACTGAGGTTAGCGCAGCGAAGTGGTTCAACGTCGATAGCTTTTCAATGGCTGACCATAAAGACAAAATTGTAGTGGTGGACTTTTGGGCAACATGGAATTCAGAATGTCGTAAGACAATTCCGCATTTGAAAAAACTTTATGAAACTTATAAAGATAAAGGTGTTGTTATTGTTTCTCTTACAGATGAGCCTGCAGCTATTGTTGAAGAATTTAACAAGAAAGCGGGGATGACTTGGGCCGTTGGCGCAAATAGCGATAGTGCTGTTGCTTATGGCGTTTCCGGGTTTCCGGCTTGTTTTCTTGTGGTCGACGGCAAATTTGTCTGGCAGGGTCATCCAATGAATGGCCTTGATGCTGCGATTACAAAACATTTAGTGGCCAAAAATCCTCTTTTAAGTAAAGAGAAACAAGCATTAGAGCTTAAGTTGCAAGAAGAAAAGCAAAAAGCAGAACAGCAGCGTCTTAAGGAGCTAGAGGAAAAAGAACTTGCAGCCATACCAGATGGCATCTTGTATTCTACTCAGGGCCCAGCAATAAAAGGGTTATCTATTGGAATGTGTGCCATAGATGCACTAAAAATTCTGAAGGAAAAAATCCCTCAAGACGTTTGGGCTATCAGTAAACACGGTAGTGGGTATCTGATTAGCGGTAGCTACCTTTTATCCGGCCCGGTTGTAATTGCGGCAGACAAAGATAAACGCGTGATTCTTATAGCATTTCAAGATACCAACAACCTATTTAATACAACAGATCTTACTGCCGAGCAATTTGCAAAAGAAATTATAAGCGCCTATAAAATCCCGCCTATGCAGCTATATACACGTCAAGAAGGGAATTCGCTTGAAAAAGGATGGGAATATTCAGGTCAGGAAGGTTGGAAAATATCTATTAATTATAACAAGCATTTAATACTTTCTGCCATTGCTAAACCGTCTGAGAGAACATTTGATTAGAGGCATTCAAAATCATCTTAAAATTTTCATAATGTTGCAAAATAAGGCTGGTAATGAAACTGTGCAACCAAAGGCAAGGTATGGCTTTAACAGTTACAGAGATTGAAGATTTGCGTGCTTATTTAAATGGTGTAGCCGCGCCGACCATCATGCTGACAAGGTTAACGAAGTAGTTCTTGCGCTTCGCGTGTGTAGCAAAGCAATCTCATTGATCGAGAACGAACAAAATAAGTGGGTTTGGTATTGAAGGTAACAAGACGAAAATAAAAGGTATTTAGGCTCTGGTTTATAGGTAAAACGATGAATCTATCCCAAAACAATTTTTAACCATAGCAGACATACGCCTGCAAAAAGGAATCCGTTCCAGTAACACCATTTTCTTTCCCATCTAATCGCCAGTCTTCTGAATTTTCTCTGAATCCATGCGAAGTTTCTTTCCACTTTCCATCGGTTTTTCAGCTTTCCGATTTTTCTTCCCCGTGGTTGCTTTCTTTTTTGCCATTTTGGGGTTTAGGGAGCAACGGAACAGAAAACTCGGTTAAGCTCATTTTGATTTTTTGCCAGTCCTCTCCAGAAGCAGTTTCCCATCATTTCTCAGCTCGCCTTTTGGGTCCACATGTCGGTATAGGGTTTGGCGAGTTATGCCTAACTCCCGACAG
>MWDD01000137.1 GCA_002070375.1 bacterium ADurb.Bin157 | reverse complement strand
TGTCGCTTTTCTTGAGTTTTTTAAAGATGCCAAGACCTACGGTTCGCTGCTGCGCATACCAGAACGCTTCGCCGCATTATTGCCGACCCTGCAGAAACTCATAGACCCGACAAAAGGCAGAGACCTGGCCGGTCACACCGCCTCCGAAGAGTTGCGGCCTTTTGTTAACCAGGCGGCAGTTCTTACCAGACAATACGACAACGTAGTCGCCAACCCGCCCTATATGGGCAATAAATATCTTGCGCCATTATTGAAAACCTATTTGAAGCAAGAGTTTGTTGGCTATGAAAAAGATCTGTTTTCTTCGTTCATCATCAGAAATCTTGAGCTGGCAAACAAGCAGGGCTCGCTTGGTTTCATGTCGCCATTTGTCTGGATGTTTATATCGTCTTATGAAGAGCTTCGAAACCGGCTAATCGACAATACAACCATCGCATCGTTGATTCAGCTCGAATATTCTGGTTTTGACGGAGCTACGGTACCAATCTGCACATTTACCCTGCAAAAGACTCATTACCCGGGGTTTGTTGGTTCGTATATCCGCCTCTCAGATTTCAAAGGCGCAGAAAATCAGGCTCCAAAGACACTTGAAGCGATACAAAACAAAAACTGTGGTTGGTTTTTTACAACCAAACCCGACGATTTCAAAAAAATCCCCGGCTCACCTATTGCTTACTGGGTTAGCAAGCGTATGAGAGAAATTTTTGAGAGAGGAAATCCTTTTGGGAATATTGCCGAACCTAGGCAGGGATTGGCTACAAGTGATAATAAAAGATTTTTGAGATTTTGGCCTGAAGTTTCTTGGAGTAAGGTCGCTTTGGGTATAGAAACGAGAGAAGAAGCAAAAAATTCACATAAAAAATGGTTTCCTTATAATAAGGGTGGCGAATATAGGAGGTGGTTTGGCAATAATGATTTTTTGATAAACTGGGAAAATGACGGGAAAGAATTACTAGGTTTTGCTGCAGAACTCTATGGTTCACCCACTAGAACAATAAAAAATATTCCTTTTTACTTTAAAAGATGCATTACTTGGTCATTCGTTAGTTCAAGTTATTTTGGAGTAAGGTATTCCGATAAAGGATTTATATTTGACGTAGGCGGTTCATCAGCCTTTTGCCCTGAAGATCAAATCTTTGTTTATTCAGGATTTTTATGCTCTTCACTCGCTTTTAAGTTTATGCAAGCCCTAAATCCAACCTTGAATTTCCAGTCAGGTAATGTTGCCGTTCTTCCTATTATGGAGCAGAGAGTAGCAGAAATAAAGTCAAAGGTTGATGCAATTGTACAAGATGCCATACTTTTAACTAGAGAAGATTGGGATTGTTTCGAGACCTCTTGGAACTTTGAGCTGCTTCCATTGCTAAATTTTTCACACATAACCATTGGAGAAAGATTTCATGCTTGGATGCAAGCATGTAATGCACGGATTAGCAAACTTAAAGAGCTCGAAGAAGCAAACAATAAATCGTTCATTGATGCCTACGATTTAAAAAATGAAATGCAGCCCACTGTTTCGGAAGAGCAAATAACACTCACAGTTAATCCCAAATACCGTTATGGCAGTGGTTTGCATGATTCAGAATATCAATCACGGTTTCGTTATGATACAACCAAAGAGCTTCTTTCTTACGCTGTGGGTTGCATAATGGGTCGGTATTCACTCGACAAGCCTGGGCTCATTTATGCAAATGCCTGCAATGAAGGGTTTGATCCGACAGAGTATAAAACCTTCCCGGCGGATGATGACGGCATTGTGCCAGTCTGTGATATGGACTGGTTTGCCGATGATGCTACGCCGCGCCTGGTCGAATTCATCAAAACGGTTTTTGGCGCTGAAACCCTTGACGAAAACCTGGCCTGGATCGCCGAAAGCTTTGAACCCAAAAAGGGTGAAACACCGGTCGAGACGATTCGTCGCTATTTCAGCACCCAGTTCTTCAAAAACCACATGCAGATGTACAAAAAACGGCCTATTTACTGGCTGTTTTCAAGTGGCAAACAAAAAGCTTTTGAATGTCTCGTCTATTTGCATCGCTATAACGAATCAACGCTTGCCCGAATGCGCGCTCAGTATGTAACCCCATTGCAGGGCAAACTCAACGCCCGCATTGATCACCTGCGCCGCGAAACCGATTCTGCCGGCTCAACGGCCGCCAAAACCAAACTGCGCAAAGAAGTCGAAATGCTCGCCAAAAAACAGACCGAACTGGCCAAATTTGACGAAGAATTGCGTCACTATGCCGACCAGCGTATCAAAATCAACCTCGATGACGGCGTGCGAGTCAACTACGGCAAATTCGGCACCCTCCTCGCCGAAACCAAAGCTATCACCGGCGGTACCGACGAATGATCAAGAAGGCTTTGTATGTGATCGGTTTTGTTCTTTTGTTTTTGCTCTTTTTAATACCCATCGAAGGGTGTAACGGCTGCAACAATAATTGGTTGGCGCTTTATATTTCTTTTATCGCGAATGTTTTGTTCTTATTAGCAGGAATTCTTTTACCTTGGCTTGGGTGGAATTTTTTCAATCATAAAAAGGTTATGTCATTCTTCAAGCCTCTCTCTGGGAATAAAATTGTGGTTGCTATTTCATTGCCTGAAATGGCAGAGAACAATGGGCAGAAGATCCCAATGGTTTCATTTGCAGAAATGAAGTGTGCCTATGAGTTCGCCGAAATTTTTACTTACAGAATCCGGCAGTATGGAGATTCACCACAAGGTCTTCTGGCTCGAACAATAATTTCTCCATTCGATTTTGAGGTTATTTTTGCATCTCAAGATTTACAGAAAATCCCGGATTCAAATTTTAACATTTCCTTGGGTTCGCCTTTGTATAATAACCATTCCAAATGGATTGAAGAAAATCTTGCACCTGCAATAAAAACGAAATCTTCTGCCGATGGGGTTTCATTCTCTTACTCTGGGAGCCCGATATACAATGAATTAAGCCATGCATTCATTCAGCGGATAATAAAAGATGACAGGGTGTTCTTCTATTTGGCTGGGAATTCAGATTTTGCAACCACTGGTGCTGTTCTTCACTTAAAAAAGAACTGGTCTGCCTGGGTTGCTAATCAAGACAAAAGTTTTGCTGTGATATTATCGGTTAGGCAAGATAATCCTTGCATTGCATCAGAAATCGTTCCGCTGTTATTAAATTAAAAGCTCCTGCTTTGTTTACCTTTGCGAACCTGTTTGGAGATGAAGAACAATGAAAATTGAGAAAATTTCGCTTAGAAAGCATTTCCTGTTCGGGAATATAGATATTGACCTGTTAGATTCAAACGGTAAGCCACTTAATACGATTGTTTTTGCCGGCAATAACGGTTCCGGGAAAACAACACTGCTTGTAGCTATTCTGGAGTTAATGACAGGGATCAAAAGCAGTGACAGTGCCTCTTTTATTGTTTTGAATCTTCGGTCACTTTTGGAAAACAGACTTTTTAATGAACCAATAGACAAGGTTCTGATCGAGGCGAATTCTGGTTCAAACTCTGACAACAGTGTGTTTGCCCTCAAAAAACGACTGGCCGGCATACCCGATGATGAGCGGCCAAAAGTCATTTATTTGCCAGCTGAAATCTCGTTTGAAAAACTGACGGTTAAAGAAAAGGCTTTTGATTACAAATATTCATTCAAGAATGTCATTGATAAGAAGCATATAAATGAGATTCCGACATACATTTCGTCAATAATCAAGGACGCTGTTTTTAAAAACGAAGACTTGCCCGCCAAGACTTCCATCAAAAAGGTCTGCACCGAAATCAATCAGATATTTGAAGATCTCGAAATTGATGCCAGACTTAACGGCCTGGCTGAAGAAGGCGAAAAACTGCCGGTATTTGCCAATTCAGCCGGTGCCAGTTTTGATATAAACGGTCTTTCTTCAGGCGAAAAACAGTTGTTTGCCAGGGCTTTAACCCTGAGAATGCTTCGTGCGAACAACTCGATCATTCTGATCGATGAGCCGGAAATCTCTTTGCACCCGAGATGGCAGCAGAAGATTCTGCGCGTGTATGAGCGCATCGGCAAAAATAATCAGGTCATTATTGCAACGCATTCGCCCCACATTCTATCCGCTTGCGGCAAAGAATCCGGCTTTCTGCTTGCCCGTGAAAATGGCCAGGTCAAAGTTTATAATCATCAGCAACTGAATAGCGTCTATGGTAAACCAGTAAGTGTCGTTCTCATGGATTTTATGGGGCTGAAAAGCCTACGCACACCAGAAGTCGAGCAGCAGTTCGAAGAGCTTCGCCAAATGGTGCGCGATAAAAAAACAGATTCTGAGCCCTTCAAACGTAAGATGGCAGCGCTGATTGATGTGGTCGGCGAAATCGACGAAGACATAATCCTTCTTAAAATGGAACTCGCCCGCATTGCCTCTGAAAAAGGGAGCAAGAATGCTTAAAATCAATAAAGCCGCCGAACCGGCCTTTTTTGCTGAATTCAAACGACAACATCAACCAATATCCTGGGATGATTTAAAACCCGTTACCACCCGCCTCAGACAGCACATTATGGAGCGCGAACAAACAGTTGCAGAGACGACTTTATGCGTTTATTGCGAGCGAAGAGTGACTCTCGAAAGCTCACATGTCGATCATATTCGCCCCAAAGACCAGAGTGGCAGATATGCGCATTTGTTTGCCGATTACGAAAATCTTACGGTCTCATGCTGCTCAAATAAAAGCTGTGGCCAGAACAAAGGCAACAAATACCACGATGATTTTATCAACCCGGTTGAAGAAAATCCTTCTGATTACATGACCTATGAGGTTATGACCGGTAAGGTGGTATCTGTGGACGATTCAGCACAGGCAAGAGTTGAAAGCACCTGCAAAATGCTGGGGCTAAATAGTTGTCATGAGCTTTTAAGAGCAAGGGTTTCTGTGCTTCTATCTCTTAATGGCTATCGTAAAAGTGGTGTGATTGATTATTACATAAACAATTTTAAAGAATTCCCGACCCTGAT
>MWDD01000136.1 GCA_002070375.1 bacterium ADurb.Bin157 | reverse complement strand
AACTCCAAACTTATTGGTCTGCCGAAAAAATATAGACAACAAAGAAACGCTTGTATTGCAATATCGAGGCAGCGATTTATTCATGAACAAAATTGCTGTTATGGAGTTGCAGTCTGTAATAGAAAGGCTTTTGTCCAGGATAGATATATTCGATACAAAGTTGTGATTTGTAGGTTAAGTGTTATCTTGGGATTAAAAAATAAAGGCTTTGCCTTTGAGGTTTTCAACATTCGTAGACATTGTAGTTTATATTTATAGTTCTTTTAGTCCTTTTTAAAACCTTTTAGTCCTTTAGACGGCTTGTAGCGCATTACTGGTTAACGGTTTACGCGCGATTGCATCGGCCATAACCCGAAAAATCATCGGCCATAACCCGAAAAATCATCGGCCATAACCCGAAAAATCATCGGCCATAACCCGAAAGCAGGCAGTCATTTTTTGAGGGCTTTTTTTCTTTTTGTTACTTCAGGTTTTCTAACAAGTTTTATAATATCTTGAGATATAAATTTACTCTCTTTTGTCAGGATCGCTTCCTTGATAAGTTGCCTTATTGCTTCTTTAAGTCCTTGTCTTATATGGAAGTGAGCTTGTTCGAGATTCAAATTTAACGAAGCACCCAAGGTAAGAAAATGACCTTGCCAAGTGTTGTCGCGATGGCTTAAGACAAAACGATGTAAGGCTTTTGCTATAGGCGATTTTAAGCACATACGCTGCTCTATTTCGATAAGAGTGAAGTTGCCCTTCATGTATATTTCGTAGAAATAGGGGTTAAGAGTTATTTTGAGTTCTTTTGTTTCGTGATTCCATTCAGCGTATGTTAGTATATTAGAAAGATGTTCTTTTTGTATTTTATTATCCCGGAAGATTATTAAATTAAATCCAGACACATTAAGAAGCTTCAAAGCCCGATGTACGCGCTTATATTCTGTTTTATTAGGCTTGGGACCTTTTATAAGTTTTAACAGCGGATAAAAAGGGCCTATATAAGTATATGTGTCCTTTCCGTCTGCTGTTGCTTCGCTTCTTTTGTTTTTGTTGTTGAGTAATGCAAGAATCGCCATAAGAACATCTTCTTCATATGTGCTGAGCTTGGGGCCGCAAAACTGTATTTCGCCCCATGCGCTTTTCATAATTATCATGTCTTCTATGAATGCCCGTTCTTTAATGTCATTTCTGTTTATAGGAAAGAAGGGCGAAATCCTGCATAGGTCTGTCGGCATGGGACAAACCGGCAACCACATTTGAGTGCCCCCGACTTTTGCATCGGTAGGGACCCCATTTTTTAATTCTTCCGCAGTTTGCAGAGCTTCTTTTTCGATGGTGGTTCTTTCAAGTATGTTCTCAAACAGTTTTTGTAGTTTAGGGTCCTTGATAGACTCAAGCGCCCTTTGCTTTACTTCTTCCGGAGATTTAGATATGGCCTGGCTTTCTGCTTTTTTCATATTCCCCCTTCGTCTGTACTTATAAAATCCCCTTTTCTGCCAACATCTGTCTGACCAATGTTGAAAAAGGAATCCCGATTTTATCGCAGTAAGACTGTACCCGCTCCTTTTGCTCAGCCGTGAGATATGAGGCCATTAACTCGCTCGCCTTTGCTTCTTTCTTTTTTCTGCCGCCCTTGCGTTGATTTTTTGAATTTACCAAATCAGCATTATTAAGAAATTTGTTTACGCTATGTGTTTCTTCCAGGTCGTCAATTTTGTGAATTATGGGTTTTTGAGCAGTCATTTATTACACCTCCTGTATTATTAATAATACATTTAATATACATTTATTATGTATATTATACTTGTATATTACAAACACTAATGATTTCTTTTGTAAGCTGTTGTACTTCGTCGGCTGCCTTGCCTTTTCTGCCAAGCTCAGTTGCCCCAAGCCCGCTGGCGTATGCTTTCTTAAAATCTGCCCTGTTGTGAATTACTGTTTTGAAAAGATTCAGGTAAGCAGGGTTTTCTTCAATGTATTCCCGAACTGTTTTTGTGATCCCTTTGCTCCGAGCATCGGCATTATTAATAACAACATTTGTTTTTATGTTGATTTTGAGTATTTCGCTTGCCTCTTTTAAAATTCGTTCGAATTTTTGAAGCCCGAAAAGTTCTATCTGTGAAGGCGATACGGGAGTAATAATCAAGTTTGATTTTATAAGTGCAAGGCGGTTGTTTTTGCTGTCAAAGCCCCCAGAATCTATGATAAGCGTTTTTGAATTAAGGTACTGTTTCAAAATCAAATCGATCTCGCTTTCTTCGTCGCACGAAAAACAATTAAGGGGATCGAGGCCGTTAGCTTTCCTGATTTTATTAAAAAGAATACAGGAGTGTTGATTATCGAGATCGAGGATATCTGCTTTCAGGGATACGGCCAAATTAATGGCTATAGTGCTTTTCCCTACGCCGCCTTTTTGGTGGGCCACATTTAAAATCATGCGTATATAACCCCCTTAAAATGCATAATATATGTATTATTTATTAGTAAATTATATATTATATATAGTCAACAACTATTTTTAATTTTATCCTAAGTACCTGTGTTTTTCCGGAGAGGTATTACTTATATAAATTTCTTATTGGGGAGTTTAAAAAAACAGATAATAGCTTGTAATTATATTTCTTTAAAAAATCTTGTAATTATTATCTCAGAAGTTGTATTTTTAGTAAATAAATGTCAGCTAAAAAAATGCACAGCGGAACTACACCGGAAAACTATCCGAGAGATAACAGGGGTTTTCTTGATGACTCCAAGCTTCGAGAACACATAGCCGATAAAATTCCAATAAATGAAGTTCAAGAGGTTATAACCAAAGCCATTGTATACGCTGAAAAAAAATCAAGTCGAGTACTTCTAAAAATTACGGATTCGGATGATTTTAAAGAAATTTGTAAAAGAGAAGGTGCGGAACTTTTTAAATACTTTCTAAAATACTGTGGCGACCCTGCCTCTACAGCGCACGCTTGTTTTGGGCAAAATTATATAACAGTTGGGAAAGAACAGTTTAGGAACAGGACGCTTCAAAAGCAAAGAATGAATTCAGGTTGGAGATATCAGTATATTGCGAAGGACCTGGCAATTAAATCAAGGAGGTTTTTACACGTTTCTGACTTAGGAGTTGAGGAGGCTGATTTTAACGCCGGTATAGCATTAAAAAATTCAGACGACCATCTGAATATGTATATCTCCGTAAAAAATCGTTCTAACACCGTCGGGGGTCAAGATTTGCCAAAGGCGATAAGAGCCATAGAGACAATAGCCAAAGGCGATAAAAACAGAATAGGCCCTTATATATGCATATTTGGTATTGCTATGGAAAAGGGATTGCGTGTTATCCGCCGGCAACAAAAAACAGGAGAGGTATATTCATCCAATACAGAAATTTGGCTGTCAGACTTTTTCTGGCCGTTTTTTTCAAATTATTCCTACGAAGAAATTATTAAAATGGTTCTTAATGTATTAATTGATCATAATAAGAAGGATGATTTTGAATTTGAAATACCGGATGAGATTCTTGAAAGTTTTGGGGAATGTTGCCAACGATGCAACCTTATTGATGAAAATGGGATTTTTAATGATGCCTACAAATTGGTTGATTTATTTTGTGGAGTAACTAAAATTCCCAAAAAAGAGAGGATGAAAAAATAATCTTGAAAACCGAGGTTTATTTAGGAGATTCACGAGAAATACTTAAAAAATTTCCCGATGGTTATTTTAACCTTATTGTAACGTCTCCACCATATGCAGACGCACGTAATAGACATTACGATAGCATTATACCGGACCATTTCCCAGCTTTTATGGTTAGCTTCCACGAGCAATTATGGAGGGTCCTCGCCGATGATGGTTCTTTTGTTTTAAATATTAAAGATAAAGTTGTAGACGGTATAAGGCACCGTTATGTGTGGAAAACAATTGAGGACCTGGGTAAATTAGGTTGGCGTTGTGTTGACGATTATCTGTGGGTTAAACCTAACGCCATGCCTGGAAGATGGAAAAATAGGCTACGGGATGAGTGGGAATATTGTTTTCACATGACAAAGGCAAAGTGCTTCGCAATGTATCAGGAGACAGTCAAAAAACCTATTGGAGTGTGGGCAGAGAAACGACTTGCGAAGTTGACAGGTAAAAGCAACGTAAGACACAACAGTGAAAACAATAGTGGTTTTGGACGAGATTTAAGAAATTGGAAAGAAAAAAAAACAGTGTTACCCGGTAACACTGTTTCCGTTCCGTTAGTTGGTAAAAATATGGGGCACCCGGCCGTATTTCCGGTCGGATTACCGGAGTTTTTTATAAAATTGTTTACAAAACCAGATGATTGGGTTTTAGATCCATTCGCTGGAAGCGGGTCTACGGGCATCGCCGGAGAATTATTGGGTAGAAATGTTGTTCTTATAGATAATAAATTAGAATACGTTGAGGTAATTAAAAATAGGCTATACAGACTAAATAGCGATAGTGAGCGACTTTTATATATAGGCAAAAATGTGAGTAATTTTTCAAAACCTTCACACCTAGACAGCAAGCTACGGATTTCCGTTTAAAAACGAAAAAGAAACATAAAAAGACAAATAACGCATTGGGACGATCTGCGTATAAAACATTTGTTTTATGCTCACCTATTTGCCCCTATGTAAATAGCTGATATCATTGATTCTCCAAACAGCATTTTTGAGGGGGTTTTCTGCTCATAATCTCCGTGGACAAATATCAACCCATCCAGGCAAAAAAGCAAGAGGCGATCAGCCGCCTCGATCGGCTCAGGAAAAAGATGGGTATGTTGACCCCGATGTCTTGGAGCAGGCGGTAAATGAAACGGTCAGAAAGAGCAGGAAAAAGGCTTGAGGATCGTTTTTGATACCAATGCAATAGGGAAGGCCATCCCTTCAAATAAAAACAATCCTGGGCCAATTTCAGGCAATGGATTTAGGTACCTCCCTTGAATTGACATTGTAACGATTGTTGTCTATACTAAATTACATAATTACATAAATACAGCAACTATGA
>MWDD01000135.1 GCA_002070375.1 bacterium ADurb.Bin157 | reverse complement strand
GGATTGACAGCAGGTCGGGATTAGTTACACTGTCGTCGGTTCGAATCCGATCCCTGCTATTGTTGTGGATTGACAGCAGGTCGGGATTAGTTACACTTAAATTTTCAATCTTCAATCTACAATCTTGTTGTGGATTGACAGCAGGTCGGGATTAGTTACACTAGGAGTGCTTAATTTATGAATGTTATCAATGTTGTGGATTGACAGCAGGTCGGGATTAGTTACACTATTATCAAACAAAGAAATTAAAGAGCTTGAGTTGTGGATTGACAGCAGGTCGGGATTAGTTACACTGCCGATGAAGATGTAGACAATGAGATTGTGGTTGTGGATTGACAGCAGGTCGGGATTAGTTACACTACCTTTTCCATTACCTGCTGTCCGCACAGGACTTGCGTTAAAACAAGCTTAAAATAATTCGAGCTGTTTAGGCGCTGGAGGTGCAGGTTTTCGCATTTTTCCCCAGAAAATACGCATCTTTTCAAACTGCTTATCAGTAAGCGTAATAAGCCGCACCTCGCCATCCGGCGGCAAAAAATTCTGTACTCTGCGGTAATGAACATCTGCGTTTTCCTCACTTGCACAATGCCGTGCATACACAGAATATTGTAACATCGCAAAGCCGTCTTTCAAAAGATTTTTACGAAAATGCGTATAATCTTTTCGTGCCTTTTCCGTATCCGTCGGCAAATCAAACATAGCAAATATCCACACCGCTCTATATCCGCTTATTATCATAAATGTTTAGCCATCGCCGCAGCGGCGATGTATGGTTAGCCTTGCCATCACTATGGCAAGGTTAAAGTTTCGGCAAATCTATTTCCTTTTGTTCTCCGCCAAAACACCTAACCAGTGACGCCGCAACCCTGTGAAGCCCAACCATCAGCGGCCCCTTATAATCCGCAATTTCAACTTCTTCATATAACGTCTCAAGCAATCTTGCTTTTACTGATTGCGTTAATTCTTCCCATTCGCCGCCGGAAACAATTTCTTTAACTTTAATTTCTACATATCCTCTGAAAGGCTCGATCAAATCATCCGCCAGGCAAAACGCGTTATATTTATTTTTATGATGAAGTCCAACCGAAGGCAAAAGTCCCGCGCTGCAAATGGCTCTTGCAACAGCCGCACGCATCACCATATATCCATAATTCAACAAATTATTCGGCGGCTTTCCCTCTCTATTCCTTTTAAAATCTGTAGGGTGGGCTTCAGCCCACACGGATTCATCCATGCTTTGCAAATACGCACCCCAAAATATTTTGCTCGCCCTTGCTTCAACATTCGATACATCCCCGCTGCGCACCTGACTTATCAATTCCATCAATCCTTTATGAACTGATGTATTATCACGCACTATTTTTGCCTGATGACGTATCTTGGCCCTGACAATTTGTTGCCATAAATTTTTTCGTAGCGGCTCTTTAGCTTTTATCTGTTCTGCTATTCGCTGCGTTTGAATTGAATTGCTTTCAATCGGCAGCAAACATCCGCTTGGCAAATGATCGTTTCCGCAAAGTACAACTGCCGCTCCTGCTTTCAATAATTCCGTAAAAACACTGTGCGTATAAACTGTTGCCGGATTATCAACCAGTAATATGCCAATATCTTCACAAGGAATTGAATTTTGACCGGTTTCGGTCTTAAGGATTAGTTGCCCGTGCCTGATAGATAAAGCAGTCCTTTGCTGCGATATCTCAATTATCTTTTTAATCATTCGCCGGATATAACCTGCCAAGGAAATCTATGGTAACTTTTCGTCCCTTTAGAGTTTCAGGCACTTTGCTTATTCCTTTGCTTTTGCTTAAATCGCCCCCGAAAGTGTGATGTCTTAAAAAAATTTGTTTATTACTGCTTATTTTTTGAACTCTATAAAGTTCTGATTTATCTTCTGTTTCTATTAAATACATTTCATTTATAGCTAAAGAGCATATGAATTTTTTGCCATCTTTATAGTCTCTGCAAACAACCGGCTCACCATTTCGGCTTCTTTGAACCGCATCAAACATCGTAATAACTTTGCCGTCTCTTTTTTTTCTCCTTTTTCCATCAATATATTCGAAAATCTCAATATGATGATTATTACCTGGTGCTACATAGCGATAAATTTTTTTATTTTTGTCAGATATCGGAATTAAATTGTTCCCAACATCTTCAATCCTAACTTTTTTAATTGGAACTTTTTTATCGCTCTTTGTATTTTTCATATACACGGTTTCTTTCCAAACCTCTTTGGAAATGCTTCTGTCTCCGTTATTAGTATCTATTCCTTTTTCTTTGAGCCTGTTTAGCACAATATCTCGAACATCATGATCAACTATTTTTCCCACCATTGGAATTGTTAAATCTTCAAGTCTTTTGCGATAAACAAAAACATTCTGGCCTTTCTCATCTTTTCGATTCGTGGGCCCATAAGCCGTTTCTTCGTGCAGTTTGCCGGAAACTTTCCGTTGAACTCGGTGAGAGACATTTATTTGTTGAACATTTTCTTTTATCTCTTTTCTAAAATCTGGGTAGGGCGGATCAAAATAAATTCCTGCAACCGCATATTTACTTGTTGCAAGCTGCCGTAAATGTTCATTATCCGTTAAAGCTACAATCGCCGCATCTACGGCATGTCGTCTGTGATCGTCGCCTCGTTTGCTCCCGATTTCGTCAAAGATGCCATCCAATCCCCATTGATGTCGTAATTCCGCCGTTGTTTTGCCTCGTGTTCCACGCACATAAATTCCAAGTTGCTTGAGATAGTTTATTGTTTCTCTGCATATATAACGAGTGTCATTAAGCTCTCTTTTTATATGCTCATCAAGATTTATTTCCTTTTGTAAAAATTTTTGTCGTTTGGGATATGGTAATATTTTGATATTTTGTTTTATCTGTTCGTATTTTTCTGTATCGTTATGGTACGCCTCATACGGTGTCTGCCCTTTTTTAATATGAATGTTTTCGTGCGCATCACAGAGGGTTTTGTTCATATAACTGTCGTCTAACGAACGGTCATAAGGCAGAATATGTTCGATTTGAAATTCTGGATGTTCACCAAACAATGCATTCTGTGAAATGCTTTTACCGGTATATGGACATTTCCTGCCGCACTCTTCCCATAATTTATATTTGATAATATCATCACGGCTCGGCTTTGTGATATTCATATCATTTATAAGTTTTTCTCTTACCTTTTTATTACGTTTTTCATTTTCGAGCATTTTCCAATGCATCTCTTCACGCTGCTTACTACTGCCTTGCACATCTCTTGCCATTTCTAATGCGATAGTCTTTGGTTTGCCATATTGCCGGATAACTGCATTGATAAGTTTACGAACTTCAAACAATGCTTTTTGAACTATAGGATTTCTTAAATCCGGCGGTAATGGCAACACATCTGTCATTATGTCATTTTCATGATTTCGATTATATCCGGCTTTTTCAATGGCTTCAGATGTTAAATAACCTTGTTCCATAAAAGGCAAAAGTTTCAATATTGCTTTTTGTGAAAAACTCATATATTTTTGAGGCAGCGGTGCTTTCAATGCCGTTTCGATTTGCTCGTCATTAAATTTATATTTATTTTTAAAAAATTTTACAAGGTCATCATCCTCAAGATCGATAAACGCTTCGTTAATTTTGATTTTTTCCTGTTCCGGCATTGTATCCCATGTTTTATGACCAAAAACATTTTTTCTTTTCATCGCAGCCACAAAAGCATCGCCTTTTAACGATGCAACTTTACCATCTTGTTCAAGGTTAAATACTTGTGTCTCCAGCAAATTTAATTTTTTTCGTATATCGTCAAATTTCAACTCTTTCTTTTTGCTTAATTCATCAAGAATATAATTTCGTTGTTCTTCTGTTGGTTTGTTTTCGGAGCCATCTGGATTCTGAATTTTTAAATTATTAACATCTTGAAGTATTCGAAACTTTCTTGCGAACCAATCTCCTTTTGCACATCGCTTTTCACTGGTTTCAAGTTCACAGTTGCCTATCAAGTCGTCAGATGGTTTAAGAGGCCTCTGATAAAAAATAATTTCATCACGCAACTTTTTTTGTAGTTCTGGTGTTAATATATTATGATAGTCTGTCTGTTTAGACCAAAGTAAATCAAATTCTTTTTCGTGCATTGATCTAAATGTATATCTCCCTCGAATACGTTGTTCATCAGGATCCAATATCGCAAAATATTCTCCAAGCGTTCTGCAATTGGCGGAATCCATCAATTTCTGTAATTCATTGGCTTCTTTTTTGACTTTGCCGTCATCTTTTGTTTCGCCGTTTTTTCGGCTGCTTTTAAAGCCTCTCCGCTGACTCAAATGATAAAGGATTCTGCCTAATTCAAAAGGTTCGAGTTTTTCGTCCAATCCTTTTTTGCGTAACTTATAAGGATTATGATTTGTTAAAAATAATTTATTTAATTCTGTTTCTTGTTTCGGAAGAAGACCAACCGTTTGTAATTCTTTTATTAATTTTAATTTTCTTGAATTTCTTCTTTGACGTGTTCGCCGTGCACTTCTTGCTTCTCTTCGTGTTGCATTCTTGGATTTTTCTAATCCCTTTGTATCTCTGTCAACTCCTTCTGGAAAAACACGGACACCTATATCAGTTAATTTGTGTTTTTCATTATCAATTAGTGCCCAGCCAATGCTGTTAGACCCGATATCTAATCCTAAGGTTAAAGCCATAAATGCCTCCTGCTTTGCCAACTATGGTTGAAAAAATCAGTTGAATTGTACAAAAAAATACTTGATTTGTCCATTGAAAAGTATATTGTACTGGTGTGTAACTAATCTCGGCCTGTGACTTTTCATAACAAGAAAAATTTCGCAGGCTCTGCCCCACAGATCTGTAAAAAGGTCTGTGGGGTAAACCTTTTTACAACAAAACGAAGAACTCAAACCGAAACTCTTTTCTCCATAACATTTTAATTTTATTGAGAACATTTTAAAAATAACATATAGCATTTTTATTATTTATATATTTTTCAATCCTCCCTGATTTTAAAGGATTTTTGCGGTCGGGTTTAATTTTTACTTTTACCCATTATCATT
>MWDD01000134.1 GCA_002070375.1 bacterium ADurb.Bin157 | reverse complement strand
AGTATTCAAACCGCGCTTTCTTATTCGTCGAAACAACCTTAACATCCATAGGCGTCTATTTTAACATAACTGCTGCTTCAGGAAAGAAACCCTCAATCCCTGAGAAGAAATCGTAGAAAATATGCTCTTTTTGGCTATTTTTATTTTCATAAAGCCCCTCTGAAATCAAGCTTTTCCGATTGTAGCATTTGTCTGACATCAGGGGTTTTCTTAAGTTCAGGTACAACAAATCGAAATTTTCTATACATTTGATTTTGCATTTTTTCTTTTTCTAAAGACAAATAAGAACAAGATGACAGTCAATATACCTATTGATAATTCTAACCAAGCAGCTATTTTGTTAGCCAAATTAACAATCGGGCGATTATACCAATAAGTTGCAAATCTGCTCATATAAAATGGTTCTACAATCAAAAAAGCCGGTACAATCATTTTCAATATATTACCAATAGAGTTATTCAGTTGAGAAAAATAACCGACTAGCCCTAAAATAATACCAAGAGGTATTGCTTTTTTATACCATACGATGTTATCTCCAAGTTCATCAAAAAAACCAATTGCTATCCCCAATCCATAATGTGTAGAAAGAGCAACAAAAGCGGATATTAACGATAACAAGATAGACTGCCACCATTTTTGCCTCATCATGCCGGCAAATATCAAAAGAATTGCCCAAGTAGCACCATTAAAAATATATGATAATGCTATTCTGATTGCCAAACTTATCGGAGCTGCCTGTGTATTTAATTCGTCAATTGTTTGAAGATTTAATAACAAGGATATTATTCCAAGCAAGATTGATACGAATAATACAATAACTATATTCTTTTTTCCTGCCCTATCTTTGACAATCATCTTCTACCTCACAAATTCTAACTTATCTATTTCAATTTGTTTTCAATTTCCTCGATTATCGGTAGTGCATGAGTCATCTTGTGCGCAAAACTTGCTGTATTTTAAAGTTTTGCGCATAGTTGCCTTATGCGTTCTCAATAGAATTATCATTTTCCAAAAAATCTAAAACTGTTAATAGCCGATAGCCTCTTTCGAGGTTTGAAAACGGCGTCCTGTCCATTGTAATGAGTATCTTTTTATAACCGTCATCCAGACCGCGGAAAGAGGACAGTTCTCTCTCTTTTACACTTGGATTCTCTAAGCTGTAAGTGACTTGAATATAATTTTTCCGTCCTTCTGCATCTCTTGCAACGAAATCAATTTCTTCATTCCTGTTTTTCCCTATATCGACGACATAACCCCGTCTTACGAGTTCCACATAGACTATGTTTTCTATCGCACGAGAAACTTCAAGCTGGCGATATTGAATAAGCGCATTACGAAGACCCATATCACAGGCATAATACTTATTTTGTGTTTTGAGGTAGGCTCTTCCCTTGAGATCATAGCGTTCTACTTTGTAAAAAAGAAAAGCATCAGTTATGTGTTTCAGATAACGGCTCACAGTCTCATTATCAACAGATTTATATCCGTTGCTTTGCAATGTATTCGCTATTTTATTCGGCGATACCGCCGAGCCGATAGATGAGCAAAGAACATGAATCACCCCGCGGAAGACTTCTTCATTTCTTACATCATAACGATCAATCATATCTCTCGTTATAACAGTATTAGCCACCATTTCCAAATAATCTCTTTTAGCGGGTTCATCCGGCTCTGTAACAGTATACGGCAAGGAACCGAATAAAATATATTCATCCAGGGCTTCTCTCTTATCACCTTTGCGAAAAGAATAAAACTCTTGAAATGATAGAGGGAAGCATTTTATTTCTATGCCCCTGCCTCGGAATATTGTGTTGATATCACTCGAAAGCAGCTTTGAATTTGAACCCGTCACGTAGATATCGGTGTTGTATTCGCTGCGAATTTCATTGAGAACTTCCTCAAAGCCTTCAACCATCTGAATTTCATCGAGCAGAAGATAATACTTTTCATCGTCCGCAAATTGACCTAATAAATATGAATATAACCCATCCGACTTACGCAAGTTCTCCCATTTTTTCATATCAAAGGCAATTTTTATGATATGGTCAGCTTGAACTCCATCTTCAAGCATATAGCGGTAAAACAGTTCATTTAATAAGATTGATTTACCGCAGCGTCTGACACCGGTAATGATTTTGACCAAATCCTTGTGTCTATAGCGGATAAGTGTGTTGAGCAGGTTTTCTCTTTTAATAAACATGTAGGCCTCCTTAACAGATTATATGCGTAAAACTTTTATTTTGCAAAAGTTTTACGCATAGCAGCCTTAGTTCTATTTCTATTATAGAAGTTTCCGCCACCCGGATTCGATATAAACATCATCAATGATACTTTGCGTAAACTCTAAAGTATCATTTCACACTTTTTCTTTCCGTTTTATTTAACCCGACATTTATTCAACTTAACCCAACATAAATAGTGTCGGGTTATTGGTTGTTGAGAACAGTTTTCTAATTTCGTACTTTGCGGAAGCTCTGAAACCCTTTTGGTTACTGCATTTTTCCCCTTTAGCATTATTATGACATCCTCCCCGATGGCAGGATCATATGCTAGAACACTCTTTTTTGCTCTTTTAAATTAAAAAAGCCCGCAAATTAGGGCTTTTCAATGTGTGTCATTTGCTTGACATCAGGGGTTCTGTTTATTTGAAGTTGTATATGAGAATGTTTTTTAGTTCGTCACATTGTTCTAAAACTTTAGATAAAATAACATGAATAAACTTATTTTTACAAAATCCACTTTCGATTAATGTTATGTCTACTAAACAGAAATAATGCTGTTGTGAAAAACAGCAACATACCGAAAGACAAGAGCGGAGAAAGGCTAGAGCCTCCTGTAATGGCACCTTTGAGTATATCCGCTCCGTAAGTAAGGGGCAGACAGTAAGAAAGAGGACGCAAAAATACCGGCAAGTCTGAAATAGGTATGAAGAGTCCGCAAAGAAAGAGCATGGGAAAACGGAAGAAATTTGAGAGAGTTTGTGCCTCAAATACTTGTTCTGCAGATACTGCAATCAAGAGTCCCATTAGCGCTGAACTTATAGCAATCATAAATACAGCCGGAAATATTATTCCGAAATTAACTCCTCCTAAATCTATAAAGAAACTTGCGAATATTACCGGAACAAAAGCGTTAAAGATACCGAATAGGATTGTTCCGGCTATTTTGGCCAAGACCATAAGATTTATGCTTATTGGTGCTAACAAGAGACGTTCGAAGGACCTTCCGCTTCGCTCAAAAGTAATAGTGACAGCCAACATTGACGTCGTACCGAACAAAATACTCATAGCCATCAAACCCGGTAAGAGTTCCAAAATATTTTCTCCCGGAGAGCGCATAAGTTGCATTAAGGTCCAAGAAAGAGGGAAGATGATTCCCCAGCTGATATTGGGCGGTTTAAGGTAATAGTTTTTTATGTCTTTTTTTAATATATTCCAAAAGGCGATAGAACTTCTCATTTGCGGTCTCCTTTTTTCTCATCTCTTTTTAGCTCAGCTGATTCTATGCCGGTCAGCTTGACGAATACGTCTTCTAAAGAAGGTCGCAGTTCTTTTGCCTCATATACTTCTATTCCTTTAGCGTGTAGAAAGCTCATAACCGCTAGTAAGGGAATTCGCCCTTCCGATTCCATAGTCATAGTATTATCTGATTGAATATTTACCTTGCTTCTCTTGAAATTACTTTGAAGCTCATCTATAAGATTTTCAGCTAATTTACTTGTAACAAATTGAATTGTATGACCGTGGGAAATACTGCCCATCAATTCAGGAAGAGTTCCCGAAGCAACAATTTGACCTCCGGCAATAAAAGCGATACGGTCACATATACGCTCGGCTTCTTCTATATAGTGGGTGGTGAGAAAGACAGTTGTGCCTTGTGCTTTCAAAGCTTTTATCATTTTTCGGATTTGCCTTGAACTCTCCACATCTATACCGGTTGTCGGTTCATCCAAAAATAGAATTTTCGGTGAATGTATCAGGGCTGCTGCTATTGTAAGTTTTCGTTTCATCCCTTTGGAATAAGCTTTAAAAGGTCTTTTGCCTGCATCTTTCAAGCCAAACTCTTCTAAAAGATGATAGGCTTTTGCCTCCCTTTCATCTTTTTCCATGCCGTATAAGGCGGCACAAAAACATAAATTCTCAAATCCGTCCATTTCATTGTAAAGGTTGCTCTCATCTGCAACAATGCCCATTATAGCTTGGGCTTTTTTTGTTTCTTTTCTTACATCTATTCCTTTAATTGTTATCTCTCCGGCTGTAGGTCGGGATAGACCTATCATCATGTTTATCGTAGATGTTTTTCCTGCTCCGTTGGGTCCTAAAAAACCGAATATTTCTCCCTTTTGGACTTGGAAAGAAATACTGTTTACAGCAGTAAAATCACCGTATGTCTTTTTTAGATTTTTAACACTTATCATTTCAGAGAGTCTTATTTCTAATTTTCATTCTTTTTGCCATGGCAGAATTCCTTAACTTCATTACTGCACTCGCCTTTTTTATGGCATTCTTCCTTCTCCTCAGCAAGGCAATCATCACATTCTTCCGGTTGGCAAACTTCCTCTTCTATGGCAGCAAGGGCTTCAATTCCCTTTGCTAATTCGTGTAAGACTTCTCGCTCTACACTATAGTGCATAAAATATCCGCGTTTTTCTCCTACCAGCAGACCCGCCTCTCGCAAGACCTTCAGATGTTGTGATACAGTTGCCTCTGTCAATTCCAATTCATTAGCCAAGGCACGTACACAATAATTGTGTCTTAAGAGTAATTTTAAAATACTCATACGTGATTCATCTGCAATAGCTTTTAATACCTTTGTTTTATCCATAATAATCCTCCATAAATTTAATTAGGCTAACACCTAATTAAATTCTATCAAAAGGGTTTGATTAGGTCAACGCCTAATTAAATCCTTTTGCATATTTTATTGTCAGGACGAAAAGAAAAGAATTTAAAGTTATTAAATGACTTCTATTTCAATCTCATAATAAATTAAAAAAGATATATCTGCTTATTTCCTGTAATTCGTTAAGCGCAACGTATCCTTTTTCATGGTTTTTATTTGTGTGAAAGCTTTAAAACCTTGCTATATTCAGCTTTT
>MWDD01000133.1 GCA_002070375.1 bacterium ADurb.Bin157 | reverse complement strand
TTTAGCACTGTAAAACATTCGGGCAAAACGACCGTTAACTTTTCCGACATCTAATATTTTAACCCCATTGTTAACTTCATCACCTTTGCCGTCAGCCACGATAAGGCTAATATCATAACCGGCTTTTGCAAGTGATAAGCACATCTTTCTAAAAATACGTATGTCATCTCTCGGATGAGCAGAAGTTATATGAACTATTTTCTTATTCAACTCATAACCTCTAATTCTAAAGAATCTTTACTTAAGTATAAGCTGCCGCATTCAGAGCATTTATATTCTTTGTTTTGTTCTAACTTTTCGCCTGTGATAAGTTTTACTCCGCATTGGCAGACCCAACCTTTTATTTTGGCGGGGTTTCCCGTTACGAGGGCGTAATCGGGGATGTCTTTGGTAACTACCGCGCCTGCGCCTACAAAAGCGTATTTGCCGATGGTGTGGCCGCAAACAACGGTGGCGTTAGCGCCTATGGAACAGCCTTTTTTCAGGAGCGTTTTTTTGTATTCATGCTTACGGCTCACATGGCTTCGCGGGTTGATTACATTTGTAAAAACCATCGAAGGGCCGCAAAAAACGTCGTCTTCAATTTCAACGCCGTCATAAATAGAAACGTTGTTTTGAACTTTAACATTGTTGCCGATAACAACATTCGGGCCTACAACGCAGTTTTGCCCAAAACTGCAGTCCTTGCCAATCTTGGTGTTGCCCATTATATGACAAAAATGCCAAATTTTACTGTTATCGCCTATCTCGACGCCTGAATCTATATAAGATGATTCATGAACAAAATATTTATTTTTGACCGGTTCCATTTTTTAATATCCTTTATTTGAATCTGCCTTTAAAATCGGTTGAAGCGCAATCAGTCATGGGAAGTTTTACCGGTCTGCCCTCAGCGGCAGACTTATAGATAGCTAAAACAACTTCCAAGGCATTTCGTCCGTCTTCGCCTGTTACATAAGGTTGTCGGTTTTCTTTTATTGAAGCTATTACATCGGCGTAAAGAGGGTTATGCCCAAAACCGTAAACATTGGGCGGGTTTTCGTGATAGTGTTCTTTAACATAAGCGCTGTCATCGGCATTGTCTCCAAACAGCCATTCTTCGATTATGTTAACAGATTTGCCGCCGGCTTTAACGGTGCCTTTGTCGCCGAATATATAAAGAGTTTCTTCTAAGTTTTTAGGGAAAATATTAGTGGTGCCTTCGATTATTCCGTAACTGCCGTTTTTAAACTTTATCAGCGCTATTCCCAAATCTTCGGCTTCAATGTAATCGTGTTTTAAATTGTCGGTGTAAGCGAATACTTCAGAGATTTCGTTACCCATCATCCAACGAAGCAAGTCGATATTATGAATGCACTGATTCATCAACGCTCCGCCGTCTTGTTCCCAAGTTCCGCGCCAAGGGGCCTGCGTGTAGTAATCTTGGCCTCTGTTCCATCTGATGTGTGCGGTGCCGTGCAACAATTTGCCGAATCTGGCGCCTTCAAGCGCTTCGCGGATCTTCTGCACAGATTTATTGAATCTGTTTTGGTGGCAAGCGCAGACTTTAACTCCCCTGCCCTTTGCAGCGGCTATTATAGCGTCAGCGTCTTTTAGTGAAAGAGCTATTGGTTTCTCTATTATTACGTTACAGCCTGCAGCAATACAATCTAAGGCAATTTGAGCGTGCTTTCCGCTTTCGGTGGCTATAGCGACAAGCTCGGGTTTTTGCTCTAGAAGCATCTGTTTGTAGTCTGCATATTTTTTAACCCTTTGGCTTTGGCTGTCAGAAAGCAGAGGCGTAAGGTTTTCGATGTTTTGAGGTGAAATATCGCAAAGGGCTGTTATTTCAAGATTGTTTGATAAAGCGGCGGCAATGTGGTTTGGTGCAATGCGCCCGCATCCTATCAAGGCATATTTCATTTTTAAAGCTCCGGTTTGTTATAAGACTTCAATGTTAGACTTATCTTTTAAATTTTTAGTGACGTTTTTGGTATCAAAAATGAAATTAGCATGTTTTTGAACTAATTCATAATCTACCTTAGAGTGTGCGGCGGTTATTATAACAAGGTCAGCCGATTTAATCAATTTCGCTGTAAGAGCTTTCTCGCTTGTTTTTTGCTTTTTGCCTTCGCGGTATTCGGGCACAAAGGGGTCGTAATAAACAACTTCAGCCATTTCTTTTTCTAATTCGTTAATTACATGGATAGCCGGGCTTTCGCGGTAATCATCTATATCTTGTTTATAAGCAACGCCTAAGACGAGAATCTTTGCGCCGTTCAGAGACTTTTTGAATCTGTTCAGAATTTTTGCGGCGCGTTCGGCGCAATATTCGGGCATTCTGTCATTAACCATCATAGAAGCTTCTATCATAGATGTATGAAAACCGTATTCGCGAGCTTTCCATGAGAGGTAATAAGGGTCAAGCGGAATACAGTGTCCTCCCAACCCCGGGCCGGGGTAGAAGGCTTGAAAGCCGTAAGGCTTAGACTTAGCAGCATCGATTACTTCCCAGAAATTTATCTTCATTTTATTGCATAAAATAGCGAGTTCGTTTACAAGGCCGATATTTACGTTTCGGTAAGTGTTTTCGAGGATTTTTTCCATTTCGGCGATTGCAGGTGAAGATACACGATGAATGGGCGCTTCTAATATGGCCTCATAAAGAGCGGCTGCGATTTTGGTACATTCGGTTGTTATGCCGCCTACGACTTTAGGTGTGTTTTTAGTTTTATAGATTAAATTTCCGGGGTCGACTCTTTCGGGCGAGAATGCAAGGTAAAAATCTTTGCCGCATTTAAGGCCCGAAGATTCTAATATAGGCATAAGCAGCTCTTGGGTTGTTCCGGGGTAAGTGGTTGATTCAAGAACCACAAGCATGTTTTTATGCATGTAGGGAACAATGCTCTCGGCGGAGTCGATTACATAGCTTGTATCGGGCTGTTGGTGCGCATCGAGTGGGGTCGGTACACAAATGCAGACGCAGTCGGCAGAGGCAACTTCGGCAAAATCGCAGGTCGCGCTGAGCAGGCCTGATTCTACAAGCGACTCAAGATCTTCGTTAACGACATCGCCGATGTAGTTTTTCCCGTTGTTAACCATATCGACCTTTGATTGCTGAATATCAAAACCGATGGTTTTAAATCCGGCTTTGGCCTTTTCGACAGCTAAGGGCAGACCAACGTAACCAAGCCCGATGACCCCAAGAACAGCTGTTTTATTTTTTAACTTTTTTAATAGAGTGCTCATTTTAAGCTCCGTTCAATAGCTTCACAAATTTTAGCTGCGGCGTTTCCGTCACCGAATGCATTAATTTGCGGTGTGTTTATGCTAATTTTTCGTTGTACAGTTTGCAAGATATTTTTGCATACTATCGGGGTTAGAATATTCCAATCATTTATGAGAGTTTCTACCCATTCGGTCTGGTCTCTAAGGGTTGTGCAAGGCGTTTTTAAGAAGTAAGCTTCTTTTTGCAAGCCGCCCGAGTCTGTTACTACCATGTGAGCATTTGCCGTTAAGTATAGCATGAACAGGTAGCCAACAGGGTCTATGACATTAATATTATTCAAAGAAAGACCCATATTTTCGATTATATTTTTAGTTCTTGGGTGAAGCGGTAAAAGCACCGGTTTATCTAATTCGTTGAAGGCTTGAAAAATTGTTTTAAGCTTATCGGGCGCGTCTGTGTTTTCGGCTCTGTGAACTGTTGCAAGATAATAGTTCTTTTTTGAAACGGGGAGTGTCAGTGTGTTTTTGTATTTTTCTTGTGCGATCGGAATATTTCTTAAAACAGCATCGTACATTATATCGCCGGTAAGACTTACACCTTTTGTAATTCCTTCATTTTTGAGATGGTTGACAGCTGTTTCTGTAGGGCAAAAAAGCAGATCCGAAATATGGTCGGTTAAAATTCTGTTTTGTTCTTCGGGCATGAGTTTGTTAAAACTTCTCAGCCCCGCTTCGGCGTGATAAACCTTAATGTGAAGTTTGCTCGCTGCCAAAGCCCCTGCCAGTGTTGAGTTGGTATCTCCGTAGACAAGGAGAGCATCAGGTTTTTCGTTAAGCAAAATTTCTTCGATGCCTTCTAACATTTTGGCTGTTTGTTTTCCGTGCCTGCCTGACCCGACAGCTAAGTTATAATCAGGTTTCGGGATATTAAGTTCATTGAAGAAAATATCAGACATATTGCTGTCGTAATGCTGACCTGTATGAACTAATATTTCAGTGTGTTTTTTTCTAAAAACTTCAGAAAAAGGAGCAGCTTTTATGAATTGAGGTCTTGCGCCTATAACGGTAATTAGTTTCATTGGTTATCCCGATAAAAACAATTTTAACAGATACTATTATATTATTCTGTTACAAGCAAGAAAAAACGACAAAAATACTATTTATATAAGTTAAAAAGTGATAGAATTGCGGACGTTTAAAATTTCAACCTTATAAAATATAGGATTCAATAATGTGCGGTATATTCGGTCAAATTTCAAGCAGTAAAATAGATACAAATAATATAAACTTTTTAGTTAAGCACTCTCAGCAAAGAGGCAAAGATTCTTGCGGTTTATTGTTTTATCAAAATGATAAGTATAGTGTTGTAAAAGCAGATTTCAATATAGAAAAACTTATAAACAAAATCAGACCCTATAATGCTCAGCTTGTATTAGGTCATAGCAGGCTTATCACAAATGGGTTAGAAGATAATCAGCCTGTGGTAAGAGACAATAATATTGTTTTGCATAACGGGATAATAATTAATGACGATGAATTATGGGCTAAAATTCCTGAAAAACGACTTTTTCAAATTGACTCCGAGATTATTAACGCACTGGTATCAAACAAGTTAAATTCAGGTGTTTCTTATGAACAAATTACCGCAGAGATAATGAAGGAATGCGTAGGCATAATTTCATGCGCTTTGGTGTTGCCGACTTTCGGAAAACTGATATTGTTTTCCAATAACGGCAGTTTATATGTCGGACATAAAGATTCGGATATTTATTTTGCTTCTGAGCGCTTCGCATTAGAACAAATTAAATGCAATGGGATTGAACAGTTAAAAAACAATTGTAAAATCATAGATATTCCAATCTCACAAGAAAATATTTTGCCAACCCAATATAAAGTAAGAACAGAGAATTTGATTCCGAAATTTCA
>MWDD01000132.1 GCA_002070375.1 bacterium ADurb.Bin157 | reverse complement strand
GCAGATTTTGGCTGATCTGGAAAATATCCGCTCGCTCAATCCACAGGTTTTATTTCCCGCACCGACGCATGTCGTATATGAGCCGGCGGCAAAGCTGGATGAGCTGATTGCCTATCTGGAAGAACTTGGCGAGGAAATTGTTGATCTTCACCAAAAGGGAAAGAGCGTCGAGCGGATAAAAGAGGAAATCTTCGGCCCGGAAGATATGTTCGCGCAGATGACCCAGCAGCAGTTTTCGTCGCTTAATATGATTAAGTCATTTTTGAAAAATCATTTAGTGTCTTGAAATATAGAAAAACATGCGCATACTAAAACAATAATAGTTGAAGGAGGCGAGAAAATGATTGGAGAATTAGACAAAAACACGCTGGAGGCTTTGCTCGAAACAATTCCTGTGGAGTTTTCCGTAATTGATAAAAACGACAAAGTGCTTGCCTGGAATAAACATGAAACCAGAATATTCAGAAGGCCCACAGGAGCGGTTGGCCGCAATGTGCGCGACTGCCACCCGAAGGGCAGCCTCAATAAAGTAGAGACAATTCTGGAAGAGATGAAAGCGGGCAAAAGAGACAAAGCGCGCTTCTGGATAGATTTGCCTTTAAAAGATAAAGACGCGCCGCAAAAAATTATGATTGAATATTACGCGCTCAGAGACGCGGCGGGCAATTATCTGGGATGCCTCGAAGCTTCGCAAAATATTACAGAGATACAAAAAATTAGCGGCCAGAAGCGCTTGCTTGATTAACCTTAGAATACGCTTTAGCTGTAAGACAAGCGCCTATTTACTGCTTATTTTATCTTCGATTTGCTTGTAAATATTGCGCCCTTTCGCGTCTTGTTTTACGGCAAATAAGAATAGACCTTTGCCTTTGCTTTTTGTTTCCCAAAGCTCGCCAATATTCATTTTTTCTTTTGAGTCATCATTAGTTTCATACGGCTTGCCTTTGTATTCGACAACCAAAATTCGCCCGTCATTCAGCAACGCGACAAAATCAGGATAAAAATAATCGGTTGATGTTGGAAGCCTGAAGGAATTATCCAGCCTTGAAATATTCCTTACCCAACAGTGAACAGACATATTTTGATCAATCGCTTGAGCGCATTCGAATTCTTCGCCTTCTGACTCTAATTCCCCGATAAGTGGATAATAATGTTTATTAAAAATGTGCCTGCCTTTGTAATACCAATTTGCAGGATAGTGGAATGGGTTTGTTGGATAAGAAAATTCAACTTTGTAATTTGTTTCAACTGCTGCGTTTGTTCCGAATATTCTTGCCTGATAGCCTTTTGCTATCGCGTCATCGTAATAAGATCTTATTTTATCGCGTAATTGTTTTTCAAGTATAAATCGGGTACGGACAAGGTCAGAAAGCGAAATGTCCCTCTTTTCAATGAGAAAAACAAGTGTTCGTCGCAAGTATTCAAGTAAAACTTCCTGCCGCAAATACGGGGGGCGAATCTTTCTTTCCAAATCCTGGCTTAATTGATTAATTGTCCAGTTTGTAGGAGCGTCTCTTAAATCAAATAGAGTTTCGCTTCCTAAAAACTTGGTTGTAAGATGTTTGTCTTTAACGTCAATTAACCACTGATTCGCCTCTTCTTTTATTGAAAATTCAGATTTGCTTAACTCAGCGGGATACTTCAACAAGTTCCAGTCTTGTGGATCTAAAAACCATTCTTTGCTGGCAACTTCCCATTGACCATCAACAAACAGGCATAATTGCGGCACTTGAAACTGTTCGCCGCGTTGAGATGGTGTTTTGGGCTGTTGCGCCTGTTGAATGGCAATCGCTTTTTCAACAATTTCACGGTCTTTCTTTGGCGCGGCAAGGATGATTTTTTCTGCTAATTCAGCTGATATCTCTCCGGAAATTTTGTATTCAACATCATTTTTGCCAATTTGATTAGTTGAAACCTGTTTTAATTCTTCGCGGGTGAATTTGGATAAATCGGGCTGTGCGCTCAAAATGACTTTAACGGGTTGTGGCAATGGTAGTTGTCCCGTTTCGTAATCTTCGAGAAGTCGCGGCTGCGGTAATATGGCTTGATTAGCTTCCTGCGCCTCAAACCCCATACTAATCATGCGATCTTGAAGTTCGGGAACTGCGTTTTTCCAGCTATCTTCTGAAACGTGAGCGTATGCGCGGTTAAGTTCTTCCTGTACTCTCTTTGTAGCGTAAGGCATTCGCAGAACGCGCCCTAAAATCTGTTCTATATCTTTTTTGGAATGAACGCGGGCTACTGAACAAAAGATATATGCAAATGGACAGTCCCAGCCTTCTTTCAGGGCTTCAACGGTGATGATAAAATCAACCTTGTTATTTTTATCCAGCAGGTTAATTCTGTCGAGCTCCCGTTGATTGCCTGTGGCAATGGCGATGCGTTCTCTGTCTATCTTTTCGCTTTCCAGCAGGTAATTCAAGACTACTTCATAAGTGATTTCATGTCCTCTGTCCTCTGCTTGGAATAAAACAATCGGGCGTATGTAATCTCGTTCATTCGGAGTCAAAAGTTGAAGCTTTTCGCGGTTCTTTACGGCGGCAGTTATCGCTTCCTGCCATGTTTGATGTTCGGTGAGAACGACAGGCAGTTTAATCATGTCTTCGGCTTTGAGTTCAGAAGCCGAAACGCTGTGCAGGATATTGCTGTTTGCGGCAGGCGTAGCGGTAAATTCAATAATACAGGCGGGATTGATTCTTTGCATGACTTCCACGCTTAATTTTGAAGTGGCGTTATGCGCTTCATCAACAATAACAAGCGGACGGTGCAGGGCAAGCAGATTACGGAATGAAAATTTTATTGTCTCCTGTCCCGCGCCTTCTTCAATTTTTTCAAGTCCTTCGAGCGTTTTGGGAATATTGACAAAATGCGGTTCAAGGTCTTCGTGATGGGCATAGACTTTTCTGCCTTCGGTATTGTCAACGCGCAAGGTCTGAATTGTGCCGACTAAAATAACCGCTTTATCTTTTATATCTTGTGGGCGAATCTGTGTGAAATCCGCAATATCCAATACCAGAACCTGACTTCCGAATTGTTGAATAATTGCTTCGCGGTTGGCATGGCGCGGATTTTTTAGCGTTTCCAGCGTTTGCTGGCGAATCGTGTTTGTCGGGACAAGCCACAACACAAGCGGGTAATCCTGCTCTAAAAATGCCTGTGCCGCCGTGGAAATGGTGTAAGCGCCCAAAAGAGTTTTACCGCCGCCCGTGGGCAAACGCAAACAAATATAAGGCGCATTTTCCAATTTTTCAAGCGGACGATAACCAAGCGGCGCGGCGCGTTTTGCCGATTCAGTTCGATATTTTTCAAACGCCGCAACATGATTGCCGAAGCGGGCTTCTTCGAGAAATAAGCGTAAAAATTCAAGCGTGTCTTTTTGATATTTTTTTAGTGTAAGCATATTAACGCGCCTTTATATCGTAAGGAATGTGTTTGAATGTTATTTTTTGCTTCTGCATTGCCGTTTGATCGAGCATGCACATTTCACCGTAAATAATTTTTTTGCCTTTGTGCTTAGGCAGTTCGCGCATGACTCGCGCTGTAAGGACGTTGCCGCCTGCGGGTGCTTTGTCGCCAAGTATGCCGTTGTAGAGCAGGTAGAAAGCCGTTTCCCCGTGAACGCCAAGCAATGATGTTTTTGGCGTTTTTAACAATGGCGTGTGTGTTTCAGAAAACCAAACATGCGCCGCAAGTGGTTTGAATTTTACTTTTGGATTAATGCGTCCTTGCTCATCAAAGATAGTTTCTCCCAAACGGTAGAAATTGAACCCGCCGCCACCCTGCCAGTTAACTTCTTTGGAAATGCCGCCCTGTTCGCCTTCGATAACCTTTTTTAAGCGCGGCACGCAATGGGTTACGGCGTGTTCGCCCATTTCAATGCCGATGTATCTTCTGCCCATTTTGTGAGCAACGGCGGCGGTTGTGCCTGAACCAAGGAAAGAGTCCAGTATTAAGTCATTTGGATTAGAACCAATTGTCAAAACTCGTTGAATTAACTTTTCTGGCTTTGGTGTTCCAAAGATTTCATTACCAAAAAATGCAATTGACTCTTTCTTTGCATCTTGTGTATGGCCTACTTCTTCATAAGACCAGAATGTTTGCGGTACTACACCCTGTTTAACTTCTGAAAGATATATTTTAGGTGCAGGCACATTATTTCCGTCCTTACCCCACCAAATTCGTCCGTCTGCGTCTAATTCTTCCAATTTTTCCTTAGACACTCGCCAATAAGAACCAGGTGGAGGGCCTTCAATTACTCTGCCACTTGGTGTAGTAATTGGGTAAATACCTTTGCTGTATGGATTTCGGGCTGCAAGGTTGTTTGGACGCCAAAGACCACGAGGATCATTATCTATGTTTTTATACGCTTTATCTTGCTTATCTGAGCGCGGCATTAAATTTGGACGCCAAGTTTCTTTGTTCTTTGCATACACAAAAATATAATCGTGGTCTTCCGATATATATTTTGCGCTTGATTTAGGGGCATAGTTTTTTCGCCAAATAATAGTTGAAACAAAATTTTTTCGTCCAAAAACTTCGTCCATTACAACTTTCAAATAATGCCCTTCGTTGTCGTCAATCGAAACCCAAATCGAGCCATCTTCACTCAACAACTGGCGCAACATTTCCAGACGTGGATACATGGTCGAAAGCCATATTGAATGTTCTAGGTTATCGTCATAATGTTCAAAGGCGCTTTGGGTGTTGTAAGGCGGGTCAATATAAATGCACTTCACCCGCCCCGCATAATATGGCAATAGCGCTTTCAGGGCTTCAAGATTATCGCCTTGAATAAGCATATTTTCAGAACCGGAATCGCCAAACGATAATTTTGTGTCCGCTTCTAGCAAGCGATATGGTAATTGGCTTGAAGTTTTACGAGCTTCTTCATCGTTCAGCCAGTGCAAAGTAGGCATAACCTCTCCAAAAATTAAGGCCTTTTTCAGAATTGTAACAGTTGAAACGTTGATATACTCGCCAATAATCTGTTATTTTTAATTTAATAACTTAATATTTAACAACAATCAACCCGTCATTTTGTTTTCCGGTGGTGGTTATTGCCGTTTTTCGCAATGTTGCACAAAAGTCCGCCGTTTTGGCAGGCGTTTGATTCAAACTGCAAAGTCGGGTGGTCGATTTTGAATTTTTGCCAGAGAACGGTTC
>MWDD01000131.1 GCA_002070375.1 bacterium ADurb.Bin157 | reverse complement strand
GGGCAATCGTCCATACCTGAAAGATGTGGTGGTAGCAAAAAATTACCTGAACGAGAAAGAGCTGCGTTCACTTGGGCAATTAGTATCCGGGTATCTGGATTTTGCCGAACGGCAGGCAGAACGGGAACAGGCGATGACCATGAAAGACTGGGCTGAACATTTAGATAAAATCTTAACCATGAGTGGTGAGAAATTACTACAGGGGGCGGGCTCTATAAGTCACGATACTGCTATAGAAAAAGCCACGACAGAGTATAAAAAGTATCAGCAAAAAACACTCAGTGAGGCTGAACAAAATTATCTTGATAGTTTGAAATCATTGGAAAACCAAAGCAAGCTTCTCAACAAAATGGATGAAAAACCATGATAATCAGAAGACCGCCTACACACGTCCTGTGCTCCGGCGGAAGAGGGGCGTGGTTAAGAAATGAAGTCACTGAAGAGGTGCTCTTCCCATCGCACAACAGCGTCTATACAAAATGCCTGCCGCACGAGCAACACAGGCGCTTCGCATAGTGCGCGGAACGTTGAGAGTCGGCTGCTTCGCTTGTTGCGATGATGAATAAATCTGGAGAGATGAAAACTTGATGTTATGGGTAACAGTTTAGGACACACCCTCATATCTCTAAAACCAAAGCCCCCTAAAACCATAACGGTTTCAGGGGGCTTTGTCGCAAAGCGGGAAACGGGGTTCGAACCCGCGACCCTCAGCTTGGGAAGCTGATGCTCTACCAACTGAGCTACTCCCGCGATATGGGTATAATCTAGCAGAAAATCAGATTATTATCAAGCAGATTTTTTTTGGTGTTAAACGAGGCAAGACCCAAAGAATAAAATAGTTAACAAAATAACGGCGATAATTAATTTAATTCTCATTTTAATCCACTTTTAATAATTGATTATTATGCCCGGATAAATATTTTAGGCTAAGTTAGTCCGAGCATGTGGGGCACAGCGCTTCTGAAATTGGCGCTAAAGCAGCATTCCAGTGGCTTCCTACGGTTATTTCAACGAGCAGATTGTAAGAAAAGGGTGAGCAGAGCTTGTAGGTGTCTGAGGCGGCTGATCTTAAATAGTCGGACCGAGATTTTTGAATCTGTTCAATGCAAAGATCTTTTAGGGGCTTCCATATATTGCGCTCGGCGATGCCGTGACTTGATACAGGCATTGACTCAGCGTTTTGTAAGAGCTGACCTAATTTTGGAGATAAAACTTCTTTTTTGCTTTGGTTTCCTGAAATTACGATAAATAAAAACACGGAAAAAGACAGCAAAAAAGCCATGTATCCGGTTTTTGCAAGCTTATTCGCAATGTTTTTTTGTTTCTTTTCTGCTTTGATTTCATGCTTTTCAAACTCAATAGGTTTGAGAGCGCCGCATGTCTTGCATATTTTTACGCTTGCAGAGTTGTTCTTTTTGCAGTTTTGGCAGCTCCACTCATTACTGTCGCAAAAAGGCTTAATTAACTTTTTGTTCGTTTGATTCCCCGACATTTTTTTTTGTTCCCTCATAGATTATTATTTATTTGAGAAACAATAAACATTGTTTTGCCGATACTAGATACTGATTATACTTAAAGGAATACTTTTTATGGTTAAATCCGAAGAAATATTAGAGATACTCGCCGAGACCGGTAACAAAGACAACGTGCCCGCGAAAAAAAACAAATATTCGAGAACACAATTGCTTAGCGCCGCTCTTTACGGTATAGAAGAACTGCACAGCGAATGCGTCGAGCTTCTTAGCAAGCATAGTCCTTTTAAGAAGGTTAAACCTAATCCTCAATAATACACAGGAAAACCCTGAAATAAAGAATTATACAGCACACACAAAAACAATGAGCAACGACTTTGACCTAATTAAAGTCAGTCTTCCGACAAATACCCGTAAACATAGCCGGCAAAGGCGCATACGCTGATGATCATTGCCCACCAAATAAATCTGAATATTGACATGTTACACCTCCATGTAAGATGATATACTACAACATACAAAGATAACATATAACTTAAAAAGTTGGAAGTTAAAGTGAATAAAAAAATAATAGGTTTTCTTATATTAAGTTTTATAGCCGCCGGCGCAACATCCTACGCCTTCGATAACACAAATATTCTGGTTGAACAAGCCGTAAATCACATATACCAACAACGCTACCACGATGCGCACCGAGTTCTAAAAGAAGCCTACGAAAAGTCTCCGCGACACCCCGGAGTGCATTTTAACTTGGGGCGCCTGTTTGAGCAGACCGGGAATTTCGAAGAAGCATTAAAGGAATATCGTATCGCTGCTTCGTTAGACACCTCGATGGTTGCTGCCAGACGCGGCATTGCTCGATGTGCCGTGGAACTCAAAAGAATCAGAGCCGAAGAAATGGCGAAAAGCCCCAAGCCCGTGCCCGGCCAAGTATTCTACCCGGCTCAGACGCAAGTTTCGCCTCAGCCCCAAGTGCAATCTCAGCCTCAAGTGCAATCTCAGCCTCAAGTGCAATATTCTCCGGCCCCTATTGTGAGTCAAATTTATACTTCCACAAATGAATTGAAGCTTCCTACTTTACCTGCGCGCGTTATTCAAAATGTTTCAAAAATTACCGGCGAAGATAAAGCCGAAGGCCTTATAAACAGCGGCAAAACCGCCGAAGCGAAAAAACTGTTAGATGATATTCTTGATAAAAACCCCGACAGTCCAAAAGGGCACTTCTTGATGGGTAAAATATTGAGCAACGAAGGCAATCTTTTTCCGGCAATATCGCACCTCGAAGAAACCTTAAGGGTTGACGAAAAGTTTTACGACGCTTATTACCTGCTCGGCAGAAATTACAGCAGAGTTAATTTGCTCGAGGATTCCCTTAAAAACTATATTACTTATTACAGCATACGTCCTCAGGCTACGGTGGCCCTAGAAATAGGCCGCGTCTACGAAACAATGGGCAACAGCGTTTTGGCAAACGAATACTACGCCAAAGCAAATGCCATGAACCCCGGGAATCCGAATTTGCAAATGAGAATGACAGAAACCGCCGGTAATCTGGCAAATGATCTGTATTTGAGAGCAAGCCACGCTTTTTCGGTTAATCAGTTCAAAGAAGCTTATAATTTGTTCGCTCAGGCCATAGACACCGGCAATCTAAGCGACGGTGCGAAGAGAGATGCTGTAAGAAAGCTTGAAATCGCGAGATTCCGATTAATGGAAGAAGTTCAGAGAACAGCGGCAGCCCGCGAAGGATTCGCCGCAACTCAAAAGAACTTTGCGGCCACTTCCCTGAAATATTATCAGCTCGCCGACGCAGGCCTCAGAAACTCTTTTGCAGAGGGCGCAACGGTCGAATGGCGCGGCTATATTGCCAAAAAGTTTGTGCGCTACGGGCGCGATGTGCTTTTAATGATTAAAGAGCTCGACCGCGATGAATTAGACTACATGAGCTACCCCGAAAACAGCTATAAGCTCAATAAGCATTACAACAACCGGCCTATTTTTTTGCTCGAGACGCAAAAGGGCGGGTTTCCGAATTTTGTGCGCCAGGGCCGTATGATAACGTTTAACGGCAAAACCGAATGGAAATATTACGACATTTTAAACGAAATGAGCTCGCCTGTGCGCGTGCCGGTGTTTGAGTTTATCTCCGCATACCCCGACCCGAGGCGCTAGTTACTTTAAATTAACCGCCTTTAGCAGGGCGGCGATACTTCACAAGCTGTGGTTTCGGGCAAGCGGGTGAGTTATAAAAGCGATTCAATCTTACTTTCGGTTAGCTTTAAGATTTGTGCAATTTCTTTTACGGGTATGCCTTTATTAAGCAGACTCTTTGCAACAAGCAACTTTTCTTGCTGCTTTTTAAGCTCCAACTTACGTAGTTCTTGTTCTTTTTCTTGATCTTTTTTTTGTGCCAGTTCTTGCAGTTCAAGTTTGTTTTGCGCTTTAATGGCTTTTATCTTTTTCTGTTGTTTTTGTCGCTCTTCTTCTGCGCCTTTTTTGTATGCGGCGTATCTTTCTAACGATGTGTCGATTAAATATCGTTCTTTGGCTTCTAATAAAGAGCGCGCCTGAACATCGGCGTTTATTTTTTGTAATAATTCGATTACCATGGCGATTCCCTCTTCTTTTAGCAGCTCTTTCTCAACCTTTATACCCATTTTAGCATATCGTTCGCTAAAACGCAAAACGTGAAGCCACTTCTCAAAGGGTGTTTTCAAACTATGCTTTTTGCTGTCATCGTATTTTTTCAAATTGATAAAGTGAAGTTCGATGCCGTCAGAGATTTTAAGATCGCCTCTTTCGTTTGTCATCATAAACCTTTCTTGCAATTCATAACCGACATCAACTTCAAAAGCAGTAATAGATATACCTATAGACTTTTTAAGGTCGTTATATTTTTCGCCTTTAAGCAATTGTGAGCCATAAAGCTTAGTCAGATAATACAATGCCCTTAAATTATAAGAAAGCTGCGGCTGTGCTTGAACTTCAATGTTATAAGTCTGATTATTGGCATCTTTTACTTTTGTATCAACAACCGAAGTTTTATCTGTTTCATACTGTTTAAGGTTTATCGGGTTCAAAAAAGTGATTCCGACAATTTTATCTTTGCCTTTTAAATGCAAAATCGCATTCAGCAGACAGATAAGAAGCTTAGGGTTCTCTTGATTCCCAAATATCCACTTAAAAACGTAATCATTTAACAGTGAGTAATATTTGTATTCTTTCGAAACTTTTGCCACGCCTTACCACCCCCCTAAATTTTGCTAATTCAGACACAGAAAACAGCAAAAAAATATGCCTCTAAACATGAATCCTTTTTTAGCAAAAATGGGACAAACAATTTTTAAATAATCACGCTAAAACAAAAAATCCCCAAAACGGGGAACGGGTTCAAACCCGGGCAGAAAAAGACATGACTTTTGCAAACCCGCATCACTACCCATTTTTTTTGACCGAACAATCTAAACGGTAGAATGCGGGTTTGCGGGGTGTCTCGAGGTTGCCGGAAAATTACTTTAATTTAACCGCCTTTAGCAGGGCCGCTGTTTCGCGTTTATCGAGAGGGCGCATTTCGCCTTCTTCTAAGTCGCTGAGCACGATCGGCCCGAATCTTACCCGGTGCAGGCTGATGACCTTGCGGTTGAAAAACTCGAACATGCGCTTGACCTGGCGGTTTCTGCCTTCTTTGATGGTTACCGAATACTTATTTACGCTTCTGCTGACGCGCCTGATTTTGCACGGCAGCGTAAGCCCGTCGTCAAGGGTGACACCGGCTGCAAA
>MWDD01000130.1 GCA_002070375.1 bacterium ADurb.Bin157 | reverse complement strand
GCAAACAGCGCTTGTGAACTTGCACCCATGCCAAAGGTAAGCATGATGGTGGTTATTTCAAGGTAGTTGTGAACTGCGAAAATACTGTCTTTGAATATGGTTTCTTTGCTAGCCATTACCCAATTGAGTATTTTCCACCAAATTGAAATATCAAAAAGACCAAGACCGACAACTACAAAACCCATAACTGCACCGCTTCTGAATGCAATTTGCAGGCCTTGATTAAGAGAGACAGCAGCGGCGGCAGCTGTTCTGTTGCTGGCATGAGTGGCTGTTTTCATTCCAAGATAACCGGAGAGGCCCGAAAAAAGACCGCCGGTTAAAAAAGCGAAAGGAGTCCATGGACTCTGAATTTTTAAAACAAAAGCTAAAAATGCAAAAAACGCAAAAGCTATTACGAAAAAGATGCCAACAACTTTGTATTGAGCCCAAAGATATGACATCGCGCCTTCTTTTACATAACCTGCGATTTCCTTTGACTTCTCACTGCCCTCATCCGCTTTTTTCATGGTTACATAAAAGTAATATGCAAATACCAATGCAAGCAGAGAACCTGCAGGAGCCAGCCAGAATAAAAATTCTGTGTTCACAAAAACCTCCTTAAAACGCTTTCAATAATACATTTCAAAATTTAAACCAATAATTTTGTACAGCAAACGAAATTCTATTACAGTTAATCACTTCTGTCAAAGTAAATGAATCGGTTCAACTAACTATTTTTGTTATTTTATTGTACTGTTGATAAAAACAAAGATTATGGCTCCGGGGCATATCCATCTAAGAATAAATAACCAAACTTTTCCAAGCGGAAACCTTATTTTGCCGTTGTTTGTTACTTCTTCAATAGGGCCATGAAGACTATCTTTATTCTTATCATCGACTTGTGTTTCATTTTTCTTTAAAGATAATATCCAGATCCAACCGGTTAAAACGCATAAAAACACGCCGCCTAATGGGAGCATTATATTTGAGACTATTCCATAAATTGCCCAATCCGACGGCAGAACCTGTTGCAGCCATAATAAATCCAAGGTTAGAACCCCGGTTTTCACAAATATCTGATCCGGACTAAAACTTTACAGTAATAATCCTATGTCCTTTCGGTAAAATACGTTTTCAAGCTGCAATTGTGTGATTGAATCATAACATTTTTCTCGGGCCTCACTTAAATCTTTTGCTATTGCTGTTATGCATATAAGGCGTCCGCTTTTGTAAGCTATCTCATCTTTATTGTCATACTTTTTACAATTTGAGAAAAAGACATAGTTGTTTTTGATGCTGTCAATGCCTTTTATTGTCGGCTCTGAATCTTCGTTTTCAGGATACCCGGCCCGTGCTAATATTACAGAAACAGTCGAGTGGTTTCCAAAAGCCACTTCTGCGCCAAAGTTCGTCAAGCAGCCCATTGAACAGTCTTTTAATAAGTCGGCCAAATCGCCTCTGAACCTGGAGAGTATTGTTTGCGCCTCGGGGTCGCCGAGTCTTGCATTAAATTCCAATACCTTCGGGCCGTCTTTACTAAGCATCAGCTGAATAGACAAAAAACCTCTGTAAAGTAAATTGTCTTTTTTCATCCCGTTTACAACAGGCTGCACAATTTTGCCGATAATTTCTTTTTCTAACTCGGGTGTGAGATCGGGTGACGGACTTATTGCGCCCATTCCGCCGGTAGTTGTGCCGGTGTCGCCGTCTCCCGAAAGCTTGTAGTCACGACAAGAGCTGAAAGAAACCCACTGTTTGCCGTCTGTCAGTATGCTGTAAGAGCATTCGGTGCCTTCGATTTTTTCTTGTAAAATTAATGGGGGACCATGAATTTTAAAGAATTTTGCAACCGCATCCTTAGCATCTTCTGATGATTTGCATACCGCTACGCCGGTTCCGTGGGCAAATCCGTCGCATTTAACAACAGTCAGGTTGGGGTTTTCGTTTAATGCCGATTCAGCTTCTTCGTAGTTTGCCACGATTTTTGTAACCGGCGACGGAATAGAATGAGCTGCCATAAAAGAATAGGCAAATGCTTTGCTGTTTTCTATGGCTCCCGCATCTGCTGCGGGCCCTATAACGGGAATCCCTGCCAATACAAGGGCATCGACGGTTCCGTTTTTTACAAATTTTGCAGAACCGACAACCGCCAAATCGACTTTATCTTTAAAATAAACCGCAAGTTCAGCGTTTTCCCTCATTAAAACTCGTTTGCAAATTGAAATGTCGTCCATGCCCGGGTTTCCGGGGCATGCAAATATTTTATGCACAGCCGGTGATTTTGCAAGTGCTGCTATGAAAGCGTGTTCTCTGGCTCCTGCACCCAATACTAATATGTTCACGATTACCTCTTAATATGGTTTAGAAATTTTTCTTAACTCGGCAGAGACGTTGTAGATATCTGATGCAGAAATGCTTTGCATGCATGCGTGTGTCTTTAACGGACAAACACGTTTACGGCAAGGAATTTTTTCGCAGGCATCAGAAATTACAGGTCTGAAATTTATGTTTAAAGCTCCGGTTCTGGTCATGTCAGTCGGCCCCACCGGTACAACGGTCGGCGTTTGGTATAGAGCGGCAAGATGCATCGTGCCCGAATCATTTGCCAAAAGCAGGCTGCATTGACTTAGCAGACAGCCCAATTCTGTTATGGAAGTTTTTCCTACGGCATCAATAAATGTGTTCTCAGGTAATAGTTTTGAAATCTCATCTGCAATTGCTTTTTCATTATTTCCGGCGGTAATAATGATTCGCTTATCGGGTTCGTGCTTTCGTATGAGTTTGGCAACTTCTGCAAATTTTTCGGGCGGCCATCTCTTTGCTGCTCCGAAAGCTGCGCCGGGCGCTATTATTACATAAGGTTTTTGCGGCAATATGCCTGCCTTTTCACAAGTTTTTTCAAAAAAACTTTTTTCAAACTTTTTGGGGTTAAAAGTGTAATCAAAATCAGTAATGCCGACTTCTTTGACTAACTTGCAATATAGCTTTGATTCGTGAACCTCTTTATAATTTTCGGGTTTAGGCACATTATTGTCTAAGAAAATATTTCTGAATTGACTCTTAAAGCCGATTGAATGTTTCGCCCCACACATCTTGCTTACCATGGCGGCTCTCAAAGAATCAGGAAAAACAAGAACGCAGTCTGCTGATAATGCTCTCAATTTTCGGGTTTCTTTTATGGTTTCAAAAAAGCCATTTTTGCTTTGAACACAGTGTACGTGCAAAGAAAGACCGGAAAGGTCATATACCTCTTTTAGATGAGGCCTTGTAACTATATGGGTTTCAGCCTTTTCTGAGACTGCGGCGATGGCAGGAAGTGACATTATTACGTCACCAAGCCAATTTAACCCTATGATTATAATTTTCATGCGATACATAATAATATGATATATCTCATTTTACAACAGAATAAAATCTCTCGTTTAAATATGCAAAATTTTGGCTTTTGTGTCGATAATTTCGACAATGAATAAAGAATTACCAACACAATCAGATGATCTTTTTAAAAGCAGAAGAGCTTTAAGAGAGTTTTGTATAAAAAACAAAATCGCTTGTCCGGAATTTTTTGTTTCTCAAGATTTTGCAAAGATCAGCGCTTGGGCAATTAAACATAATAAATTTCCAATGGCTATTAAAGCGGAGGACGGAGTCGACGAAGGAAACTCTTATCTGCTTAAGGCTTTCAGAGAGCTGCCGGAATGCTTTGACTTAATTAAAGCAAAAGCTAAAGACAATGTGATAGTTGAAGAATTTATAGAAGGAAAACCAAAAATAGAGGTCTGTTGTCTTAAAGGTAACATAAGGCTGTTCTCTCAAATAAGCTTAGAAAAATCAATAATTTTAAAACATTCTTGGAGAGCTTTTCCTATAAGTCTCCCCGCCAAAATAGCAAAAGAGATTAAAGAAATTATAGACAAATTTAAGCCCTATTGTGAGAATATTGAAGTGCCTGCCAGATTTTCGTTTGCCATAAACAGAGGTTTGCCGGTTCTTATTTCTGCCGATACTGCTATTCTGCGCCCCGAATACAACAAAGACTGGGCTTTGGCTGCGAATATCCCCCCAATACTTGAAGAAACCGGACCATACAAGTGTGACGGAATATGCAAAGTTGTATATAAAAGAAATATTGATTTTGCAAATTTTAATCCTGAGACGTTAAAAAGCGTTTGTGCTCCGGCTTTTATACTGTACCAAAAATGCGGAAAAGATTTGATAGTTTTTTTGAAGCATGCAGATGCCGAAATTCTGCAAAAAGCTTCTGTTTTTGCTATATAATGAGTTGATTCAATCTTTCATTTGTTCATACAATTCTTCAAGTCTGGCACTAGCCAATAAATCATTCGGATTTTTGTGAACTTGCCTTTGCAGAACGTCTATTTCTGACCTTGTATACCTCATGATTTTTCGCAAAACGTCTAAATCTCTGGCAACTGTATCGTCTTCATTAGGTATTTGTCTGGCTCTTTCTAAATCATCGTATGCTTTTTTATATCTTCTTAGTTCCAGATTAATTTGGGCGCTTAAACGTGCAGCTAAAAAATTACCCGGGTTATAAGATTTTGCTCGTTCGAGACGTCTGAACGCTTCACTGTAGTTTTCTCTGTAATAGTCGTTCATTGCCGTTTCTACGTATATGCGCGAACGACTTTCTTTTACAAAGATGTCTCGTTCTTTTGATGCCTGCCTTTCTTCGACACTCTCTTCAAAACCTTTTGTAAAAAGCGACTTCATGTCTGCAGCAGGCTTAGATTTGCCAGAAATTCCCTGAGTGCTGAGGTTATTTCGTATAGAAGTGAAATCGATGGTTGTGGCGTTGGGAATAGCGCGTGCTAAATATATCAAGCCCACGATCAGTACAACAGAAAATATGCTAAGCAGAGTAAGTGTTATTTTTTTTCTTTTTGAAAATTTTTCTGTGTTTTTTAATAAGGACATAAGGCTTCTTTGAGGTTTAATCCTCGTTCCTTTAAATACTTAAACCAAGTGCTCGAGATTTCTTTTTCAGATTCTTTGCCAAATTCACAAGAACGCAAAAAATCATAATGATAGCCCATTAAAGCAAACTCTCTTTTTAACGACGGTAAGGCCTTTTTAAAGCCGTTTTGCAAAGTTTGTTCGAAGGTTTTTGACAAGGGCCAAACATTATTTTTCTTCAATATTTCTTGTTCTGCTTTTACGCTTAAAGGTGATAATAAAAGCTGCCACAAGGCTTTAAGTTTTAATAGTTCCGTTAATGCTTCAACATCCGGCATTAAAGCGCCATTTTGCTTTTTGTAACCGTTTAACCAAATCAAGGTTTGCACAGGAAACCTTTGAGGGGACGGGTGATGTTTTCTTAATAAAACATGTTTAAGCTCTGCGGGCTTTATTTTA
>MWDD01000129.1 GCA_002070375.1 bacterium ADurb.Bin157 | reverse complement strand
TGCGCCTGTGCAGAGCAAGTTCGCAGGTTGACAAATGTCTTTGCAGCTTCAGTATATATATCTCGCGCTCGTCCTTGATACCGACGCAGCATTTCTCGACATCGGCATCTATGTATTCTTTTTCCTTCATTTCTGCTGTCAGTCGTTCACGTTCGCCTTCAAGCTCTTCCCCGTTTTCTCCCTTTAAAGCGGCAAGCCTTATTGCCTCGTCGAGCACTGTCATGAAGCGTTCTGTGGTGATAAGGTGTTTTGCGGCAGTAACAAAAGCCTGTTCGACCGTGTACTTATTCTTTTTTGTCTTCTTTTTCTCTTTTTCAAGCATAATTCCCCTTTGTTTTTATTTAATATCTGCCCCTTCCGCGATGTTTTGTCTCTCTACTTTGTCTACCAGGTCAAATACAACGGTTGTCTTTGCGGTAGGTTTTTTTCCTGTATGGCATTTACCGCACCGAACACCTTTAAAAGACTCTGCACGGTCTTTTTGTACATAGATTTCCCTACCGCAGCGAGGACATTTCAAGTGCACAAAGATTTCCTTCTTCTTTGCTTCTTGTCTCTTGATCTCTTCCGCTTCTTTTTTTCTGTTCAATTCTTCCGTAATTTTCTTTGCTTCTTCGACAACATGTGCCGGAGCAGGTTCAGAAGAATATATGTTGTCCCACATGTCGAAATTGTAGTGCCTGTGGCTATAGAGGTAGCCTGCAGATGTGAGATAATATGATATATACTCGTCGTTTGCCAATGTTGCATTTGCCGATCGTATTGTTTTGATATGCACATTTTCGTCGGGACCCACCCTGTCGCCTCTGTCTCCGACCCAATGAGGATTTCCAAGCCAATTTTCGTACTCATCGATTTCCGCCTTGTAGGATTCTTTGTTTTTTTTCCTCTGTTCTGCTTCTTCTATCGCCTTCTTTTTTCTTAATTCTTCTGCTTCTGCCATCCTTTGCTGCTGTTGACCAATACTGTCAATTTCTACAGCGCAGCCACTTTTTCTCAGCCTTTCGATGCCTCTTGTGTCCAGTCTCCACCCAGGTGTATAATAAAACATGTCCATCTCTTCAAGATAGTCTCTATCCCAATACCAGATTTCTTTGTTTTTCTTCAATTCTGCAAAATCGGCGGCACTGATGTTTTTCCCTTGTAGCAGATACCTGCCGTAACCTTTACGCGGCGGCGGCGAATTCCAGAAGTTGTTTTTTATTTCCTCGTCGGTGTAGCCGTCGGACGGACTTGCCTCTTCAATCACCTTTATTATGTTTTCCATGTTTTCCATGCTTGCCTCCGTTGTTGTCGTTGATTGCAACCATAATTAAACCTCATTAAGCAACTATCGTCAATTTATACGGTATGTTACAAAAAACATGACGTTTTAGTCCGTTTAAAAAGTTATGTCCCCTGCCCTCTTTAAGCAGGAAGGAACATGAAGGCGATTGCCCCCGGTTGCCGCGATCATAAAATCACTTTCAAATTTGCTTATACCTTATAGAAGGCAAATATTATGAAGGGGGTTTCAATGGCAAAAAAGAACATAACGGCAGATGAAGTAGCAGGATTGTTGAAACTGACACGGCAGGCGATACAGCAGATGAAGCGATGTCATTCCGTGAAAGATGATGAAGCCGAGATGCTCGATAGAGTTTTCATGGAAGCGATACGGCAGATGATTTCGGGGAAGCTATTGCGGTAGTTGCGGTTATGGAAACAAGGGGGAAGGTTTTTGCCTTTGCCCCCTTTCTTGTGGTGGCCTATGTTAGTGCGTTTGCCTTGAGGCAATCTATGGCTTTATGCGGGGGTATAGAATTTTCACGGATATATTTTATGAGGTTATTTTCTTCTAAGGACAAATTACAGACTACGAGTGCAGACGGGCTAACTAAAACATCCTCATCCTTGAATTTGTTGCACACGGGGCCGTGGACACAACCCTTACATAAACCGTCAAAATAGCTTACTGCAATTTCCACTATTTCGGGATCGGCGGAAGAAATATCTAAATCTGTATCAATGTCAACTTTATCTGCTTTATTAAGAACAGGTTCGATTGATTTATTCAATATTTGGCAATATTTTCTTTCAGAACAGATACAAATTAATTGATCATAAACCAGAGGTAAAACGTAAAGCATATAGCCGGTCTTGTTGTTGTTCAATATGTAATAGTTTTTTGCTTTTACCTCGCTAAAAAAGGATGGCAAATATTCATCACAAAAATTCTGGAATTCGTTAATTTTTCGCACAAAAACGGATCTGTCATCTCTATATTTATCAAATCGTTTGGGGGGAACGTGGAATATACCGATGTGGTTCGAGAAAATAGTATCGGTATTACCCGTGCCCAAATAATCTGCGGATAAACCAAACACCTCTGAGTATATATCAATGTAGTTATTGCCGATTTTGGGTTTGTTTTCGAGCTGACCATAACTGCGTTGAGTAATGTTTCCCGCAGAAGCAAGCTCTTGCTGGGTATAACCGTATAATATTCTGAATAATTTAAGCCTGTTTCCTGCGTGCATAGTGCGAATACCCCCTTTAATGACAAATAATTGATTATGAAAGCTGGGTAGCAGCTTCCAGATACTTAATGAGTTTTTGGATCCCGATGTTATTTTTGCGTATATATTGAATCAGCTTGTCCTCATCCTTTGTTATGATTGTTGCAGCATAGGCAACGGCAGTAAAGTATTTGTCTACCTCGTCTTTTGTGATTGTAAAATCCAGGAACTTTTTTTCCTTACCGACCGATAGCGTTTTGCTGTCGATATCAATTTTACTTTTGCCCTGGCTGTTAATTTCTTCAAGTTTTGCGAGCAATTCACGTTCGCCAAACAATGGTTTTTTCGACTCACATTTGAGCAAAAAGATGTTATCGTCAGCGTCTTTTATGCCTATTGCTATTGTTGGATGTTTAAAAACCGTATTGTTGCGATATTTTGAGAACAACGGCGACGGCGATGTGAAAAAAACGAGATTGAGATATTTGTTGTACTCGGCAATAAAAAAAATAATTGAATAGTCGATGCCGTTTATGCTTTCAGGCAAGCTGAATTTAATCAAGTTGTTGCTGGACAAAAAAGGGTTGCTGCTTTTGTCGATAAGAAAAGCAGTGTTCAGGTTCAACAGCGTTGCAATTTTCGATACGGTTTTGTTGCTCAGTGTACTCTTGCCCGACTCAAATAGAGCGATGGCTTGCTGTGTGATCCCGATCTGGTTTGCAACGTTGGTTTGTTTAATGCCCTGCAGGGTTCGAACAATTTTGAATATGTGATAGGTTTCCACGTTAATCAATCCTTTTCATTTTCACGCCGGCGAATTTTTTGTATGTGTTCCCACTCTTTGTCTGTTACCATGCGCCAGGTCAATTTTTCCTGTTGATAAAACAAATTCGCAAAGTATGCGTCAATTTGTTCTTTTGTGGCAGACATATCCACAAATATTGTTTCTTCTTTTGCCAACAAGTTCACATGTGTTTTTTCAATAGCCATTCCCCTGCTCTTTGCGATACTGGATAATTTTGCATCGAGTTCTTTTTCACCGATTAAAGGTTTGTCAGCGTTCCGCTTAATAAGAAATGTGTTGTCGCTATCGTCTTTAATCGCAATAGCGTATACAGGATATTCGTACAGTGTGTTTGTCGCTGTTTTTTTATGACGTGGCAACCTTGTGGTGAAATAAATAAGATTGAGATATTTGTTATTTTCGGCGAGAAAATAGATAATTGAATAATCAATGCCACCCATACCTTCAGGTAAACGGAATTTAATCAGACCGTTTGATTTGAAGGGGTTGTTGTTTTCCCTGACAAGAAAAGCAGGATTCAGGTTCAGCACCAGTGCCATTTTCGATAAAGTTTTGTCACTCAGTTTGGCTTTGCCTGATTCGTATGGTACAACGGATTGCTGTTTAATCCCGACCTGATTTGCAACGTTGGTTTGTTTAATGCCCTGCATTGTTCTTACGGTTTTGAACAGTTGGTGTTTTTCCATGTTAGCATTAATCCTAAGTTTTTGTATTCAAGGCGTTCAGATATTGGAGTATCGTTGCATCTTCTATTCCCATCTCACGTTTTCTTTGAATTATATGCTGCTCGGCTTTCGTGAGCATGATAAAATCTTTCTGCTCAAATATTGATTCTAATTGACTACGTGAGACATTTCCTTGAATGATATCTTGAAGCAGATTGTCGTTGACCGCCTTTTCTTCAATAATGATAGATGGTTTTTCTTCAATACTGCGTTTGTTCAGTTCAGCCTTGAGTTCAAGGCCATTTATAATCTGACCTGCCGCATTCTTTTTTCTTGTGAAGAAGAATATATTGTTGTCCTGATCTTTGCAAACAATCGCTACAACAGGCTTTTCGGTGATGGCATCTTTCAGGGCTTTTCTTGCAAAGATTGTGTTAGAAAACAATATGAGCACTTCAAATGTTTTGTTGTGTTCGGCAAGAAAATATATTAATTGAAAACCTTTCTCCGGCAGCAAATTGTCTTCCGGGAGGCGCATAAATATGACCTCTTTAGAAGAAAAAGGGGGTGCCGTGGGGTCGGATATATAATCAGGGTTAATATTTATAAGCATAGCAATCTTTTTGCGGGTTGTAAGCGAAAGAGAGGCTTTGCCAAGTTCGAAAGCATTGAGTGATGGCTGTCTAATTCCTACTGCTTCCGCGACTTTGGTTTGTGTAATGCCCTGCATTGTTCTCGCCAATTTGAACAAAGTGTTGTATTCCATGCGACAGCCATAATAACAAGCTCTATACCTACAGTCAATATATTCATTGTGTTAGCGATATTTTATGATGTTTTTTGTGGTTTTTGAAACCGCTACGGCACGCGGTCATTACAATTAAAAAGGGGCAGGATTTATACCCTTGCCCCTTTTCACTATCGCTGTAAATAATGTTTAAGTTTTGACCTCTTTAGCGGAAAGGAAATTGTTGACGAACTTTATTACAGCAACGATGGCTGCGACGTCCTTTACCCTGACGAACCTGTATGCCGATGCGTTTTCCGATTTGGCGAGGGCGGTAATTGTGTCGGCGGTTATGGTGATTGTGATTTCCATGTCCCCTGTCCTACTTGTCGTTTCTTAGCAGCTTTTTTGCCCTTTTAATTGAATGGATCATCTTGAGCCAGCCGCTTTGATTGTATTTCAAGTATGGAGAAAGCTCACCGAATGGCTCGGACTTCATCGGGGTCATGAACTTGAACATCGATGATATGCTTTTGCGGTTTTTGTCCTTGAAGCCTTTGAAGTTAATGTAATAGTGGTCGCCAAGGTAGTTAGGTTTGATGCTGTCGTCAAGGTAGCCTGCCCTGCGGATGGTATCATATATGTTTGCCATCATTTGCGACCTTTCCGTTGTAACGTACAGCCTCATGTCAACAATGCCATTCTTTTCGGCGTATTTGCGCACAG
>MWDD01000128.1 GCA_002070375.1 bacterium ADurb.Bin157 | reverse complement strand
TCGGCCGGTGAACTGAAATTTTACCGATATATTCCTTCCGGCATGAGCGAAATGTCTGTTAAACCCACTTCAGCAGAGCTTGAAGTTTATTCTCAAAAAATAAGGTTTAGTTTTGATTATTTTAGGGCCGTAAGCAAACTCAATCAAATAGATTTGCTCAGCTTTATGGGTGGAGGTGCCGCTTCTGAAGGGTTTTTGGCATATGAACAAAGCTATTTCAGTCCCACTAAAATTAATGCCTTAGATGTTTCTTCCGCTATCGATATTGCTGCCGTTATGTCTAAATCTCATAATGAGGCTGTAAGCGCCGAAGCAAAGCAAAAATATATTTTGCCTTTTATACCTGCAATAGGCGGGTCATTAGCCGGTTCTGCCAAAGATTCCGATAAGATGAATTTAATAGCTCAAATGGCTGCGCGAGAGAAAGAGCGGCTGTATGAGAATTTTGTTAACAAAATGCCGATTTATGCGGCTGTAGGTATATTGTTAGCGGCATTGACTGTTTCTTTTGGATACAGAGGTATTATCAAAGAAAGAATGTCTTTGCAGTATGCTCAAATAGCTATTCAGAAGCAAAAAGCTCTTGAATTGAAATCAGAAGACGAAATAATGAGAGATAAATCCGGAAAACCTATTCAAATATTGAAGCTTTCAGGAAAATTTGGCAAAATTTTGAATCCGGTTATCGAACGGCCTGACATGTCTGTGGCATTGGCAAGAATTAGAATTTTGGCGCGTGAAAACGGTGTTATACCCGAAGAAATTATGGTAAAAACTGAGGCAGAAGCAGGCTTCATCAATTTACCGGCTTTAGAGGCCACTTCCAATAACCCTGAGCTCAAAAAAGAAGAGTCAGAGACAAATCCTTACTTAAGCTCTTTAGAACAAACAGAAATCGGAGAACAAGAGTTAGCTTCATCTGTTGCCGGTGAAGTTTGTGTGATAAAAGGCTTGGGTTCAGACGCTTCTTGTGTCGCAGAATTCGCGAAAAGGCTCGTTGACGCAAGCACGGACAAGCAAATAAGAAAAGGTCCTTTGCTGCGTATTATAAGCATAGTAAGCAGGCAAACACCCAAAGGAACAGAATTCCTTGTAAAGGGGGTGCTCCCATGAAAAACTCAATGACAGGGGTTTTAATCTCGGTATTAGTTTCGGTCATGATTTCGTTTTTTTTGTGGAACCTAATAGCGGTGACCGCTCAAGATTCTTTCAGAAAGCTTGAAGCACAACTCGTAACCCTTGAAGCAGAGAATCTCCAAGCTCAAGTTACTTACGAAACTTTAAAAAAAGAACAGAAAGCTATTTTAGACGATCCGCAAAAAATGTGGTTGTTAACAAGACGTCTTTTAAAACCCGGTTTTGAAGAAGCGGCATTGATGAAGATGATAACAGATTGCACTTATGACTGTTCAGACGGCTTTATAATCAAATCTTTTGATGTCTACAAACCCTTTTATATTGAAGAAAAAAATGACGAAGAAAACAATACCCCCGGTGTTGTTGACTTAAAAAATGTTGAACTGGACGAATTTGGAATGCCCGTTGGTGCCGAGGTTGACGACGGGAGTTGGAAGGGCGCCGAAATAGTGCCCGTTAAAATAGCCTTTGCCACTTCTTTTAAAAGCTTTGCCGAGTTTTTCAGAAATATGAAAAATCGCAATTTACCTCTTCATATTATTCGTTCGCTTGATATGAATTTTGTTAACTCAGACAGGGTTAGAGGAACAGTTATAATTAGTTTTCCTTTAGCCGAGACAGTAGTTCGATAACAGGCCTTACAGTAGGGAGTTTAGATTATGCATGGAAACGATAATTGGAAATGGGGAGTTGTATTTATTCTCCTGGCCATATTTCTTGTTACAGCCAATCAGGCTTACAAGCATGTGGTGAGTCAAGAAGACTTTGAACCGCCCGATGATTATTTAAAGGGCGACTCATGGGATATAGAACAGCAGGCCGGTGAAACGGCTACTTCTCCTGATACAGAAACGGAGGTTCAGGTTGAACCGCCTAATATTGAACATAAAGACGATATAGACTGGGATAAACTTTGATTTAATGAAAAAATCGCAGTTATTTACAATGATATTTGTTCTGACAGCTCTTTGCGCGGTTGACGGCAGAGAGCTCTCTCGTTCTCTGAGAGAAGCGCAGAAGCTATATGAGCGCGGTCATTACGAAGAAGCGGCAAAAAAGGCTTATGAATATTATAAGTTTTACCCTGACGATGTTCAGGCTATGATTATATGCGGAATGAGCGAGTTTCATGCCGGAAATTACATTGAATCAATAGACATGTTTGTGTCGGCAAATCAAAAACAGCCTAAACACCCCATAACAGAACGATATTTAGCACTTCTCAGAGAGCTTGAATACAGAAGCGAGCCTTTTACATCTGATTTAGAGCTTAAGTCTAAAGCTGACCCGCAAGAAACCGCAAAATATTACAAACGTAATTTTTTCGGTCCCTCTTTTAATATAGTCTCGGGAAAAGAAGGCAAAACCAATTTTGTTTCAACCCTTGAGCCCCACCTTATGAAATCTCCGAGCGAAGCGCGCAACGTAAGACTGGTTACGGCCCTTCCCGTCAGCGCACCCGCAAAAAGCTTGCTTGGGCGTAACACCATGGAAGGCATGGCTGAAAAGTCATTGGCTGAAGGTCAGTATCTGAAATCTTATTTGTTTTATTCACAACTTCATGCATCAAGCCCACAAAATAAATTTTATCTCCTGGGAAAGGCCGAAAGTGCGTTTCATATGAAACGATACGAACAGGTGCTTGAATTGCTCGGCAATGTTTATTTAACAGATGAAATAAAGGTCTACGACGAATCTCAAAGGCAAAAAATAGATAACATGCTGGCTTATTCGAGAGTGCGAGTTTTTAACAGCGGTAATTGATTTATTAATCCCATGAGAAACTTTTAATTTTTTTAACTTTTTCGTTCAAAATAATCAGCTCGACACGTCTGTTTGTTTCTCTTGCTTCCGGAGTTGTATCAGCCATCTTCGGGCGGTTATCTGCGAACCCTTGAGCAGAAAATCTTTCGGCATCGAGCCCGCAGTCATCGATAAAAAATCTTACAATTCTACAGGCTCTTCCTGCCGATAATTCCCAATTTGTGGGAAAAATGCTGTTTTTTGTCGGTGTGTCGTCTGTGTGTCCGTCGATTCTTATATAGTTTTCGAGTGGGGCAATAACAGGTACAAGAGCCTTCAAAACTTCTTCCGAACCTGCTTTCATTTCAGTGCTCCCGCTTTCGAACATAACGTTTGCGGGTATTTGAATTTTAACCATTTGATCAGTGTTTGTAACTTTAAGTCTGTCTGCAACGCTTACTCTCGAAAGTTTATTTTTAATAGTTTTGACAACATGAGGGATATCGCTTTTCTTTTGAACAAGAGAGGAAGAGAGCATCCCTTTCCCGCCGTCGTTAAGCCAAGTTTGGGCTGCGTTTTGGCTGCTTATTGAGAAAACCGTAGAGTACATTTGTTCTTTAATTTCTGAAGACATTCTTTTGGTTGGGCTGTCGAGGGTCGAAAATGCGAAGAGCATTATAAAGAAACACAGCATGTTGGTAACAAGGTCTGAAAAAGATACATACCATAATGCTGCGGTTGGTTCTTCAGGTTTTTTTCTTTCGCCCATTATTCTATTCTTTCAGCTCTTTTGCTAAGTGAATTTCGTTGAATCTGCCGCGATCTTTTTGGGAAACGTAAGCAAGCAGTCTTTCTTGAATAATCCTTGGGTGTATTCCGGAAGCTATCATCAAGCAGCCTCTGGCTATTATTTCCAAATAAAGAGATTCTATGTTGTTTCTCTGGTCAACCTTTTTGCCTAAAGGTATAAACAAAACATTTGCGGCAACGGCGCCGTAAAAGGTTGTAATAAGTGCAACGGCCATATTCGGGCCAATAGCTGCGGGGTCGTCAAGGTTACCTAAAAGCAAAACAAGACCCATAACCGTTCCGATCATGCCAAATGCGGGTAAGGAGGCGCCAAAAAAGTCGATGGCGCTTTTTACTTCTGTGTGGCGGTTCGCGGTGGCGTCTACTTCGGTCATTAAAACTTCTTCGATTAGGGCTATATCAACACCGTCCACTACCATTTGTAACGCACGCCGCATGTATTCGTTGTCGATTTCTGACATTTTAGCGTCAAGAGCGAGAACACCCTCTTTTCTGGCCACGTCGGCAGTGCTAAGTATAGTGCTGATAATTTTCAGATAATCAAATTCGTCGGGAGCCATATAAGATTGTTTAATCATATATAGCGCTTTGGTTACAGTTTCTGCGTTGTAAGCAATGTACATAGAAAACAAGCCGCCACCAAACACGATAATAATGGACGGTATGTCAAAAAATGCTTTTAAGCTGCCTGCCATCATAATACTGGCAGCAATCAATACTGATACGGCTACGGTACCGAAAAACGTTGCTTTTTCCACAAAAACACCCCAAAGAATTATTTAGTTGTTGCGAGCTCCGCCGGCTATCCAATTGCTAATCAAGCCCTGGTCGGCGGTGGAAAGGCTTGCTCTGTCCAGCGGCATTCTAGGGGTTTCTGTACCCTTAATGCGCTTAACTAATCTGCTGGTTGAAGAATCGAAGGGGTAGATAACCGCTCCTGATTTACCGCCGGTCATTACAGCCGAATAACTGTTCAATCTCAGTCTGCCGGCAGCGGCGCTGTCGTTGTGGCATCCTGAAATTGCGCAGTTCACAGTAAAAATCGGCAAAATGTTTCTTGAAAAACTTCCGCCGGTCGAAACCAAAACTATGTTGGTGGTTACAGACAACCCGCTGTCAACACTGCAAGTAACAGAATTAGAATTAAAGTCGCTCGCGTGCGCCGTTACGGTATAAACTCCCGCATTAACGTCGTTAATTGAAAAAGCACCATTAATGTCGGTTATAACAGAACCGGTCGATGGTGATGTTACTACGGTAGCGCCGGGTATGCCTATTCCTGTCTGAGAGTCAATGATTGTTCCCACAATAGACCCCCTGAGGGTGCTTTTTGTGCCGCAACCGACGAGTGTTAAAAGCATAACGCTTAAAACCAAAGTCAGCATAATTTGAAATTTTTTAACCATACCGGCTCCTTTGAGCTATCATAAGTTTTCTATTTAATCATCGGCTAAACAAGCAAAAACATTAAATAAAAGATGTATTTTAGTAATGATACTGTAAAAGTCCCTGAAGTCTATAGTCATAACCAAAAAACATATCGTTGCTGAGAGAAATCGGAGCGGCGAGTGTAAGCGACATTCCGGGTTTTACATGATAGCGTAAACCAAGATTCAGGTCGGTGCTTTTTCCCGCGTTGACTCGATTATAAAAGTTAACTTCGCCAATAAACGTAAAAGAATCGTTCGCTCTGTAGTCAAAACCGACATTTACAAACACGCCCTCATGAGCTGTGTTGCCGTC
>MWDD01000127.1 GCA_002070375.1 bacterium ADurb.Bin157 | reverse complement strand
TTTTTTTCTGCTGCGTTTTATGGAAACTTACGCCTTATTCCTGAAGTGAATGAACGTGAAATAAAGCATTTAATCGGTTCGAAAGGAATATTAAAGGGGAAGTTCACCGGCGGGTTTCGTCATCTTAAATCGGGGGGGATAAGCTTTTTAATTGAAAACAGCGAATACAGAGGTGCAATAAGTTTTGCTGAAAATACTAAAGAGCGGGCGAAGATTCCCGGAAAAGTTCGATGCCAATTTAGAACCGGGGAAGAACTTGATTTATTGCCTGAAAATTATTATTCGATTGAGGGTAAATTTGCTTCTGAGTCAGGATCGAAGTTTCCGTGTTTTATCGCAAACAAAGTTGAGAACACATTTGAAAATTATTATATCAGGGGATTAGCAGGTAATGTCAGAGAAAAGATAAAAGAAGGGCTTTCGAGGGCGTTGCCAAAGAAATATGAGGGTGTTATTGTTGGTTTTGTTCTCGGAGACACTTCTCTAATATCTTCAGAAGATAAAAAGCTTTATAGAGAAACAGGTATTAGTCATTTACTCGCAATTTCCGGGCAGCATATAATGATAATTCTTTTGCTTGCAACCTCTTTTTTAAGCCTTTTGCGCATACCGCCTGTTTCTAGAATTATTATAATTTCTATAGGGTTGTCTTTTTATGCCCTTATAACAGTTGGCAGTCCTTCTGTCTGGCGTGCTCTGATTATGTATATAGCTGCGGCTTTAGCTTTGCATTTTGAGCTTTTCCCGTCTCCATTAAGACCTGTTTCTTTAGCGGCATTAACTATTCTTTTGTATAACCCAAACTATATTAACGATGTGGCTTTTATTCTCAGTTTTTCTGCTGTAATAGGTATTGTTATTCTTGCGGGCCCGATAAATACTGTTTTGCGCAAACTTCGCCTGCCTGAAATTATTACAAGGTATTTCTCTGTTTCTTTTGCTGCAAATTTGGGCACAATTCCTCTTTGCATGTATATTTTTGGAACATTTTCAAGTGCTTCAATTATTGTGAATCCACTGATTCTTTGGGCGTTTGCTTATATTATCCCCCTGTCATTCTTTATTTCTATTGTTTCGCTGATAAAAATGAGTTGGGCTATTTATATGGCTCCAACTCTAACTCTCGTGTTAGAGGGTGTTATGAGGGTTGTTGAATATGGAGCATCGATTCCGGAACAATTTATTTATGTGGGGAATATTCCCGCTTTTGTTATTGCCGGAATTTACTGTGCTTTTCTTGGTTTTGCGGTTTTTATGAATAAAATGCAAATATTGGAAGCCATTAGGTCCGGGCGTATTAAAACCAGAAAACCGACTTTAATAGATATTAATGGCGCAACGCTTTACTCTGACGACCTTTCTGAATATGACTCATTTGTTTATAACGGTGAAGATGTTCCGTCGTTACAGCCTCCGGCACGAATGTTTTACCCCCTGAAAAACCAAGATTTTATCAATCAGTTAGACAGCATTCTTGTTAAATGTCGGCGCCCTTCCTTAAAAGATTTGCCATCTGAAATAACTTCCGAATTGCCTTTGCAGCAATTGAGAATTGAAAATCAAAATATTTATTATCTTTTAGTGAGCTTAGATAAAAATGTGCTCTTGGCTGATTCAGAAAGGATTTTACAGTCTCAGATTTTGGTTATGGCTCTTGTTGGGAGCGAATTCTTGTATCGCATTGCCGGTCATTTAAATCCGCCTCCGGTTTTTTCTGAGATGAAAATGGAACACGCAGTCAAAGACAAAAATCTTGCAATTGTTTTGATGTCGGATTATGTATTAAGTTCATCCTTGCTGACACGAACAAGAGATCGCGACTTGATGACGCTCATCTCGGGACTGCAAAATATGTTTAGTCGTGGTTATAATCAATTTGAGCGGATAACCGGAAACGCTGATTTGTCGGAAACAGTTAGCCTACATTTTGTGTTGCGTCATGATATGTTTGCCTGGTGTAAAAAGTTTATTGAGTTTGATTTAGAAACAAAAAAGCTAAAAAGCAAAAAGTTGAGGCCTGAAATTTGAAAAAAAAATATATGTTGTTTTTTATGTTTTTGCCTAGCTTATTCTATTTTTTTATTTGCCAATTTCAAATTCATTGGCGGCAGTTTTTGGTGGCTGTTGTGTTTTCTGTTGGTTTTATTGCCTTTAGCGGCAACAAAAATATATCCGAAAAGCATAGGGCAATTGAACTTGCTCTTTTTAAGGGGCTCGCAGTATTAGCAGTAATTCTTGTTTTTGTAAGCATTTATCCTGTTGGCGGCTTGCTTTCAATACATTTTATGTCTCCGAATTCTAATAAAAAAGCAGATGCGATAATAGTGTTGGCTTCAGGAAGCACGCCTTCGGGCGACCCGGGCTACAGCGGGTTTCAGCGAGTTTCTCATGGCGTGCGCCTTTATAAAGAAAAGCGCGCTCCAAAGTTGATAATTAGTACGGGCTATTCAGATATTTACGGATTCAATGAATTTGTATGGGTGTCAAGTTTTACTTCGTTGCTTGAAGTTGACAAATCGGGTTTAACGGTTCTAAAAGATGAGTCTATTATTACAACAAAAGCCGAAGGCGAATACATTAAAAAACATTTTCCGGAGTTAAAGACAATTTTACTTGTAACCAGCGGAAGCCATATAAAGCGCTCTGAAATGGTTTTTCGCAAAAAAGGCTTTAATGTTTTGCCTGCGTCAACTCACGATAAAAACAGCGTTAACTATGCTTACGAAAGTTATTTAACAGCCTTTAACGCTGCAATTCACGAATGGATCGGGCTCTTATATTATAAACTAAGAGGCTATATTTAACGCTTTGTATGCTATTGCGCAGTAAAGTGTCAGTGCCATTAAAAGCTCTTCTTCGCTAACCCATTCGTCGTTAATGTGGGCCACTTCCTCGTGCCCGGGCCCAATGCCCAATGTCGGTATTTTAAGCTGTCCCGCACAATAAACGCCATCGGTTGAGAACGGCCAAATCTTATCTTTTGGAGCGGTTCCGAACAATTCTTCATAGGTGTTGAAAACAAGCTTAAAAATTTGCTCTTCCTTTTTGGTTTCCCAGCCACTATGTTCGGCGGGCCAATAAGAATCTTTTCCCATATATGATTTACCTCTGTAAATAAGACAATAAGTATGTGCCTGCGGCCACAGAGGGTGTTTTTTTAGTTTTTCGGAAATGGTATTAAAGGTTTGCCCAAGAGCCAATCGTGCTGTTACGTGTATTTCTGTTTTGTCGGGTACAAAACTTTTGCTTTGCGGATAGCACTTTATGGCAGAGCCGACTATTGTGGTTCTTTGCATTATGTTTTCGGGGGCTAAAGTGTGTGTTTTTCTTTCTTCAAGCTCCAGTTCTTCAATTGCTAAGAGCGCCCGGGCCATTTTGTATGCTGCGTTATCTGCTGTTTCAGGGACAGAGGTGTGAGAGCAAACTCCCTTGGTTTCTACTATCATTTCGAGCTTGCCTCTTTGCCCTCTTGCTATTTGCATTTTTGAGGGTTCACCGAGAATTACCGCATCGGGTGTTAATTCAAATTCGTCAAAAAGGTTTTTGAAAGCCAAACCTTCCGCTACTTCCTCTTCGGTGCAGAAACAGGCGATTATAAGGTTCGCTCTTTTATGCTTTTGGTCTGAGTCTTTCATAAGAACCATTGATGTGGCCATCGCCGCCAGAGCACCCTTCATGTCGCATGTTCCACGCCCGAACAGTTTGCCGTTTCTTTTGGTTAATTTAAAAGGGTCGCTTTGCCATTCATTGTGGTTGTCTGCAGAAACTACGTCCATATGAGCGTTATAAGCTATTACCGGCATATTTAGATGTTTTGCTTTAACAATTGCTTCTTTAACAGAATTGAATTCAATTTCTTTAGGTGCGGAAACAGCTATCAAGCTGCCTCTCGAATCGGTAAAGCAAGGGATTTTATGGTGTTTAAAAAAAGTTTTGACTGTTTGCGCGCACTCTTTCTCGTTGCCGCTCAAAGACTTGCAGGCAACCAGCTTTTCGAGAAAATTTACACATATGTCAAAATTGGCTTTGCATATTTGCTTGATATCCATTGGATTTGCCCTTCGTTTTCGTTTTAAGCATTTTACACCTTAATTTCTGTGAGTGACAAATAAATAATTGGTGAGAATTCAGCAGTTGATAGGGGCGAAATAATATGTTAAATTATCGACTTAATAATTAGGACTATAAATGGGAAACACATCACAATCACCAAAAACCAGCGTTAAATTTGGAACCTTCGGCGGGGTGTTTACTCCAAGCATATTAACTATATTTGGCGTTATAATGTTTATGCGCGCCAACTATGTTGTTGGTGAAGCGGGTATAATAAACGCCGCTATAATTTTGTTCCTATCCCAATTTATAACAGTTTTAACAACTCTTTCCGTTGGTGCAATTTCGACAAGCATGCCTGTTAAAGGCGGCGGCGCTTATTTTATGGTTTCTCGGGTTTTGGGTGCTGAGTTTGGCGGTGCAATCGGAATTGCTTTGTTTATCGCGCAGGTCATTTCAATTTCTTTTTATCTTCTCGGTTTTTCTGAAGCCTTTACCAAGGCTTTTCCCGCTACGGCAGAATATTTCATGCTTATAGGAATATTGTCGGCGGTTATTTTGTTCTTAATTGCTCGAGTGGGTGCCGAATGGGCTATAAAGACACAATACGTAATTATGGCAATATTGTTTTCCTCTATTTTCTTTTATCTTTGGGGTGCGGGGCAATCTTTCAGCCTTTCAAAGTTTATGGGTAACTTAGAGCCTGTTAAGGGGGGCTTGAATTTCTGGGCTCTTTTTGCCATATATTTCCCCTCTGTGACGGGCTTTATTGCGGGTATCAACATGTCCGGCGACCTTGAAAAACCCGGTGAAAGCATGACAAAAGGCACTCTTTATTCGCTGTTTGTGGCAACTTTGGTATATTTTGCACAAATAATTGTATTCGGCGGAGGTTTTGAAAGACAAATCCTAATTGATACTCCGTTCAAAGTCATGGTAGACAATGCATTTTTAGGTGCGGGATTTATGGTTGTTGCAGGAGTATTCGCAGCCACTCTTTCAAGTGCCTTAGGCAGATTTGTCGGGGCACCCAGGGTTTTGCAGGCAATTGCCAGAGATGAAATATTACCTTTTTTGAAGCCTTTTTCAAAAGGATACGGACCGACAGATGAGCCAAGAGCCGGCTTATATTTGTGTGTTATTTCTACTGTAATAATGTTTTTAATTGGCGGGAACGGATCCGGCGGTGAATTTTTGAATTCCGTGGCATCGGTAATGGGTATGTTTTTTCTTTATACTTTTGGGCTGTTGAATATGGCTGCTTTCATAGAATTATACTCGGCGAACCCCTCTTTTCGCCCTAAATATAAGTTTTTTCATTGGTCGGTTGCGCTTCTCGGTGTTATTTTGAGTTTTGGGGCCGCTATTCTTATAGACACAAAATCTGCTATTGTAGCTTTTTTGTTGTTATGTTTTCTTATTTGGTATTTGCGTCGCAGAGATATGAAGATTTCATTTGGTGATGCCCGCAGAGGTTATTTATATACTAAAATCAGAAAAAGTCTTTTTGATTTGCAGTTTATGCC